>DATFXJ010000195.1:0-2849 GCA_035315965.1 Pseudolabrys sp.
AGACTACTTGCTTCCGCCATTCATCACCGTCGCCATCCGGATTTTCAACGACTGGAATTCGCTGGCGACGAACGCGTGGATCACCGGCTACGAGATCGTGCTCAGTTTTCTCGCGGCCAGCGCCGCGGGCATTCTCGGCGCAGCGGCTCTGCACTTCTATCCGCGTTCCGGAAAAATCCTGATGCCGGTGCTGATCTTCGTGCAGATCACGCCACAGATTGCGGTTGCTCCGATCCTTTTTCTGTGGCTTGGCCTCGGCCTGTTGCCGAAGGTGGTCATCGCAGTGCTGATCTCGTTTCTGCCGATGCTGATCAATTCCTATATCGGCTTTCGATCGCTAGACGCCGACGTGGTCGATCTTGCGCGTTCAATGCATGTCGGGCGTTGGCGGCTGTTCACGCATTTCGAGCTGCCCTCGGCGCTGCCGCACATGTTCGTGGGCGCGAAGATCGCGATGACCTACGCCGTGGTGGGGGCTGTGGTCGCGGAGTTCATGGCGTCCAATGCCGGCCTGGGATACGTGGTCATGGTGGCGAACGGCCTGCTCGACGGGGCGCTCGGGCTGGCGAGCTTGATCGTGCTGAGCATCGAAGGTCTTGTGCTTTACGTCCTCCTGTCGGTGATCGAGCGGCTGCTCACCCCCTGGCAGATGGCGCAACGGCGCGCCATCACCGTCGGCCGCAGCTGACGGAACTTGCTGCAACGCACACGAGGTCAGGTTCAATGTTCAAGGGTTCCTCCAATATCGTGCTTCCGACGTCCATCATTGGATCGTTGCCGCGTCCGCACTGGTACACCGCGACCTTGGAACGCCGAAGTTTCCTTGAGGCGATGGTTAATTCGCGTTTCCGCGAACAGTACGAGGACGCGGTTAGCTCACATCTGCGCGCGCAGGAAGTCGCCGGAATCGACATCTGCACCGACGGCGACGCGCACTACGACGAAGAGGTTGGCGGGATGAGCTGGCAAAGCTACCCCGTCAGGCAAATGTCGGGGTTTGCAGAGAAGGCCAAGCCGGTGCTCTATGCCGGAGGTGGAGCGGCGTTTCCGCGGGGCCATATTCTTCATGATGTTGTCGAAGCGCGCGTTCTGCCGCGGGTTGTCGGCCCGGTCGGCGCAGGCGATTTGCAGTATACCGCGCTATGGAAGACCGCCCAGCGCATGACCAAGCGGCCGGTCAAGTTCGGCACCATTCTGCCCGAGTTGTTGGCGGCGTCGGTCGAGGATGAATACTACAAGGACCCGGTGGAGCGCACCTGGGCGTTCAGCAACGTCCTCAATGGCGAGCTCAACCAGCTCGCCGACGCCGGATGCCAGGTGATCCAGATGGAGGAACCGATGATCCATTCGGTTCCCGCACGCGGCAAGGCATTCGGCAAGCTCGACGTCGACGACCTCGTCAAAGTATTCAACAACACCACGAAAGGACTGCGCGCCAAGACCGAAGTCTGGTGCCATACCTGCTGGGGCAATCCTTGTCAGCAGAGAATTTGGGACCAGGTTCAAAGCTATCAGCCGACATTGGAGGCGCTCAACACGGTCGACGCCGACGCGCTGACATTCGAGACGTGTTCGGTCGGTACCGGAGACCTCAAGGCGATCGGACAAATCATCAAGGACAAGAAGGTCGTCATTGGCGTCGTCGATCACCGGACCTTGCAGGTGGAGCGGCCGGAACAGGTTGCGGCGCTGATCCGTGAAGCGCTCAAGTACATCGAGCCCGAGCGGCTAATCATTTCGTCGGACTGCGGCATGGGCCGCGAAGGCATGGGACGCCGCCACGCCGGGTATAAGATGGTCTCGATGGTATTGGGCACCAACATCGTCAAGAAGGAACTCGGCCTTCCGGAGGCCGAATGCCTCGCGGCCGATGCCAGATATTCGTTGTCTCCTTGAACCAAGGGGCCTCGCTGCTCGTCCGTGCCGACGAAGTAATCGAATGATGTGAAGGGGGGTTCAAAATGAAACTTCCCCGCAGAAGTTTTCTGCATCTAGCAGCGGGCGCTGCGGCGTTGCCGGCAGTTTCAAGGACGGCAAGAGCGCAAGCCTATCCGTCACGTCCGATCACGATGATCGTGCCATTCGCCCCGGGCGGCCTGACGGACGTGATCGGTCGCATCCTGGCCGAGGGCATGCGGACGTCGCTTGGTCAACCCGTCATCATCGAGAATGTCGGTGGCGCCAACGGCAGCATCGGGACCGGCCGGGTCGCCCGCGCGGCACCCGACGGATACACGCTAGTCGTCGGCATATGGAACACTCACGTCGCGAACGCCGCCATCTATGCGCTCCAGTACGACGTCGTGAAGGATTTCGAGCCCGTCTTGCTACTCGCGGACGCCCCGTTGCTGCTCGTGGCAAGCAAAGCCGTACCGGCGAATGATCTGACGGAGTTCATTGCTTGGCTCAAGCTAAATCCCGACAAATCATCAATGGGAACTGTGGGCGCTGGCAGCCCAGGTCATCTCCTCGGCCTTTTACTGCAAAAGGAAACAGGCACACGATTTGGGCTGGTGGCCTATCGCGGCGCCGGCCCGGCGATGCAGGATGTTGTGGCGGGGCAGATCGAGACGACGTTTGCTAACACCGCGACCTCATTGCCGCATGTGCGCGCCGGCAGCGCAAAAGCCTTTGTCGTCACGGCCAAAAAACGTTTGGCGGTAGCACCAGATATCCCGTCTGTGGACGAGGCGGGATTGCCAGTGCTTCACTTTTCGCTTTGGGCTGGCCTATTTGCGCCCAGGGGCACGCCGAAGGACATCATCAGCAAGCTCAATACCGCGGCCGTGAGCACGTTGGGCGATCCGACTATACGTGAGAGCCTCGCCGAGCAGGGCTTTGAAATTCCG
>DATFXJ010000196.1:0-25481 GCA_035315965.1 Pseudolabrys sp.
GCCGCGCCTGGTGTCGAACAGAAAGTCGCGGCCGAGAATGTTCTCACCGGCGCGCTACGACAATTGTTTGCACTTTCGGAATCTTATCCAGATCTCAAGGCAAATCAGAACTTCCAGCAACTGCAGGCCGAGCTGTCGGACATCGAAAACAAGCTTGCGGCGTCCCGCCGCTTCTTCAACAACGCGGTTCAGGAATACAACACGGGCATCCAACAGTTTCCGGCGTCGCTGTTCGCTGGAATCTTCGGTTTTACGCAACGTACTTTCTTCGATCTCGGCGAGACCCGTGCCCAGCTTGAGCAGGCACCGAGCGTGAAGTTTTAATGTTCTCCGACCTCCCTTGCGCCCGCTACACGAGCTCCTCACGATGAGGTCTCCTTCGTAAGCCCTATGGTGAGGAGTGGTGTGAAGTAGCGCGTCCTGAAGCCATGAGGGCGATTTGAAGACGTAAACTTCAATGGCCGCTTACGGACTTTACTCTCACATTCAGTCAAACAGGCGCCGGTCGGTCGCGCTGCTCATCGGTCTGTTCTTCCTGGTCTATCTGCTTGTGTTTGCCGGCGCGTTGTTGGCCGAGGCGCTGACGGTCAATGCGCCGCTCGATTATCTGGTGCAGGCCGCACTTTACGATCTGATCAAGGCATTTCCCTTCGCCACCGCGGGCACCATCTTCTGGATCCTGATCGTCTACAAATTCCACCAGTCGATGATCGACGCCATCACCGGCGGCCACGAGGTCACGCGCGCGGAAGAACCGCGGCTCTACAATCTCTTGGAAAATCTCTGCATCTCGCGCGGCATTACCATGCCGAAGCTCAAGATCACCGACGACGAAGCGCTCAACGCGTTCGCCACAGGTCTTAATGATAAACAATATTCGATCACGGTGACGCGCGGACTGATCAACGCTCTCAACAACGCCGAGTTGGAAGCCGTGCTGGGCCACGAGCTGACCCACATCCGCAATGGCGACGTACGCATGCTGGTGATCGCGGTGGTGATCGCTGGCGTGATTTCGTTCTTCGGCGAGATGGCCTTCCGATTGTTTTTCCAGAACGCCTACTATGCTGGATTCCGCCGCCGCAGTGGCGACGGCGACCGACGGGGCGGTGCCGGGCTGGCCATCATTATTGCCCTTGCACTGATCGTCGTCGCCTGGGCGCTCTCGATCGTCATTCGCTTCGCACTGTCGCAGAAGCGCGAATACCTAGCCGACGCCGGGTCAGTCGAGCTCACAAAAAACCCAGACGCTATGATCTCGGCGCTACGCAAGATCGAGGGCCGCGGTGAGCTCGCTAGCGCCAATTCAGCGGTGATGGAAATGTGCGTCGACAACCCGCGCGAGGGCTTTGCCGACCTGTTTGCCACGCACCCTTCGATCGATTCTCGCGTCGAGGCGCTCGTCAAATTCGCCGGTGGTCACGATCCAGGGCCGTTTGTCCTGGGGCCACCGCAGGAGCCCGGCCGCCCCTCACTGCCGGCATCCGAGGGGCCATGGGGCAGAAGCGGGCAGGACGAGCGCACCGGCAAGCCGTTTTTGCCGAAGCAGCCGCCAGTCGATCTCGGTGGCATCGGTCCTTGGGGCCCCCGACGTTCCGGATGATGTGCAAAAATCCGTTCATTCCCGCGTAAGCGGAATTCAGAGCATGGGCGCGAGCGTGAATAACCGGGGCCCCGCTTTCGTTGGAACGAGCAGAATATTGCAAGCAGCTTAATGCCCCTCGAATGAAATTAGCGTGCGGACCGGCACACCGAGCTTGCGCAATTTATTCGCGCCGCCGAGTTCCGGAAGGTCGATGACGAAGCACGCGGCGAGCACGTTGGCGCCCAGTTGCCTCAGCAACTTCACCGCACCTTCCGCAGTGCCGCCCGTGGCAATTAGATCGTCAACCAGGATGACGCGCTCGCCCTTCTGCACCGCGTCTTCGTGCATCTCCATCTCGTCAATGCCATATTCGAGGGAATAGCCAATGGTGACGCGCTTGTAGGGCAGCTTACCTTTCTTGCGGATCGGAATGAATCCCGCTGAAACCTGATGCGCCACCGCGCCCCCAAGGATGAAGCCACGCGCCTCGATGCCGGCGACCTTGTCGATCTTCATGCCGGCCCACGGCTGTACGAGCTCGTCGACCGCGCGGCGGAAGGCGCGCGCGTCGCCCAGCAACGTTGTAATGTCGCGAAATATGATGCCAGGCTTGGGATAATCCGGGATATTGCGGATCGCTGCGCGCAGATCTTGTTCAAGGTTCCGAGGAGTCATCAACCAAGCTCACTCGTCCGGCAGCCAGCGCCGTGGGGTCTCGTGCTTGTCGTCATATGCTGCTTCGAATACGGGCGCGGCAAGTGTCGACTCGATATGAAGGATGGTCGTGCCGCTGTTCGAAAAACCATGCTTGCGCCCTGCCGGCACGATTACCAATTGCCCGCTCGTCAAGGTGGCGTGTTTATCATCAATCCAAACGTCGGCCTGTCCTTCGCGCACGCATAGCACTTCCTCGACTGCGTGCAGATGCGTCGGCGCGCCGTGCCCGGGATCACACCATTGCTCGAACAGGCAAAGCTGACTCGTATTGTTTGCTGCCGACGCTCTCATGCGCGTCGTGACGCCCGCCCGCCATTCCTCGCTTGGCTGCTGATTCACATCGACGATATGCATCGCTTCCCCAATGAATTTATTGCCTCAAAAGGTTCGTTGCGACAGCAGGCGCACCAGGACGTCAGGATTGCCCCCCGGCGCGGCGGCGGAGAGGATACGCACGGGACGGCTAGGGTAATTCTACTCCTGCGCATGCGCCGACGCCGCAAACGAGCCCGCACCCAGCGCAATCGTCAGGTACAAAATGGGACGCCGCATACTGCCCTCACTTCCCGATTGGGCCTCGCCCCAGATATCGTGGGCCAGACCAGCCGAAGCTTAGCTTCCTGTGCTTCAGGCGTCACCGGTGTCCACGCTGGCGAAGCCGCATTACGGACTTATTGTCACGCCGTTCTGAATATTCATGGTGGCGGAGCTAGCGTGCGAGCACCCGGCCAGCAACGGCGTCGAGTTTTTTGATCAGCTCCGGATCGCGCGCATCAGGCGCCGTAATCAGTGCGCTATCAAGCGCGCGATCCGACCCGATAGGGCATGGCTCATGCTCGCGCGGAAAATCGCGTGCCAGCCGCGCAACCAACCGTTTGGCTTTCTCGGCGTTCGCCAATAGCACCTTGATGATGTCCTGCACGGTGACAGCGTCGTGGTCCGGGTGCCAGCAGTCGAAATCTGTCACCATTGCGACGGTCGCGTAACAAATCTCAGCTTCGCGCGCGAGCTTGGCCTCCGGCATATTGGTCATGCCGATGACCGAGTAGCCCAGCTGTTTGTAGGTCGTGCTCTCGGCGTGGGTAGAGAACTGCGGGCCTTCGATGCACACGTAAGTGCCGCCCCAGCGGGGTTTGATGCCTTCCGCTATTGCGACAGCACGCAGATGCCCGCGCAACAGCGGCGACACCGGATGTGCCATCGACACGTGCGCCACCAGCCCCCTGCCAAAGAACGAGCTCTCCCGCCTGTGGGTTCGATCGACGAACTGGTCGATCAGCACAAAGCTGCCAGGAGGCAATTCCTCCTTGAACGAGCCGCACGCCGACAATGACACCAGATCGGTTACGCCGGCGCGCTTGAGCACGTCGATATTGGCCCGATAGTTAATGTCGGACGGCGACAGCCTGTGGCCCTGATCGTGGCGCGAGAGGAATACGACCGGCAAGCCCGCGATCTCGCCGATACGCAGAGGCCCGGACGGCTCGCCCCAGGGGCTGGAAATGCGCTGCTCCCGCACGTTGGCAAGGCCTGGCAGCTCGTAGATGCCAGATCCGCCGATTACGCCAAGTACAGATCTGGTCATGCCTTCACGATCCTATTCGGACCTCAACGTGAGCGCAGCGAAGTTGCGCGTCTCGAACCATGAGGGCCACCCCCTCCTTCGACACGGAACACCGGCCCAAAAAAAGGGCCCCAAACGGGGCCCAGGCGTCAAGCCTTGCAATGCCCGATGTCAGACTACCGTCTTCCTCGGGTCCGGCCCGTGCGCAATCTCGCGCGGCGTCTCAACCTCATACCAGACCTTCTTCTTGGTGAAATACATCAGGCCCGCGAGAACGATCAGGAAGATCATGACCTGAAAGCCGATACGCTTGCGCGCCACCATGTGGGGCTCCGCCACCCACATCAGGAAGGCAGCGATGTCTTTGGAATACTGATCAAGCGTCTGCGGCGCACCGTCGTCGAAGGTCACCTGGCCGTCCTGCAGTGTAGGCGGCATCGCAATGGTATGGCCCGGGAAATATTTGTTGTACTGCACACCGGACGGTAGCTGGAAGCCCGTTGGCGGCTCCTCATAGCCTTTCAGTAGCGCGGCGATATAATCGGGGCCTTGCTCTTGATATTGCGTGACCACATCGATCACGAACCAAGGAAAGCCGCGCTCATAGGTGCGCGCCTTGGCGAGTGTCGACATGTCTGGCGGCGCGACCCCATGGGCCGCCTTGGCGGCGAGCTCGTTTGCAAACGGTGACGGGAAATAATCCGCCAGCCGGCCGGTGCGCTCGATCGGTTCACCCTTGTCGTCGAGATCCTTGATCTTGTATTCGGCCGCTACCGCCGCGGCCTGCGCTTCCGAAAAGCCCGGTCCGCCCGGGTCAGCCAGATTGCGGAAAGCCAGCATCTGGATCGAATGACAGGCCGAACACACTTCCTTGTAGATCTTGAATCCGCGCTGGAGCTGCGCCTGATCATATCTGCCGAACGGGCCGGAGAACGACCATTTCAAACTTGGCGGAGCTGGCGTGTCGTGCTCCTGCGCGATTACCGGCGCAGCCGCCGCGCTAAGGCAGCCCGTGAGCGTGAGAGCGATGATGGTTGACTGCATCTTCATATGCGTCTCCGGCTCACACCTTCGCGCCCAGAACGGATTCCGAAATTGAATTCGGCGCCGGTTTGGTCTTTTCGAAGATGCCCAGCAGCGGCAGGATAACGAGGAAAAACGCGAAATAGTAAATTGTGAAGATGCGTGCGAGGATGACGTAGATGCCCTCCGGCGGCTTGGAGCCGAGCCAGCCAAGCCCGATACTCACGACCACGAACAGCCAGAAGAACTGCTTGAACAGCGGCCGATATCGGGCCGAGCGCACCCTCGAGGTGTCGAGCCATGGCAGGAAGGCGAGGATCACGATCGAGGCGACCAGTGCAATCACGCCCGACAGTTTATCGGGGATCGCGCGCAGGATCGCGTAAAACGGCAGGTAGTACCATTCAGGCACGATGTGGGTCGGCGTCACCGCCGGATTGGCGGGAATATAGTTGTCGGCGTGCACGAGGAAGTTCGGAATGTAGAACACGAACCAGGCGTAGATGATACAAAAGACAACCAAGAAGAACCCGTCCTTGACCGTCGCATAAGGCGTGAACGCCACCGTGTCCTTGTCCGAGGTCGGCTCGATGCCGGTCGGGTTGTTTTGGCCCGCGACGTGGAGCGCCCAGATATGCAGCACCACAACGCCCGCGATCACAAACGGCAGCAGGTAGTGTAGCGAGTAGAAGCGATTGAGAGTCGGATTTCCGACCGCATAGCCGCCCCATAGCCAGGTGACGATCGCGTCGCCGACGCCCGGGATGGCGGAGAACAGGTTGGTAATCACGGTCGCTGCCCAGAAGCTCATTTGGCCCCAGACCAGCACATAGCCCATGAAACCGGTAGCCATCATCAGCAGGTAGATAATCACACCGAGAATCCAGAGCACTTCGCGCGGCTCCTTGTAGGATCCGTAATAGATGCCACGGAACATGTGAATGTAGACGGCAATGAAGAACATCGAAGCGCCGTTGGCGTGCAGATAGCGCAACAGCCAACCGAAGTTCACGTCGCGCATGATGCTCTCAATTGACTTGAAGGCGAAATCGGCATGGGGGGTGTAGTGCATCGCCAGCACGATGCCGGTGATGATTTGCACGCCGAGCATGAACGCCAAAATGCCACCGAACGTCCACAGGTAGTTCAGGTTGCGCGGTGTCGGATAGGCGACGAAGGAAGAATGAATCAGGCCACCGATCGGCAGCCGCTTCTCGAGCCATTGCAGAACTTTGCTCTGCGGTTTGTAGGTCGAGTGTCCGCTCATGATTGAACCTTAAATAGAAGTTTTGGCTCAGCCGATCTGAATCTTGGTGTCGGAAACGAACTTATACGGCGGCAGGGGCAGATTCTTTGGCGCTGGACCTCTGCGGATGCGGCCCGAGGTGTCATACTGCGAGCCATGGCACGGGCAGAACCAGCCCTCATATTCACCCTGATGGGCGAGCGGGATACAGCCAAGGTGCGTACAGATGCCGATTATCACGAGCCATTGGTCATGGCCCGGCTTGACTCGGGCCGAATCCGGCTCCGGATCGGGCAGGCGGGCGACATTCACGTTCTGCGCCTCCGCGATCTCCTTTTTGGTGCGGTGGAAGACGAAGATCGGTTTCGACCGCCAGAACACCTTGATGATCTGCCCGTCGGCGATAGGTGCGAGATCGACCTCGATCGGCGCGCCAGCTGCGATGGTCGAGGCGTCCGGATTCATCTGCGTGATCAGCGGAACCAGGGTTGCAGTAGCACCCACTGCGCCGACGGCGGCTGTGGCGATATAGAGAAAGTCGCGGCGCGTGTGCTCCGCGGAAGACACGTCCGTCACCTCTTTGGCCCTCTCCTCCGGCTGGCTTTTTCATCCGCCCGCGGCTGGAGCCCGGACCGAAGTCCTTTGGGCGGCGGGGCGGCCCGGTTGCGGCAGCCCTAAAAAAGGCAGGACAGCGCGTCGGTTGCGTTCTATTGGCACCCTTGCCGTGAGAGCGCAAGCCCGTAAAAAACGCCCCGGCATAAGTAGACACCGGTCCTGCGTCCGGCCCGCGCTTTGAATGCTACATTATGCGCACAATCCGGGCGGCTAAGCGGACCCACTCAACATTACGCGCCGGTGCCCGCGAAGATTAGTCGCATAAATCATTCGTATAGGCTGGCCTCGTCGGGACCATGGAGATCGCTC
The DNA here is from genome assembly GCA_035315965.1 of Pseudolabrys sp. GTDB lineage: Bacteria > Pseudomonadota > Alphaproteobacteria > Rhizobiales > Xanthobacteraceae > Pseudolabrys. Next base: position 7,060 of record DATFXJ010000196.1, read on the forward strand.
GGACCGTCATGCGGATCGCCCTTTACGAGCCGGACATCCCCCAGAATACAGGCACAATTCTGCGGCTTTGCGCCTGCCTGGGCATCGAGGCGCACATCATCGAGCCTGCCGCCTTCCCGGTAACCGATCGCGCCTTCCGCCGGGCTGGCATGGATTACCTTGATCAGGTGTCCCTCATCCGGCACGCATCCTTCGCGGCTTTCGAACAGTGGCGGACGCGCAAGCGGTTATTGCTGGTGTTGTTGACCACCGCAGCTGAGCGCTCGTACCTCGAGCACAAATTCAGCGCCGACCAGGTCCTGCTGTTCGGGCGGGAGAGCGCAGGCGTTCCAGAGGCGGTGCACAAGGTCGCCGATGTGCGCCTGCGGGTCCCTATGCGGCCTGGCATGCGGTCCATCAACGTTGCGATGGCGACCGCCATGGTTGCCGGCGAGGCACTCCGCCAGACGGCCTGGTTGTCACGATGCTAAGATGAGTCAGATTGTCCTTGGCGATGCTGATGGCCATCTTGTTTTGCGCTGTCGATGCCAATGCCGCAAGGATCGTCTTGCCGACTTGATCGTGCCCCCATCCGCCGAATCGAGAGAGACCGCGATGTCCGCTCTCACGCTCAAGGCCTGCATGCGCCGCGGGCACGGATCAATTATGAGGACTGCCCGTGCGCTACAATTGCTCCATCGTATAATCGCATGCCGGAGCCAGTGATGGACGCAGGACAACTGGAAACACGCAAGACGCGCGCGCGAGCATGGTTCGAGGCCCTGCGCGACGACGTCTGCGTGGCCTTCGAGGCGCTAGAAGATGCGCTGCCTGCCAACGCCCCGCTCGCCGACCGCGCAGCGGGCCGCTTCGTGCGCACGCCATGGCAACGCACCGACCATAGTGGCGAGCCGGGTGGGGGCGTGATGGCGCTTATGCACGGGCGCGTGTTCGAAAAAGTTGGCGTGCATTGCTCGACGATGCATGGCGAATTCGCGCCGGAATTTCGCCAGGAGATCCCAGGTGCGGAGAATGACCCACGCTTCTGGGCATCCGGTATTTCATTGATCGCGCATCTGCACAATCCGCACGTCCCTACAGTTCACATGAACACTCGCTTCGTCGTCACCAGCAAAGCTTGGTTTGGCGGCGGCGCCGATCTCACGCCCCTGCTTGACAAGCGACGCGTTCAAAACGATCCCGACAGCATCGCCTTTCATGCTGCAATGAAAACGGCCTGCGACTCGCACGCGGAAATCGCACCCTATGACAAATACCGGAAATGGTGTGACGAATATTTCTTTCTTAAGCACCGGAACGAACAGCGCGGCGTCGGCGGCATCTTTTACGACTATCTTGAAACCGACTGGGACGAGACCTTTGCGTTCACGCAAGACGTCGGCCGCGCGTTCTTGAGCGTCTATCCCGGCTTGGTTCGCAAGAATTTCACAACGCCCTGGAGCGAGGCTGAGCGCGAGGAGCAACTGATCCGCCGAGGCCGCTACGTCGAATTCAACCTGCTCTACGACCGCGGGACCATTTTCGGTCTAAAGACCGGCGGTAATGTAGAATCTATTCTATCCTCCATGCCGCCGGTTGTTAAATGGCCATAACTTTCTTTGCGCTAATATCGGTTTTTTTAGGCACCTCCAGACGATCGAGGCTGTCCATCTAAGCGAGCGCGCTCGGGAGCGAGCACTTGCCGGAGGCCTTGGAAGCAAGGAGTCGCCTCTCCTCCCACACTAAACAGCCCGCGGATCAACACCGCCTTTCGACGAGCGTTCGGGAATTGATCCGCAAGTTTGGCGAACTGAACGTGCCGTTGTGCCTCAATTGACCTGCCCCTTGTTCAGCGAAAGGCCCCCCACAGCAGGAACACCCCACCGAGCAACACGACGGCGTCAAGGATTGCAGTATGCACATGCAACGGCATGCGTTCGACGAAAACCTTGGCGAGGAATGCGCCGGGTATTGCAACCAGCCCGGTCAACAGGGCGAAGGCAATCACCTGTGCATTAATCACGCCCGCGATCCCGAACACCAGAATTTTCACCAAGCCGATCACGATCGAAATCACCGCATCGGTGGCGATCACGCCCGCGCCTTCGACGCCGGCTGCCATCAAAAGCGAAAGTAGGATCACACCCGAGCCCGCGGTGCCGCCGACCACCACGCCGTAGCCGAACGAGCCGAGCGCTAGTCCGCCGTCACCAATCTTGACGCCGTGGTATCGGAGCAGCCACCGCAGCGGCACGCTCAGGATCAGCATACTACCAATGACCAGCGCGGCGCCGGCGCTATTGAGTTTGGTGTAGCCCCAGGCGCCAAGTACGCACGTCGGTACCGCAGCGCCGAGCACAATCGCCATGCATCGCCAATCCGCATATTTGAGAAACGCGAGCACGCGGCTGGAATTTGTGAACATCGCCGACACGGCGATGATTGGCACGACCGGCTCGGCCCCCACAAGCGGCACCAGCACCAGCGGCATTAGCGCCCCCGTGCCATAGCCGGAGACGCCGCCGATGACCGAGGCGAACAGCGCAACCGCCGCCACTGGAATCAGGTGCCAGAACGAAATGTCAGTGAAGCCGGAGAGGAGGTTCATGATCGCTTACGCGTCATAGCCGTAGCGGCGTCGCGCACCTACTGGTGGGGCTCCTCGCCAATCATTTCTGTTGTGCTGGCGCGCGCATGGCGTCAGCTGCGATCGCATCCAGCACCGCCGCATCGTTCGGAAATCCCGCCACGATCCAGGCATGTTCCGCCGCAGCCATCGCGGCGCCGAGCGCCGGCCCTTGCGCGACGCCGCGCTTCATGAAGTCAGCGGCCTTGAGCGGAAACACCGGCGCGGTCCAGCGCTGTGGCAGCGTGGCAAGCGCGTGCCATTCGGCATCGTGTGACGTTGCATTCGAGCGCGCCCAGCCGAGCAGCACATGATCGGTGAATAGCTGCGGCCGCAGCCGATACAGCAAGGCTTTCGCCGCCTTCTCGCCATACAGCGGCGAAGCGCGCGCCCAACCTTCTCCCATCGATGCAAGCCGCTCGTGCTCGGTATTGGCAAGCCGCAGCTTTTGCCACAGCCGCTCGGCATCCTCACGGATCGCGACGCCGAGCGCGCCAAGCCGGCGCACCGCGTTCGGCTCCACGCCCGCTGCAGCCTCAACCTTCACCATGTTGTCGAAACTTGCGAGATACGGCACCCCTCCAAGCACGCGCAGCAACAATCCTGCATCAGCCATGATGGTCAGGGTCGGCGCCGCGTGCGGCACCACCAGCAGCTTCAGCAGCTCCATGCGCACCCGCTCGCGCGAGAGCTGATCGAGCCCGTCGCGGGCGGCGATGCATGCGGCAAGTCCGGCAGCATTGGGGCGGCCGCTGCCATAAGCCGCGTGGAAGCGAAAGAAACGAAGGATGCGTAGATAGTCCTCGGCGATACGCTTTGCCGGATTACCTATGAAACACACCTGTCGCAGGCTCAGATCGTCGAGACCGCCGGCATAATCGTAAACCGTCCCGTCGCGCGTCGCCGAAAGCGCGTTGATGGTGAAATCGCGTCGTTCGGCATCCGCTCGCCAGTCGCGGCCGAACTCGACTTTGGCGTGGCGGCCGTAGGTTTCGACATCTTTGCGCAGTGTGGTTACTTCGAACGGCTGTTTGTCGATGACAACGGTGACTGTGCCGTGCTCGATGCCGGTCGGCACCAGCTTGAAGCCGGCGGCAGTGACGCGTTTCACGACTTCCTCAGGGACTGCGGTGGTGGCCACATCGACTTCCGCGATCGCCATGCCGAGGAGAGCGTTGCGCACTGCGCCACCGACAACGCGCGCCTCCTCACCGTCGCAGTCAAGCACGCCAAGCAGCCGCGGCAACGCGCCCGCGGTGAGCCAGGCGGCATCGCCCAGCCTGCGATTTGTGCTGCCCGCCACGGCTGACATTATTTGGTGGTCCCCGGCACGAACTTGCCGTTTTCCATATGCGCGGGCACGTAGGTCGACCCAGGGGGTGCGCCGGAAAAATGCGCGAAGTAGATGAAGCTGCCGAGCACCAGCGCAAGCGCAGCGATTGCCAACGTCGCTACCCGCAGCAGCGGCCAGGACTTGAGGTCCAACACCCCCGCCTGGGTCGCCCACAGGAACACCGCGTAGAGCACGAACGGTGTCAGGAACAGCGCGATCTCGGTAAAGACTGGACGGATCATCGATAAATCCGATCGTAAAGATTCTGCAGGATACCAGCCGTCACGCCCCAGATGTAGCGCTCACCGAAAGTGATTGCGTAATAGTGTCGCGTCATGCCCTGCCACTCGCGCGAGTGGAGCTGCACATTGGCCTGATTCATCAGAAAGGCGAGCGGAACCTCAAAAGTGCCATCGACTTCGGCAACATTGAGTTTGAGCTCAAAGCCGGGCCGCACACGCGCGATAAGAGGCACGATGCGATAGCCGAGCGTGGTCATGTAGAGATCGAGATAGCCCAGCGGCTCGACGTTGGCGCGATCGAGACCAATCTCTTCTTCTGCCTCGCGCAAGGCTGAAGCGGATGGATCCATATCTCCTTTGTCGATCTTGCCCCCGGGAAACGAAACCTGGCCGGCGTGATCCGGCAAATGCTGCGCGCGCTGCGTCAGCAGCACTGTCGGCTCGGGATGATCGACGATCGGCACCAGCACAGCCGCGGGGCGGATCGGCCGAACCTCCGCGATCCTGCGCATCACCGGATCGGCATCATGATCGCCGCGCGCTGGTTTCAGGTCCGGGTCAGTGAGGCCAGCTGGTACGTTGAGCGTCAAACGCTGACGCACACGTAAAAAAAAATCAGATGCCGCGAGGCCCGTCGTCACGGTCTCCGGCATTACGCAAACTCCCGCAGCGCGCTAGCTTCAGCCATAGTGAAGAACTCGTCGCCCGACACAACGCCAAACATCGCCATGCCACCGACGTCGCGTTCCTCTCCGAGGGCGACTAGATCGTAGAACAGCGCGCGTGTGATCTTCGCCCACAGCTCTCTGCGCACATGTACATAGGGTTTGAGGCCGCCAGTCACCGACTGTTGTTTGAAGCGGAGCGCATGCCCAGGCCCTGCCGCGATCCAATCATCCACATTGGTGCGGAATTGGAGAACACGGCCGCCCTCGCCGGCAGTCACTTTCATCTCAACGGCAAGAAACGGCACATCCTCGACGGCAATTCCCACCTTCTCAACCGGCGTAACCAGAAAGTACTTTTCGCCTTCCCTTTTGAGCACTGACGCAAACAGCTTGACCAAAGCCGGCCGACCAATCGGCGTTTTTTGATAGAACCATGTGCCGTCGGCAGCGATCCTCATATCGATGTCGCCGCAGAAGGGTGGATCCCATCGCTCTACGGGGGGCAGACCTCTGTTTTCTCGGGGCAGCCCTGCCGCAATCGCTTCCAGTCCACCCTGCCCTGCCTTCGCCATTGTTTTCCTTTGATAATTAGGCCGGCCGCCCGCCTGTTCGCATCTTCGTGATTCACCGAGCCGGCGGTAGAAGATAGCGTAAGCTTGGCCATAGATTGAGGCAGATTCGGCCCAAATGGAGCAGCGAAATCCGCCTGGTGTGTTTGTTACACATCGCGGGGTGTGGCTTCAGGCGCGCTGTGAAGGAATCGAGACCATGACGAAGGGCAGCGGCGAAAGCCTAGAGAAACTGGAAGACATGATCGTTCGGGCGGCGGAATCCACTGCCGCTCACGTACGCGCTGCAAAGGCCGCGATAGGCGTGGTAATTTTCGGTCAGGACCTGGTGGTGGAGCACGCGCTGGTCACCGTGCTTTCCGGCGGGCATGCGTTGCTGGTCGGGGTGCCCGGCCTCGCCAAAACCAAGCTGGTCGAGACCATGGGCGCCGCGCTCGGTCTCGACGCGCGCCGTATCCAGTTCACTCCCGATCTGATGCCGTCCGACATTCTCGGTACCGAGGTGCTGGAGGAAAGCCCGGGCGGCAAGCGCAGCTTCCGCTTCATTGCCGGACCGGTGTTCGCACAACTGCTGATGGCCGACGAGATCAATCGCGCTTCGCCGCGCACCCAGTCAGCGCTCCTGCAAGCGATGCAGGAACAGCACGTGACTGTCGCGGGAGCGCGCCATGATCTGCCAAAGCCATTCCATGTGCTTGCGACGCAGAACCCGCTCGAACAGGAAGGCACATATCCACTGCCCGAGGCGCAGCTGGACCGTTTCCTTATGGAAGTCGACGTCGACTATCCCGATCAGGAGGCCGAACGTAAAATCCTGTTCGATACGACCGGCGCGGAAGAGTCGCGCGCTAAGCCGGCGATGACTGCCGAAGACTTGTTGTCGGCGCAACGCTTGGTTCGCCGGCTACCGGTTGGCGAGTCGGTCGTCGAAGCAATTCTGGCGTTGGTGCGCTCGGCGCGCCCCGGACCAGAAGGTGGCGAGATCGGCAAATTGATTTCCTGGGGTCCGGGCCCGCGTGCGAGCCAGGCGCTGATGCTAGCCGTACGCGCGCGCGCGCTTCTCGACGGCCGCTTCGCACCATCGGTCGACGACGTGTTCGAACTGGCCGAGCCCGTGCTCAAGCACCGGATGGCCTTGACTTTTGCCGCACGCGCCGAAGGCGAAACCATTCCCAACGTCATCCGGCGGCTGAAAGCACGCATCGGATAGTCACGATGGCGGAGGTCAGGCCGAACGACATTGAGACCAGTACGGTGAGGCAGGCGACTGCCGGCGCCCGCAAGCTTGCCGACGCCATGCCTCGGCTTATCCTGGAAGCACGCCGGGTCGCATCGACGGTCATTCATGGCCTGCACGGAAGACGCCGCGCGGGGCCGGGCGAGAACTTCTGGCAATACCGACGCTTCGTGTCAGGTGAGCCCGCGCAAAACGTCGATTGGCGGCGCTCCGCGCGCGACGATCACCTCTATGTGCGCGAGCGGGAATGGGAGGCTTCGCATACTGTCTGGATCTGGTCGGATCGCTCACCATCGATGACTTTCGCATCTGCCTTGTCATCCAGCAGCAAGCTTGAGCGCGCCATGATGATCGCGTTTGCCTTGGCGGAAGTTCTGGTGCAGGGCGGCGAACGCGTGGGCATTCCCGGACTCATGCGGCCGACAGCGAGCCGCAACGTCATCGAAAAAATGGCGGAAGCGGTCCTGCACGATCCGACCGAGCGGACCAGCCTGCCGCCGTCGTTCGCGCCTTCCCCGCTTTCTGAGATTGTGGTGCTGTCCGACCTTTGGGTGCCGATCGGTGAGGTGCGTGCCACAATCGCGCAGCTTTCGGCCACCGGCGCCCATGGCCATGTTGTGCAGATCGTGGACCCGGCGGAAGAGAGTTTTCCCTATTCAGGCCGAGTGGAATTCATCGAGCCGGAAGGAGCGGGCAGCGTCACCACCGGTCGCGCCGAGACCTGGCGCAACGACTATCAAGGCATCGTCGCGCGCCATCGCGCTGAAATCCGCTCCGAAACGGATTTGCGCGGCTGGAGCTTCGTCATACATCGCACCGACAGACCAGCGAGCGAACTCCTGCTCATGCTGCATTCCCGCATGGGCGACAACGCACAGGCGGTCGTCAAGAACAGTCGGCACGCGCCGGCAAGCTCCGCGAGCGTCGCATGATCGTCTCATTGCCGCTTGGCTTTACCCAGCCGCTGGTGTTGCTCGGCCTCCTCAGCCTGCCGATCCTTTGGTGGCTCTTGCGGCTGGTGCCGCCTCGCCCGCGGCGCATCGATTTTCCCCCGACGCGCCTGCTGTTCGAGATCGTCCCCAAGGAAGAAACGCCGGCGCGCACTCCCTGGTGGCTGACGCTCTTGCGTCTCACGCTGGCGGCACTCGTGATCGTCGCTGCCGCGGGACCCTTGTGGAATCCTCCGCTGGCAACAGTTGATCGGGCAGCGCCGCTCTTGATCCTCGTTGACGATGGCTGGCCGACAGCGTCGACGTGGGATGCGCGGCTACGCATGGCTGATGAGATGATCGCACGGGCCGAGGCGGACAGTCGCGGTGTCGCCGTTCTGCCAATGTCGGAACCAGAGCGCGATATTTCCCTACAGGTCGCCGGCGCCGCGCGGGTGCAGATCAAGCAGATCAAGCCGAAACCTTATGGCGTCGACCGCACCGATGCATTGCCGGCCATCGAGCGCTTCCTTACGACCTCCCCAAATGTCGAAGTGATCTGGCTCTCCGATGGAGTCGATCTCGGCAAGGGGAGCAACTTCGTCGATCGACTCAAGCGCATTATCAGTAACCACCCGCTCACTGTTATCGACGGGGGATTGCCGATAACGCACGCGCTCACTGCTGCGGATAATGCTGCCGGCGCGTTGACCGTGAAGGTGTTGCGCACGGAAACCAGCCCCGGCGATGTGGGCACAGTGAATGCGATCGACCTTAAAGGTCTGCCGCTGGGCGAGACACCTTTCAGTTTCAAATCCGGCGAGCGCGAGACCGACGCCGTGATCGACCTGCCTGTAGAGATACGAAACGACGTGGCACGCCTTGAGATTCGGGGCGAACGATCGGCAGGTGCTGTGCAGTTGCTTGACAAGCGCTGGCGCCGGCGGACGATCGGCATCGTGTCCGGCTCAACCGCCGACCGCTCGCAGCCGTTGATCGGCGCAACCTACTATCTCGCTCGCGCGCTCAATCCATTTGCCGATGTCAGCCTCGCCGAAGGCGTCGCGCCGACGGAAGCCGTAACGCGATTCCTGGATCGCCATTTGCCAGTGCTAATCCTCGCCGATGTCGGCAATGTCACCGATGCGCTCGATCGTCTCAACAAATGGATCGACAATGGCGGCGTCCTGGTGCGCTTCGCCGGGCCGCATCTTGCGAGCAGCGAAGACAATCTCGTGCCAGTAAAACTGCGCCGCGGCGGCCGCATAATTGGTGGAAGCCTGAGCTGGGAGAAACCGCAGCCGCTTGCGGCTTTCTCGCGCGAAAGCCCATTCAATGGAATGGCGGTTCCTGCGGACGTGACAGTAACTCGGCAGGTGCTGGCGGAACCAGACTCGCAGCTTACCGACCGCACCTGGGCAACGCTGGCTGATGGCACGCCGCTGGTCACCGCCGAGCGCCGCGGCAAGGGATTGATCGTGCTCTTTCACGTGACTGCCGACAGCCGTTGGTCCGATCTGCCGCTGTCGGGCACTTTCGTCGATATGCTTCGGCGCCTAGTGGCACTGGCTGGCTCCAGTGCGGCTGCCGAGGGCAACAATGCCGTCGCCGAGAGCGCTGGTAACCGCGCCGCCCAGGTCGTACCTGCGACGCGCGTCCTCGATGGCTTCGGCGCCTTTTCAACTCCGCCGCCGACCGCCCGTCCAATTCCAAGCAATTATACCGGGCGCGCCAGTCTCGATCATCCGCCAGGTTTTTACGGACCGCCAGAAGGTCTGGTCGCCGTCAACACGCTGGCTTTTGCCGACCGCCCCGCTCCGCTGGATCTCTCACCGCTGAACGCTCGCTTGGACATCTACCGGCACGGCGAGCCGCTCGACTTGCGAGGACCAACCTTTCTCGCCGCGCTCGCACTGCTCATGCTCGACGCGTTGGTGGTCCTTATGCTGTCCGGCGGCTTGAGTGCCTTCAGTCGGCGCCGCCGCGCGGCAGCGGCATTTCTGGCGGCCGGCTTACTTGGTTCACTGACCATGCACGAAACGGCGCGCGCGCAGATGATTCCACAGCAACCGCAAACGCCGCCATTAAGCGCCCAGCAGCAAGATTTCGCCATGAAGGCGACGCTACAAACGCACCTTGCCTACATCATCACCGGCGATGCAGCTGTCGACGAAGTAAGTAGGTCCGGGCTTCAGGGACTTACGCTATTTCTGGCGCAGCGCACGGCATTAGAAGCACTTGATCCTGTCGGGCTCGATCCGGCACGTGACGAACTCACATTTTTCCCGCTGATCTATTGGCCGATTTCGCCCAGTACGCCGAAGCCTTCGCAGGCCGCGCTCGAAAAAATCGACGGCTACATGAAGCGGGGTGGCACTGTTCTCTTTGACACCCGCGACGCAATGGATGCACCACCGGGTCCCAGCGGCGAAATGCACGGCCCCGGCATGGTCGCATTGCGCTCGATCCTGTCCTCGCTCGATATTCCCGAACTCGAACCGGTTCCGCACGACCATGTGCTGACCAAGACATTTTTTCTTCTGCGTGACTTTCCTGGCCGTTTCACGAGTGGCCAGCTTTGGGTCGAAGCGTTACCGGCAGAGAACGAGGATGAAGAGCCAAATCGGCCAGCGCGCGCGGGAGATGGCGTATCTTCGATCCTGATTACCTCTAACGATCTCGCAGGTGCATGGGCTGTGCGACCGGACGGCCAGCCGATGCTGCCAATGATGCCGGGCGAGGCTCGCCAGCGCGAATTTGCCTTCCGGGCAGGCGTCAACATCGTGATGTATGCGATGACCGGCAACTACAAGGCTGATCAAGTGCACATTCCGGCGCTGCTCGAGCGGCTGGGGCAATAGGAGCCAATGTGAACCTCGGTATTTCATTTGCTCCGCTGGTACCGCCTTACGTGGTATGGGCTGTGTTTGCCGCAGCGGTTTTGATCTCGGCGGTGTTGCTCATCGCACGAAGCCGCGGAGCGTCGCTTCGCGCGTTGGCGTTTGGTCTGATGGTGCTCGCCCTCGCAAACCCCTCGCTCACCCGCGAAGACCGCGACCCGATTCCTTCGGTTGCCGCCGTCATCATCGACAAAAGCCCGAGCCAGAACTTCGGCGATCGCAACCAACAAACCGAGGACGCACGCACTGCCCTGGTCGAGCGACTCAAGCGTATTCCGGGCCTGGAAGTGCGCGTTGCCGAAGCCGGCGCCGCCGACGGCGAAACCGACGGCACCAAGCTGTTCTCCGCCTTGTCGTCGACGCTCGCCGACGTACCGCCCGATCGTGTCGCCGGTGCCATCCTGATCACCGACGGCCGTATTCATGATGTCCCCGCCGACCCTTCCACACTGGGATTTTCCGCCCCCCTGCATGCGCTGATTACGGGCCACAACGACGAAATCGACCGTCGGGTCGTGCTTACTCTGACGCCGCGCTTCGGCATCGTCGGTCAATCGCAAACCATCGGCTTTCGGATAGATGATCAAGGAGCCAAGCTCGGTGCCGCCGAAGTCACAGTGCGACGCGATGGCGAGGTCTTGGAAAAGCGTGTGGTTACCTTGCGCACCGACATCAAAATCAATGTGCCGATCCCACATGCCGGGCCAAACATCGTGGAGATAGAGGCCTCTCCGCTCGACCGCGAACTCACGCAAGTTAATAATCGCGCGGTCGTTTCGATTGACGGCGTGCGCGACAAGTTGCGCGTACTGCTGGTGTCCGGCGAGCCGCATGCCGGAGAGCGCACCTGGCGCAATCTGCTCAAATCAGACGCCTCGGTCGACTTGGTACATTTTACGATTCTGCGGCCACCGGAAAAGCAGGACGGCACGCCGATCAACGAGCTGTCGCTGATCGCTTTTCCCACGCGCGAGCTGTTCCAACAGAAAATCGCAGAATTCCAACTCATCATTTTCGACCGCTACGCGCGGCAAGGCGTTTTGCCGCTCATATACTTCGACAATATTGCAAAATATGTGCGCGATGGGGGCGCAGTGTTGATCGCGGCGGGCCCGGATTATGCAAGCCCGACCAGCATCTGGCGCACCCCGCTTGACGGAATCCTTCCCGCTGAGCCAACCGGCGAGATCACGGAACGCAGTTTTTATGCACGGCTTACCGATGCCGGCCGGCGCCATCCGGTAACGCGCAAGCTTGAAGGCTCCGAAACGGATCCACCGCACTGGAGCCAATGGTTCCGGCTGGTGGACATAAAACGCCCCACCGGTACCAATGTGATGCAGGGCCCTGACGGCAAGCCTCTGCTGTTGCTCGCGCGCGAGGGCGAAGGTCGCGTGGCGCTATTGTTGTCGGATCACATCTGGCTGTGGGCGCGCGGATATGAGGGCGGCGGACCGCATCTCGATCTTTTGCGCCGGCTGTCGCACTGGCTCATGAAGCAACCCGACCTCGAGGAGGAAGCGTTGCGGCTGATTGTCCACGGCCGCGACATTACCGTTCAGCGTCAGACGATGGCCGACACCGTAAACCAGGTTACGCTCACCTCGCCGACCGGCGAAACCCGGCCGATTGAACTCCAGCAGATCGAGCCGGGGCTATGGCGCGCCGGGACGACTGCTAACGAACTCGGCCTCTGGCGCGCGACCGATGGCAAGCTCACAGCGCTGACAAATGTCGGTCCGGCCAATCCCCGCGAATTCGCCGAGGTGACCTCTACGACGGATGTGTTGAGCGCACTGAGCAATGCGACAGGCGGCGATGGACGACGGATCGCGGATGGTGATCGTCTCAACGTGCCGCGGGTGGTGCCGGTCCGTACCAGCACGACCTTCAAGGGCGACGATTGGATCGGCCTGAAAATGCGCGACGCCAGCGTGGTGCGCGGCATCGGCGTGTTGCCGATTTTTGCCGGTCTCATCGGCCTTTTATTGCTGATCGGGTCCCTCGCCGCGACCTGGGCCAGGGAAGGCCACTAGTTCAAGCAACGACTATTCCCAATCCGGTCGGATCATGCCGGACACGCCGTCGAATGCGCCGGCCGTAAGTTCGACCACCAGGAGCCGCGCCGGATCCACCGGGCCGGGCATTTTTACTTGACCTTTCGGAATGCGCTTGAAGCCGGACTTTGCATAGATCGGCTCGTCGCCGACCAGTATGACCAGCTTGTGAGCGTTGGCCTTTGCCTCTGTGAGGGCGCGCGTCACCAGCGCCGAGCCGACGCCGTGCGACCGGAAAGGTGGCTCGACCGTCAGCGGACCCAGCAACAGCGCAGGCGTGTCGCCGATGCAAATTGGTGTGAGCCGCACCGAGCCGACCATCAACGTGCCTATCCGCGCGGTGAAGGACAAATCGAGCAGGTGACCCCTGCCCTCGCGGATACGGAATGCCGTGCGCGCGAAACGGCCCGGCCCGAACGTCCGCTCATGCAGCCGTTCGATCGCAAGCGAGTCGGCCGCGGTCTCCCGCATAATTGTCAGCGCCAACTCGTTCATGGCGTTCAGAATTCCGTGTTACCGGTTGCCGCTTAACATCTGAACCGTTTCCGGTCCATCGCAAGTGGCATTGGACGCGGCAAACAACTAAATGAAAGCCAGTGAGGGTTAAGGAGATCGGTATGGGACTTCTGGTCGATGGCGTCTGGCAGGACGATGTTTCGCGCACAAAAGACGGCCATTTCATCCGGCCGGCCACAGTATTCCGTAATTGGGTTATGCCGGACGGAACCTCCGGCCCTTCCGGCGAAGGCGGCTTCGCCGCCGAGTCCAGGCGCTATCACCTCTATGTTTCGCTAGCGTGCCCGTGGGCGCACCGCACCATTATTTTCCGCAAGCTCAAGGGACTCGAGAACGTGATCTCGCTATCGGTTGTCTCGCCCAACATGGGGCGCGAGGGTTGGACCTTCGATAAGTCGGAAGGCTCTACGGGCGACGAGGTGAACGGCGCCAGCAAGTTGTCTGAAATCTATCTGCTCGCCAATCCGCGCTATTCCGGCCGCGTGAGTGTGCCGGTTCTTTGGGACAAAAAGCGCAATACGATCGTCAACAACGAGTCGCCGGAAATTATCCGAATGCTCAATTCGGCATTCGATGCTTTTACCAACGTTCGCACCGACTATTATCCGAAAAACCTGCGCACCAAGATCGACCACCTCAACGACCTCATCTACTCGAACATCAATAATGGCGTTTATCGTGCCGGTTTTGCGACGACGCAGGCGGCGTACGAGCAGGCCTTTTGCAATGTTTTCGACACGCTTGAGGAAATTGAGCAGATCCTGTCGCAGCACCGCTACCTGGTTGGTAACACGATCACGGAGGCCGACTGGCGGTTGTTCTGCACTTTGATACGTTTCGATGCTGTCTATTACTCTCACTTCAAGTGCAACTGGCGGCGAATCTCCGAGTTCCCAAATTTGTCGAACTACGTCCGCGATCTCTATCAGGTACCGGGCGTGGCCGAGACCGTGAATATCGAGCAGATCAAGCGGCACTATTATGGAAGCCAACGACAGGTGAACCCGACCGGTATCGTTGCGGTCGGCCCACAGCTCGACTTCGCGGCGCCTCACGACCGCTCGCGGTTCGGCTAGGCCTCACCACAATTCGCTGACCGCCGCGCCGCCGAATACTTCCGCCACCCGGGCGCGCGTAGCCCGGCTTGTGTCTTCCGGCAATGCGTCGACCGGAAAGAACCCGTGCGCGACGATTTCATGGTTGGGTTGCGGGTTTCCGTCCTGTCTAAAGTCGCGAACAATGAAAAGCGCCACGTGATCGCGCCGCGATACCCGTTTATTGAAGTAAACGCCGTAGAGCTGAGGCGTAGCGCCGAGCCGGATATTGCCTTCCTCGGCAAGCTCGCGCGCCAGTGCTTCAAGAAGCGTCTCGCCCGTCTCCACGCCACCGCCGGGCAGATGCCAGCCGTCGACATAGGAGTGCTTGACCAAAAAAATACGGCCAGTTCCGTCAACGACCATGGCGCGCGTGCCCAGCGTCACACCGCGCGAGAGCCGCCAATAGAGATGCATCCCTCGGCGGATGACAGGCTCTAGTGGGCGGCGTAGGCGGTATAGACCCATGGGACGAATTCTCGCATTGCGGCGTGCGATGCCCTATCGAAACCCCTGCGGACAAGTGTCACACGACTGTACTCAGTTTAGATATTTCTAATATAAGAACATTGGGGCCTCCGAACGAAAGGAATTTCAGTGAAACGTTTTGCTGACCTCAGTGAACAGGAAGTTCTGGCGCTTGCCATCACCAATGAAGAAGAGGACAGCCGCATCTATCGTGGTTTCGCCGAGGGTCTGCGCGAGCAGTTTCCAGCGTCCGCCAGAGTGTTTGACGAGATGGCTGAGGAGGAAGTGCATCACCGCACGATGTTGTTCGACCTCTACCGCAAGAAATTCGGCGAATACCTGCCGCTGATCCGCCGCCAGGACGTGAAAGGCTTCCTGCGGCCCAAACAGCCTCTGTGGCTGACGCGGCCGCTCGGACTCGATGAGGTCCGTAAGTTCGCCGAAAACATGGAATATGAAGCCGAACGATTCTATCGCAAGGCGGCGGTGACCACGCGCGATGCCTCGATGCGGCAGCTGCTGGTGCAACTGGCCGAGGCCGAAGCCGGGCACGAGAGCCTCGCACATAAACTGAGTCAGGAAATCCTAACCAAGGGCGCGCGCGCCAAGGAGGATGAAACCGCGCGGCGGATGTTCGTACTGCAGTATGTCCAGCCTGGCCTCGCCGGCCTGATGGATGGGTCGGTTTCGACGCTCGCTCCGCTGTTCGCGGCGGCCTTTGCCACACACAACACCTGGGAGACGTTCCTGGTCGGCATGGCGGCCTCTGTCGGTGCCGGCATCTCCATGGGCTTCGCCGAGGCGCTTTCCGACGATGGCTCCCTTACCGGCCGCGGCACACCTTGGTTGCGCGGCACAGTATGCGGGCTGATGACGGCGATCGGCGGCCTGGGGCACACGTTGCCGTACCTCATTCCGGACTTCTACATTGCGACTGTGGTCTCGATCCTTGTGGTTGCGGTGGAGTTGGCCGTAATCTCGTGGATCCGCACCCGGTTCATGGACACTCCTTTTCTCCAAGCAGCATTCCAGGTCGTGGTCGGCGGTGTGCTTGTTTTCATTGCTGGGATATTGATTGGCAGTTCGTAGCGGGTTAGTCCCGGTTCGATGTTCACTCTCGCGCATCTTTCCGACCCGCATCTCGCTCCGCTTCCGGCTCCTCGCTGGAGCGAACTCATTGGCAAGCGCGTCACAGGTTATATCAATTGGCATAAAAAACGACGCTACATTCACGACGCGGCAACGCTTGCCACGATCGTCGCCGACATCAAGACGCAAACGCTCGACCATGTCGCCGTCACTGGCGACATCGCCAATATCGGTCTTGCGGCGGAGTTTCCGCGAGGGCGCGACTGGCTTGAGGGCCTGGGCTCCGCCCAAGATGTGACCCTCGTGCCAGGCAATCACGATATCTATGTGCGCGAGGCTGCCGTCTTGGCCGCGCGCCAATGGGGCGCATATATGAGCGACGATGAAGGCATCGGCGGCTTTCCCTTTGTGCGCCGACGTAACAATGTCGCGCTGATCGGGCTTTCAACAGGAGTGCCTACCGCGCCCTTCCTGGCGACCGGCTGGCTGGGAGCCAAACAGCTCGCCGAACTGGCGGCCACGCTCAATAAACTCCGAACTGAAAATGTGTTTCGGGTCGTATTGATCCACCATCCGCCGGCCACTGAGGCGGCCCAGCACAAGCGGTTGCTCGATGCCCATGTACTCAAGCGCGTGATCGCCGCTCACGGCGCGGACCTGCTGCTGCACGGGCACGATCATCTATATATGCTCAATTGGCTGGACGGGCCGAACGGCACACGTGTGCCGGCCATGGGCGTGCCCTCGGCATCAGCCGCGCCTGACAGCGGCAAGGACAGCGCCGCCTATAACCTTTACCGGATCGATGGCACCCGCGGCGCCTGGCGATGCGAGCTGATATCGCGAGGCGTCGCTTCGTCGGGCGAGGTTGCGCAGCAAAAGCGCGTAATGCTGATTGGCTAGGGCTGCGTGTTGCTGAGCATAGCAAACGCGAACAGAGCCGCCACACCAGCCATCAACCCGTATAGAAAAGTGCGGGCGGTGCGCCAGCGACGTTGGTTCCGCGCACGACGCAATACCGACTGTGCGACTCTACGCGGGGCATCCTCGGACAAAGCCCGCTCACGTTCGACCATTCGGCGCGCCACGTAACGAGTGATGGCCTGCACAAGAGCGGGCATCTCATAGGACTCCGCCAGCACCGCACGTCCGTACCGAGTGTCCTGCATGAATCGGTATTGCCGCTTGTCGCGACCCATCTCTACATGCGCGACCACATCAATCCAGAGCCGCGGCACGTCGCCTTTGCTCACACCTCGGTCGAACAGCTCGATGTTATCCGGAATTTCTTTGAACAACGGATCGAGCGCCTCGTTGAGCAACTCGAGCCTGGCTACGTCGGCATCGCGCAAATCGACAACGACACCGGAGCGTTCGGCCGCTTCGATGCGCGCCTCACGAACGGCATCTTTCAACGGCTGCTCGGTTTCGGTTGTTTCAGTTTCGTTTTTCTTGAATTCCCACATGTCGCCAATCTAGCAACGCCCTCTCCGCAGGCAAAGAATAAAAGTCTGAGATTAAAAAAATTTGCAGACCAGGTGGTTGCTCCTTTTAATGAGAGAGCGCGAGACCGTACTGACGCGCCCAGCCGAGGCCATCCTCCGTCCGGGCGCGCGGGCGATATTCGGCGCCGATCCAACCCCGGTAGCCGAGGCTGTCGACGGCCTCGAAGACCGCCGGGTAGTTGACCTCGCCCTCATCCGGCTCATGACGTGAGGGTACTGCCGCGCATTGCAGGTGTCCGATTACTGGAAGGAATTTCTCGAAACGATGGATCAAATCGCCACCAACAATTTGCGCGTGATAGAAATCGAATTGCATGCGGACATTTGCCTTTCCGACCTTTGCAATCACATCGGCCGCATGCTCGGCATGGTTGAGAAAGTAGTTTGGCCGATCGCGACTGTTAATCGGCTCGATAAGCAGTGTAATGTTCCTTGCCGCCGCAAGATCCGCCGCGTCAGCAAGATTTTCAAAGAACACACGGTTGGCTGCTGGGCGTTGCTCTGTCGCGACCTTGCCTGCGAGGCAATGAATCGCGCTGGCGCCAATTCCGATCGCATAGCCGAGCGAGCGCGCAAACAGCGCCTGCCAGTCCTTCTCGCGTCCGGGCACTGCGGCAAGGCCGAATTCGCCTTCGCGACCCGGCAGCGTGTTGACGCCCAGCATGGTGAGCTTGTTTCTTTCGACCGCGGCCTTCACCGCGGCGGCAGGCACGTCGTAGGGAAATTGCAGCTCGATTCCCTTGAAGCCGGCAGCTGCCGCGGCGTCGATTCGTTCGAGCAACGGCCGTTCGGTGAACAGATAGCCGAGATTGGCGGCAAAACGCGGCATAGCGGTCCTCGATGATCCCTTGCGCGTGGACGCGTGGGCGTATTTATTAGCGCCGCGAATCCATGTTCGCCAACACCGCTTTCCATATTGCCGTAATGCCAGGTGACAGAATAGGACGGGAGGTAATGACACCTGCACTCGAGATCCTTCGACGGATCGAGGCGAGTCCCCCGAGCCTGAGAAATCGGCATTTCGAGCGAAAGGAATGAACTACAGCCCGACAAATTCTTTTATCGCGGTGAGAAATTGTTCCGGTTGTTCGAGCGGCGGGCAATGGCCGCAGCCCGGCAGTTCGATGTATTGCGCGCCGGCAATCTTTTCGACAATTTGCTTGTTGAGCGCCGGCGGCGTGGCTTGATCGAACTCGCCGCAAACGACCAG
>DATFXJ010000197.1:0-25823 GCA_035315965.1 Pseudolabrys sp.
ACTTCGGCGAAAATTATCATCTCCGGCGGTCGCGCTATGCAAAGCCGTGAGAACTTTTCGAAATTCATCGAACCGGTCGCCGACAAGCTTGGCGCGGCGGTGGGCGCTTCGCGCGCTGCCGTCGATGCCGGATATGCTCCGAATGACTGGCAGGTCGGCCAGACTGGCAAGGTTGTGGCGCCCGACCTCTATATCGCCGTCGGAATTTCCGGCGCAATTCAGCATCTCGCCGGGATGAAAGACTCCAAGGTGATTGTTGCTATCAACAAGGATGAGGAGGCGCCGATCTTTCAAGTGGCCGACTACGGTCTGGTGGCGGATCTCTATCAAGCCCTGCCGGAACTGGCGGCGGAACTCGACAAGGTCAAGCGTTGACTATGTGGCAATTTTCTTGTGGCTCTAATGGTTTCATTCGGCGGTACATCGTAAAACTATAACAAATTATCGAAATTTAATCGAAATCGAGGCCGAGAGCAGGGACTTTGCATCGATCGGACAAGACCATGGCAGCCAAAGTTCAGAGTATCGGAGTGATCGGTGCCGGTCAGATGGGAAATGGCATAGCCCATGTCTGCGCGCTGGCGGGATATTCGGTTTTGCTCAACGACGTGTCAGCCGATCGCATTAAAGCCGGAATCGCGACAATCAACGGCAACATGGCTCGTCAGGTCGGGAAAAAGTCCATCAGCGAGGACGACCGCAAAAGCGCGCTAGCCCGCATTAAGCCGGCGGAGAAATACGACGCGCTCTCAGACTGCGATTTGGTGATTGAAACAGCGACCGAAAAAGAAGAGGTCAAGCGCAAGATTTTTTCGGAACTGTGCGCTTCTCTGAAGTCAGACGCCATACTCGCGACAAATACATCATCGATTTCAATCACGCGTTTGGCGTCTTCTACTGATCGACCCGAGCGGTTCATCGGCATTCATTTCATGAACCCGGTGCCGTTGATGGAGTTGGTCGAGCTAATCCGTGGCATCGCTACCGATGACGCCACCTTCGAGACCAGCAAGGCTTTCGTCGCCAAATTGGGTAAAACCATTGCGGTGTCGGAGGACTTCCCCGCGTTCATCGTGAACCGCATCCTGTTGCCGATGATCAATGAGGCGATTTATACGCTTTACGAAGGCGTCGGAAACGTCGAGGCAATTGACACCGCGATGCGTCTCGGCGCGCACCATCCGATGGGGCCGCTCGAGCTCGCTGATTTCATCGGCCTTGATACCTGTCTGTCGGTTATGCAGGTGCTCCACGAGGGATTAGCCGATTCAAAATACCGGCCGTGCCCACTACTGGTGAAATATGTGGAGGCTGGCTGGCTAGGGCGAAAGACTCAACGCGGCTTCTACGATTATCGCGGCGAGAAGCCGGTGCCGACGCGGTAACTTGCTGGTCGCGGCGTCCTGGTTATTTCGCATATTCATCGTGCCGACGCACCCAGGCCATCGTCCATGGCAAGGCGTCTTCGTCACGACCCTTTGGCGCCATGTCGAGGAAATTATAGGTGCCGATAAGAATATCGAGCCCGCGTGCGTAGGATGAATATGTATGCAGCACCCCGCCTGCTTCATTCTTGATGAATGCGCTCAAGCCCGGCGCTTCTTCGCTCGGAAATTCCGTCATCGCGTAGTTGTATTCGACTTTGCCGCGCGCCTTTTCCTCCGGCGTAAACGAGACGTGGAAATCATGGTTGAAGTCATTGCCAAACGATGACACCCATTTGAATTTCCAGCCCATACGCTTTTTGTAAGCCTCAATTTCGGCAAGCGGCGCGCGGGACACCACGGCCAAGGTCACGTCGCGCTGGGCGAGGTGGATCACCGCGCCGTCGAAATGGTCGGCCAGGAACGAGCAGCTCGGGCACCCCTGGACCCAACCGGGGCCAAGCATGAAGTGATAAATGATAAGCTGACTCTTGCCGCCAAATAAGTCGGATAGCGTCTCCCGGCCCTTCGGCCCTTCGAATACGTAGTTTTTTTCAACTTTGACCCAGGGCAGGGCACGCCGCGCGTCGTTTAACTGGTCGCGTGCCTTGCTGAATTCTTTTTCCTTTGCCAGCAGCGCCTTGCGCGCAACCAACCATTCGTTTTGTAAAACGATCGCATGTTGCATGATCTGAGCTCCATATGACTGTCAGGCTTTTGGCGGCGTGATCCAACCGACACCCGCGCCGCCCGGCTCGCGCAGGATGGCGATGCGACCAACGCCGGGAATGTCGAAGATCGGCCGCAAGAGCGTAGCGCCGGCCGATTGCGCCTTCTTCACCCGTGCATCGACATCGTCGACGGCGAGATACGCCATCCAGCTTTCTGGAACGCCATCGAATTGCGGGCTAGTTAGTGGAAATAGGCCGCCAACATATTTATCTCCCATCTTGGCAACCCAATAAGTGCCATCGGGCATGGGCATAGCTTCGAAGCTCCATCCGATAGTAGCGCTGTAGAATTTTTTTGCCTTCTCGGCATCACGCGTCATCAACTCGTTCCAGTAGAAATGTCCGTGCGACCATTCGTGCGCCATGGGCAACTCCCGTCGCTATGCCGTAAGATATTTGTCGAGTTTTTCCATCGCGCTTGTCCAACCGCCTTCATGGCGATCGCGCGCGGCTTCATCAAAGAACTGCTCGTGCAGTAGCGTCATGATTGTCCCATCTCCGTCGCGTTTGAATGTCAGCGTCACGAGCGATTCGCGCTCGGGCGTGGACTTCCAGGCCCAGGTGAAGACGAGCTTTTCGTTCGGGATCACCTCGCGGTAGGCACCGCTGACATCGTGTTGCTCGCCGTCCGGCGATTGCATGAGCCAGCGGTAACGGCCGCCGATGCGTGGGTCGCTTTCTACGCGCAGAGGCTCAACTTTGCCAGGTCCCATCCAGCATTTTACTTTTTCCGGATCTGTCCACGCTGCGAAGACTTTTTCCGGCGGTACCTTGAAGCGGCGCTTGATCGTGAGACTTGGTTTGGTTGTGATAGTGGCCATGTGTCTTCCTCCAAAAAGGCAGCAAGCTGGTCGAGCCGCTCGGTCCAGAATTTCTGATAGCGATTGAGCCAAACATTGGCTTCGCGCATCGGTTCCGCACGCAGGCGGCACCTCACAATACGGCCGTTCTTCTCACGTCCAATGAGACCGGCATGAGACAGCACGTCAAGATGCTTCATGACTGCCGGCAGCGACATCGTGAACGGTTTAGCAAGCTCGCCAACCGACAGATCTTCCTTTTCGCTCAGCCGGGCGAGTAACGCCCGGCGTGTTGGATCGGCCAGCGCTGCAAACGTGCGATCAAGATGGGCTCTACGATAGTAAACCATTTGGTTAAGTATAGTATCGTGCCGTCTATTGTCAAGCGAGCAGGATTTAACTTTCGTTGAGAATGCAACTGTCGAACTGCGGCCGGATGGATAAACGCTTAGCCTGAGCCGCCAGCGCCGCGCTCTCGTCCTAATCCCCCCTGGATCAGCTTGATCGCATCGTCACTTGCCCACTCGGCGGGCCCCGCGATGCTGCCGATCTCGCAGCCCTGTGGGTCTATCAGCAAGGTCGTGGGCATGCCGAACGCGCGACCGACGGCCTTAAGATCTTGAAAGGTACGAGCGGCCGGGTCGCCATAATAGGCAAGCTTCTGTACCCCTACCTCCTTCAGCCACTCCTTTGGTTTACCGGCGTCGCGCGTATCGATATTGATCGCCACCACCTCAAATTCCGGTCCGCCAAGCCGCTGTTCCAACGCGTCGAGCGCAGGCATTTCCTTGCGGCAGGGTACGCACCAAGTGGCCCACAGGTTGAGCAGCACGGTGCGCCCACGCCAGTGCTCCAGCGTCAGGGGCTTGCCGGTGGCGTCCTGAAAAGCAAGAGCCGGGACCTTCAAAGGACGTTTGGCAACGTTAACGGCGGCCACCTCGCCACGAGCGAGTGGCGCCAGTTTCTTGGCTAACTCGACGGCCGGCCGACAGGCGGCGTCGCCGCCCACATTGCGCGTGAGGGTCGCAATCCCGTATACCCCCGCAAGCCCAACCACGACTCCGGCGATTCCGCCAGCCAAAACCATGGCAAGGCGTCTTTTGGCGAAGATGGCTTGGGAGCTGGTCATGAGCGGCTTGGTGGATATGCCATGAACAACAAAACGTGGGGGGGGCGGTTCACGTCTGGCTCCGACGCCATCATGGAGGAAATCAACGCTTCCATCGATTTCGACCAGCATCTCTATCGTCAAGACATCGCTGCATCCAAGGCCCACGCGGACATGCTGGCCAAGCAAGGCATTATTACGGCCGACGATGCGAAAAAGATCACTCATGGTCTAGACACGATCCTGTCAGAAATCGAGGCGGGCAAATTCTCGTTCAAGCGCGCTCTGGAAGACATCCACATGAATGTGGAAGGCCGTCTTTACGAGCTGATCGGCGAGGCGGCGGGCCGGCTGCACACCGCGCGCTCTCGCAACGACCAAGTGGTGACTGATTTCAGACTTTGGGTGCGCGACACTGTTGACGCGCTTGATGTTGCGCTCGCTCGCTATCAGCGTGCGTTAGCCGACAAAGCGTTTGCGCACGCAGGCACGGTGATGCCCGGCCTCACCCATATGCAAACGGCGCAGCCGGTGACTTTCGGTCATCACCTGCTCGCGTATGTCGAGATGGCAGCACGTGACCGCGGCCGATTTGCGGACGCCCGAAAGCGCCTCAATGAATCTCCGCTTGGTGCAGCGGCACTTGCCGGCACCTCGTTCGCACTTGATCGCGAGATGACGGCGAAGGCACTCGGCTTTGATCGGCCGATGGCCAATTCGCTCGATGCAGTTTCAGACCGCGACTTCGTCATAGAGGTCCTTGCAGCCGCTGCAATCACTTCGGTGCATCTGTCGCGGCTTGCCGAGGAGATCGTGGTCTGGACCTCACCGCTCACCGGCTTGGTCAAGTTGTCAGATAAGTTTACAACCGGTTCCTCTATCATGCCGCAGAAACGAAATCCCGACGCCGCAGAGCTGGTGCGTGCAAAGACTGGCCGAGTGGTTGGCGCCCTCAATGCGCTCTTGATCGTGATGAAGGCCCTGCCGCTTGCCTACGCCAAAGACATGCAAGAGGACAAAGAAGGCGCAATGGATGCACTCGCGGCGCTCTCGCTGTCAATTGTGGCCATGACCGGCATGGTCGCCGATCTCGAACCAGATGCGATGCGAATGAAGAAGGCTGCCGGCAAGGGGTATGCCACGGCAACCGATCTTGCCGACTGGCTGGTCCGGGCTTTAAATATCCCATTTCGCAATGCATACCACGTCGCCAATCGCGTTGTCGCCAAGGCGGCAGAGGCGGGCGTCGCCCTGCATAGGGTTCCACTGTCGGTCATGCGTGAGGTCGAGCCACGAATGGTCGATGACGTATTCAGCGTCCTTTCGGTCGACCGTTCGGTAAAGAGCCGAACAAGCTTCGGTGGTACCGCGCCCAAAAATGTGCGCGCACAGGCGAAAAAATGGCTGCGTAAGCTCGAAAAAGAGAAATCCTGACTTCGCCTTGTTGCCCTATTTTGATATCGTTTCTCAATGCAAGGAGTCCTCGCTGTGAGGCAATCTGACCGCCCGGTTCTCCATCTCGCACTGATCGGTGTCCTCGCTGCGTCGATCGGCTTGTCGGCGTGCGGACGCAAGGGGCCGCTCGACCCACCTCCCGGCGCATCCTTCACAGATGAACAAGCGACACCGGCAGGTGTGAAGACCAGGGACAAGCCCATTATGGGACCTGACGGAAAGCCGCTCGCGCCAGCGGGGGTCAACAAACCGATCCCTCTCGACGTTCTGCTCAACTGAGCGTGCCATGCACCACTTTGCTTATCGCGACGGCGTGCTGCACGCCGACGCGGTGAAACTCGATACACTCGCCGCCACAGTCGGCACACCGTTTTATTGCTACTCGACGACGACGCTCACCCGACATTACGAAGTATTTGCCGGGGCGTTTGCCGATGTCAGCGCGCTCGTTTGTTATGCCATGAAGGCAAATTCCAATCAGGCAGTCGTCAGAACTCTTGCAAAGCTTGGCGCCGGCGCTGACGTCGTATCGGGGGGCGAGCTCAAGCGCGCGCGAGCGGCGGGCATTGCCGCCGACAAAATCGTATTCTCCGGGATCGGCAAGACCGCATCTGAGCTCGCGCTCGCCGTCGACGAGGACATTCTTTGTGTCAACGTCGAATCCGAACCCGAGCTGGAACTGCTCTCGTCCATCGCGACATCGAAGAGCCGCACTGCGCACGTTTCAGTGCGAGTCAATCCCGACATCGATGCCAGAACCCATCACAAGATCGCTACCGGGAGGGCGGAGGACAAGTTTGGTATTCCGATCAGCCGTGCGCGCGAGTTTTATACCCGTGCCGCAAAGTTCAAGGGCCTCAAGGTTGCGGGAGTCGACATGCACATCGGCAGTCAGATCACCGAACTCGATCCGTTCGGCAATGCGTTTGCGCTGCTTGCCGAGTTCGTGCGCGTTTTACGCTCCGACGGCCACACAATTTCGCACGTGGATCTTGGCGGTGGTTTGGGCATTCCTTACAGCGACGACAACGAGCCGCCGCCGCACCCTGAGGCCTACGCCGAGGTGGTCAAGCGAGCCACTAGCGGTCTCGACTGCCGATTGATTTTTGAGCCTGGCCGTCTCCTGGTCGGCAATGCCGGTGTTTTGGTTACGCGCGTGCTGTTCGTGAAGCGCGGCGAGGTAAAGAACTTCATTGTCGTCGACGCTGCCATGAACGATCTCATCCGTCCAACGTTGTATGACGCGCATCATGAGATTTGGCCTGTGGTACAACAATCTTTGTCTGCCCGCCGCGTTTGCGCCGATGTGGTTGGGCCAGTTTGTGAAAGCGGCGATTTCCTTGCCATTAACCGCAATATGGTGGAACCGGCAAATGGCGCATTGCTCGCGGTTATGTCGGCCGGCGCATACGGCGCAGTCCAGGCCGGCACTTACAATACCAGAGCCCTGGTGCCCGAAGTATTGGTCAAGGGCGCGGAATGGGCCTTGGTACGTCCGCGCCTTGAAGTTGACCAATTAATTGCGCTCGATCGCATGCCGGATTGGCTTTGAGCGCATGAACACACGCATGGCCGGCGAGATCGGTGCGTGTTACGGTGATGAATAGATTCTCCAGAGCCCGAGCGAGGGAGCGACCCTTGGAAGAGGCAAACAACCAGTCTCGCGAGCACCCCGCGAGGCTTTTGCTCTCGCGAGCCCTTAGACGTGCGCGAGGGAGCTTGCTCTGGGAAAGGCTGTGGCCAACTCTCGCTGTTTTGGCGACGGTGTTCGGAATCTTTCTTGCCTTTTCTTGGGCCGGTCTGTGGTTGGTATTACCGCCGCTTGCCCGCGCCATTGGCCTGTTCATGTTCGCAATCGCGATCGTAGCATTGGCCTTCCCATTGCTGATCTTGCGACTGCCCAGTGTCCACGACGGTCTGCGTCGACTTGATCGCAGCACGGGTGAAACGCATCGCCCGGCGACCACTGTTGCGGATCGCATTGCCGCCAATAGCCACGATGCAGTGGCGCAGGCGCTTTGGCGGGCGCATGTCGAGCGCGCTCTTCTGTCGGCACGCAAGTTTAAGGCGGGCTGGCCCGCTCCACGCCTATCGTTGCGCGATCCAATGGCATTCCGTGCTCTCGTCGTGATTCTTGTGGCCGCGAGTTTCTTTGCTGCCAGTGGGGAGCGATCAAAACGGATTGCCGCGGCTTTCGATTGGCGTGGAGTTGTCGTGCCGGCGAATTTCCGCATTGACGCCTGGGTTACGCCGCCACTTTATACCGGCCGGCCTCCGGTGATGTTGTTGGGCCTGCGCCCAGGCGAAACTGCACAGGCGGCGCCGCCGGTAGCCGTGCCGGTGGGCAGTCAGTTGGTAATCCGTGCCACCGGTAAGGTGCGTTTCGACATCGTGCATCATGGCGGGATCGGGCCTGCTCCAGCCGAAGCGCGCGCGGCGCTTCCCGCCGGAACGGAGGAACGCCGGCTGTTGATCAAGGGTGATGGCTCTGCCGCAGTGCATGGCGTCCTCGGTAGCGATTTGGTCTGGAATTTCACAGCAATTCCCGACCGTCCGCCAAACATCGAGTTGATCAAGGATCCGGAGCGCCAGGCCCGTGGAGCACTGCGCATTGATTACCGGATGGATGACGACTACGGCGTCGTGGAAGCGAAGGCCACCTTCGTACTCAAGGATGAGCAAACGTCCGGCAAACCACCACGACCGCTTTTTGCGGCGCCAGACTATGCGCTCACCTTGCCACAGGCGCGCACCAAATCTGGCACGGCGCAAACTACGCACGACCTCACGGACCACCCCTGGGCCGGCGCCGAGGTAATCATGACGCTCATGGCTCGGGATGAGGCCGGCAATGAGGGTCGCAGTCAGCCGCACGAGTTACTGCTGCCGCAACGGATTTTCGTAAAGCCCCTGGCGCGCGCCCTGATTGAGCAGCGACGCATATTGGCGCGCGACGCCGAAACCAAACCGCTGGTACTCACCGCTCTCGACGCGCTCGCTATTGCTCCAGAGCGCTTTACACCGGAATCCGGTGTCTATCTCGGCCTGCGCTCGATCTACCATGATCTCGAACATGCAAAGAGTGACGAAGCATTACGCGAGGTGGTTGCGCGGCTGTGGGATATGGCGGTGCAACTCGAGGACGGAAACGTCTCGCAGGCCGAGCAAGCGTTGCGCCAGGCCCAAGAAGCGCTTCGCCAAGCGCTGGAGCGCGGCGCGAGCGATGAAGAAATCAAGAAGCTTATGGAACAGCTGCGCGCAGCTATGGACAAGTTCCTGCAGGCGCTCGCTGAAGAGATGCGCAAGAATCCGCAGCAGCTCTCGCGCCCGCTCGACCGAAACACGCGGATGCTCAGTCAGCAGGACCTCAAGAGCATGCTTGATCGGCTCGAAAACCTCGCGCGCTCCGGCAACAAGGATGCCGCGCGCCGGCTGCTCGAGGAATTGCAGTCAATGCTCGAAAATCTGCAGATGGCGCGGCCCGGTGCCGGCGGTGATGATGATGGCGATGACGACATGATGTCGGCACTCGACGAATTGGGCGACATGATTCGCAAGCAGCAGCAGTTGCGCGACAAGACCTTTCGCCAGGGCCAGGATATGCGGCGCGACCGGCAGCGCGGACAGTCCGGCCAGGTCGATCGCGAGATGGGCGATTTACGTCAGGATCAGCAAGCCCTACGGGACCGCCTTAGTAAGCTCCTCGAGCAACTCCGCCAACGCGGGCTCGGCCAGCCGGGGCAGCAAGGCGAGGGCAACGAGATGGGCCAGCTCGGCGACGCCGGGGAGGCCATGGGCCAGGCGGAAGGCCAGCTCGGAGAGGGAGATGCCGACAGCGCAGTCGACAGCCAGGGGCGCGCGTTGGACGCCATGCGCAAAGGTGCACAAGGACTGGCGCAATCGATGCAGCAGCAGGGCATAGGCCCAGGCCCCAATGGCCGGCCTGGCCGTGGGCACGCTCGCGCTCAGCAGGACACGGATCCACTCGGCCGGCCAATGCGCGGCCGCGACTACGGCGATGACCTCACTGTGAAGGTGCCGGGCGAGATCGACGCACAGCGGGCGCGACGCATCCTGGAGGAGCTGCGAAGACGCTTTGGCGAAAGCTTCCGCCCGCAGCTCGAACTCGACTACATCGAGCGACTCCTGAAGGATTTCTGAGCGCAGAATACTGGGTCTACGATCGGCGGCACCCCCGCTTCACACCCATGTCTTTCGGCAATTATAACTCTTTGCCTGGCTTGCTTTGCTCCAGGGATCAGTTTTGATCCAGGGATCGCGTCGGCGAATCGTACGGTCACAGCAATCGCATTTGCCGACGGCGAGACGAGCCGACTGCGGGAATTCAGCCGCGGCTCGGCACGCCGTCCAGTGCGCCTGGCGAGGCCAGCGAGGCCGGTTCGATGCCTTGAGATGTTGGGCCGTTCGGACAGGCGATCAGGGTGAGATCAATGGGTCCCAACGTACCAGCAATCCGTTAACGGATCGGAAACCATGACAACCCCGGTTCATGGGCTGAATCGCTAGGTTTCGCCCGCCGCTATGGCGGGGCCGTCATAATCTTGTAAAAAGTGCACTTCCGGCGCCTGTGCGGGCAGACGTGGAATCTTCCGGGACCACGGCGGGGCAATGATTTGGCGACCATAACATCGGAGAGAGGTGGGTGGTCCGATTCGAGAATGTGGGCTTGCGCTATGGGTTGGGGCCAGAGGTCCTTCGCGACCTGTCGTTCGGTATCGATCCGCATTCCTTTCAGTTCCTCACCGGTCCTTCAGGTGCCGGCAAAACCTCCCTCCTTCGGCTCCTGTTCCTGTCGATGAGACCGACGCGAGGGTTGATTACCCAATTCGGCCATGACGTCGCGACTCTTTCGCGCGATGGAGTGGCGACGCTGCGCCGTCGCATAGGCATCGTATTCCAGGACTTTCGCCTCCTCGACCATATGACCACCTATGAAAACGTCGCGCTGCCGTTGCGGGTGCTGGGCCGTCCGGAGGAAAGCTACCGCGACGAAGTCGTGGAGCTTCTCAATTGGGTCGGGCTCGGGGAGCGGATGTGGGCGCTGCCACCGGTGCTCTCGGGGGGCGAAAAACAACGGGCCGCAATCGCGCGCGCAGTAATCGCGCGACCGCAATTGCTGCTTGCCGACGAACCCACGGGAAACGTCGATCCGACTCTGGCACAGCGGCTATTGCGGCTATTCATCGAGCTGAACAAGTCAGGGACTTCGGTGGTGATCGCAACCCACGACATCGCGCTCATGGATCAGTACGATGCGCGCCGGCTCGTGTTGCACGATGGCCGGCTGCATATTTACGACTGAGGATGGCATGGCCGAAACTGGCCCGGGCAAGTTCCATACACTACTGCGAGGACCGGTGGAACCGCTGCCGCGGTTCGAGACGCCGCTAGTGCCACGCAATTCGATTTCCGGCCGTGCGCTCGTGGCAGTCGTTGCTATTATGACTTTTCTCGCATCGCTGACGACAGGCGCGGCCGTGCTTGTGAGCAAGGCCGCCGGCGAATGGCAATCGGATATCGCGCGCGAAGTAACCATTCAGTTGGTTCCGGTGCCGGGTGGCGATATCGAAGCCAGTGTCGACAGAGCGGTCTCTATCGCGCGCGCGTCTGCTGGTATCATACAGGTGCGCCCCTATTCAAAAGAGGAATCCGCCAAGTTGCTGGAGCCCTGGCTTGGCAGCGGGCTCTCCCTTAACGAGTTGCCCGTACCGCGGCTGATCGTGCTGAAGATCGCGACGAACGCAAAGCCAGACCTTGCGCAATTAAGGCGCTTGTTAGCCGATCAAGTCCCAGGTGCCATGCTCGATGATCATCGCGGCTGGATCGACAGTATGCGCGCCATGGCGGGCACTGCAGTTGGTGCGGGCATCTGCGTTTTAATTCTGATGTTCGTCGCGACCATGCTGTCGGTGACTTTTGCGACCCGTGGTGCGATGGCGACCAATAGATCGGTTATCGAGGTGCTGCATTTAGTAGGCGCGAAAAATGGATTCATCGCGCGACATTTTCAGCATCATTTTCTGATACTCGGGCTGCAAGGCGGCGCCATTGGGGGCGGCGCCGCAATTGTCCTTTTCGCGCTCGCAGGTGTGATCAGCCGCTGGTTTGCTGGCACGGCTGGCGCTGATCAGGCTTCGGCTCTTTTCGGTTCCTTCTCGATTGGCCTCGCAGGCTATGCAGCTGTGCTGGGCCAGGTCGCGTTAATTGCCTTGGTGACCGCCTTAACTTCCCGGCATACCGTCAACAATACCCTTGAAATGATCGACTGACATGTTTGCCGGTCTTGCTCGCTGGATCGGTTTCCTGACCATGGCCGCTGGCGCCACCGGGCTGATATTTCTCGCGGGTGGATTTGTCTGGTTCGTTTGGCACATTGCAAGCGAAGAGGTGTCGGTCGAGACGAAGGCGGACGGCATCGTGGCGCTCACGGGCGCGGCCGCCCGCATTCCTGATGCAATCGAATTGCTGGCGACCGATCGCGGCAAGCGCCTGCTGATTACTGGCGTGCACCGTGCAACCAGTTCGAAGGAAATCGGGCGGCTCACACCCCTGTATTCAAAGTATTTCTCCTGCTGCATCGATCTCGATCGCTCGGCTCTCAATACGTTCGGCAACGCGCTGGAAACCAGGCGGTGGGCACGTCAGCATAACTTCAACTCTTTGATCGTGGTCACCTCGAATTGGCACATGCCGCGCGCAATGGCGGAGCTCGCGCACCAACTGCCTGACGTCACGCTAACAGCCTATCCCGTGATCTCCGAAAAGGTGAAAACGGAAGCATGGTGGTTGAGCGTGGATACTGCGCGCTTTCTTTTTGCGGAATATTTAAAATATATACTCGCGCTTGCACGCATGCACCTCGATACTGACTCATCGTTTTAAGGAGCAATTGTCACCTTGATCCTGCTCCGTTCCATCGCCTTCAACGTTTTGTTCTACCTGAACACGCTCGTTTATCTAATTGCCGCGCTGCCGACTTTCTGCATGCCCTACCGCGCCATCATTGCTGTGGCCAAGTCATGGGGCCGCACAAATCTCGTACTCTTACGCGTGATCGCCGGGATTGGTTGCGAAATTCGGGGCCGGGAGAAAATCCCAAAGGGTCCGATCATCGTAGCTTCCAAACATCAATCGGCATGGGAAACGTTTGCCCTGCTGCCACTGGTCGACAATCCGGTTTTTATCCTCAAGCGGGAGCTGCAATGGATCCCTGTTTTTGGCTGGCTCACGATCAAGGGGCGCATGGTGCCGGTGCGACGCGGCGGCGGCTCACAGACTCTGGCCGCGATGATCGAGCGCGCGCGAATCGAATTGGCTGACAATCGGCAACTTATTATTTTTCCCGAGGGTACTCGGCGGCCCGCTGGCTCCGAGCCACGCTACAAGATCGGTGTCGTTCACCTCTATATGGCCGAAGGAGTGCCATGCGTTCCGATTGCCCTTAACTCTGGCCTATTTTGGTCGCGGCGGTCCCTACTGCGGATCCCCGGCACAGTGATTGCCGAGATCCTAGATCCCATCCCGCCTGGCCTCGGCAAAGAGGAATTTTTTGAGCGCTTGCAAAGTGACATTGAAAGCGCAACGGCGCGGCTGATCGCCGAAGGCCGAAGGAAATTAAATCAATAATCATTTGCAGTTTGGGGCCGGCTTCTGCTGGGGGCCGACTTATGGACGCCCTTGAGCTGTTCAGCCAGCGCCTGCAATCTGACATCTCGGATTTCAAGCTTTTGGAGTTCTTTCATCGATGCCAGGACGTAATCACGACAGGCACCCGAGCGGCCGTGGCCTTGCCGGGCATAATGCAGCTGCTCGGCGAAGCCGAGCTGCCCAGCGTATTGACGATGGCCGCGGTCGACAACATAGCAAAGCGCGTGCACGCTTTCTTGCGGATCGTCGTCAAGCCAAATCCTGCGCCAAGTCTCGCGATAGACGCGGGTGACCTGCTCGCGGCCACGTAGGTATTTGACTGTCTCTGATCGCCGGCTGGCGGCCACCCTGTACGCGATACCTCGACAATTGCCGCCACGATCTAGACCGAATACCAGTCCGGGCTTTTCCGGCGTCCCACGATGCACGAACGAGTAAACGCAAAGCGCGCGATGGGCGCCCACCAGACGAGCATTGCGCCGCTCCAGAAAGTCAAAGCCCGGCCGCCACATTAGCGACCCATAGGCAAAGACCCAGAAGTCCTCTTTGGTTTGCTGGGAGCGTGCGTTCATCGTGGCAGGCGAACGGACCGTGGTGCTAGGAGGCCGGCGATCTACGTTCGGGTAACAGGGCCGCGGTTCCTGCGCAACTGAGCCACGGCCCGCGGGCGCAGAAACGCCGCAATCAACATGTTTTGAATCAAGATGATGCGTGATCCAACAAGCCCGCAATCGCGCCGCCGGACTGGACTTCGCTACACGATTCTCGTGCTCATCATGTTTGCATTGATCGCTGGATGGAGTGGCTTTTGGAAATTTGCAGCTAGCAGGGCCGAAACGAACATCGAAGGCTGGCGTGCGCGGGAGGCCAAGGCAGGTCGCATCTACAGCTGCCGCTCGCAGAATGTCGGCGGATATCCTTTCCGAATTGAGGTGGATTGCGACCAGGCTTCGGCACTATTGCGCAGCAGCCAGCCGCCGGTCGAGCTCAAGACCAGGGGTCTGGTTGTGGTATCGCAGGTCTATCAGCCCGGTTTGCTTGTCAGTGAATTCCGCGGGCCGCTGACAATTGGCGAGCCGGGAAGGTCGCCTGACCTGATTGCTGACTGGAAGTTGGCCCAATCGAGCGTGCGCGGCACGCCGGCAGCACCAGAGCGCGGATCATTGGTACTCGATCAGCCTGTGGTCGATCGTATATATGGTGACGCGCGACAAAATATATTGCGCGCAAGGCACATAGCAATTCACGGCCGCATGGCCGAAGGCTCGGCCGACGATAGGCCCGTAATCGAGGTCGCACTGCAAGTTGATCAGGCCTCGGCACCGACTTTGCACCCCGCCACTGTGCAGCCAATCGACGCCAACGTGACGGCTTTTCTTCACGGTTTGAATGATTTTTCTCCCGAGCCCTGGTCAGCGCGTTTCCAGGAGATGCAGACTGCCGGCGGGCGCATCGACATAACGAAAGCGCGGGTACAACAGGGTGAAATCCTTGCGGTCGGTGGCGGCGCTCTGTCTCTCAACGGTAACGGCCGATTGGAGGGCGAGCTGCGCATCACAATGGCTGGGCTCGATCAGTTTCTGGCCGCCATCGGTGCGCAGCAGAAGGTGCAAACCTCGCCGAATATGGAAAAGCTTGTGGGCGTACTTGATCGCCTCGCGCCCGGTCTTGGCGATGTGGCGCGTCAGCAAGCTGGCGCCAATATTTCGCTTGGCATCAATCTACTTGGCGAACAGACGACGCTCGAAGGCAAGCGCGCAGTGAGCCTGCCGTTACGTTTCAATGACGGAGCGATATTCCTCGGGCCGATCCCGATTGGCAATGCGCCGGCTCTGTTCTAGCCCTTCTCGGATGCGTAAGGCTTGGGCAGCGGCTCGTGCGGCAGGTCGAGATGCGGTCGGCCGAAATCCGGCGTCGGCGAATCCTGTCCGATATCGACGATACCTTTGCGAATGGCGCGAGTACGCTCGAAGTGTTCAAATAGCGCGTCTCCGTCGCCCTTGCGGATTGCTTTCGTTAGCGCCGAAACGTCTTCATTGAAACGTCCGAGCATTTCCAGAACAGCATCTTTGTTGGCGAGAAACACATCGCGCCACATGGTCGGATCGGATGCAGCAATGCGGGTGAAATCGCGGAAGCCGCCTGCGGAGAATTTCAACACTTCCGATCGTGTGACGCTTTGCAGTTCTTCTGCAGTGCCGACGATAGTATAGGCAATCAGATGCGGCAGATGACTGGTGATGGCCAGTACCAAATCGTGGTGATCCGCCGCCATCGTTTCCACATTAGCGCCAAGCAGACGCCAGAATGCCGCAAGCTTTTCTGCGGCCTCTGGGTCAGTACCACCCGAAGGTGTCAGAATGCACCAGCGATTGACGAAGAGCTCGGCAAAACCAGCGTCCGGGCCAGAATATTCAGTTCCAGCGACGGGATGCGCCGGTACGAAATGCACAGTCTTTGGTAGATGGGGGGCCATATCGCGGACGACCGCCGCCTTTACCGAACCCACATCCGTGACTATTGCGCCCGCGGCAAGATGAGGGCCGATCTCCTTTGCGACCGCACCACAAGCGCCGACAGGGATGCAGACAATGACCAGATCGGCGCCTTCCACCGCGATCGCATTGTTTTCGACCACCTGATCGGCAAGACCGAGCTCGGCAACACGCCGACGGGTCTGCAGCGAGCGCGCGGTCACTACAATTGTGCGTGCTGCATCTTGCGCACGCGCCGCGCGCGCAATCGAAGAGCCGATAAGCCCGACACCGATCAGGGCCAGGCGATTGAATAGGGGAGCCTGTCTGCTCATGCCGAATTTCCCAAGAATTCCTTGAGTGCCTGGACCACAAGGCGATTGGCTTCCTCGGTGCCGACGCTCATCCGCAAGGCATTGGGCAGTTTATACGCGGCGACCTGCCGCAGAATGAGCCCGCGTTGAGTAAGGAATGCGTCCGCATCCTGGGCTGTCCGGCCTCTGGTTTCGGGGAAATGGATCAGCACAAAATTTGCCGCGCTCGGGGTCATAGCGAGTCCAAGCGTCCCGATCTCTTCGGACAGCCAAGCGAGCCACCGCGTGTTATGCGCGCGGGCGCGCTCTACGTGTGCGGTGTCGCGGATCGCTGCGATACCGGCAGCGATTGCGGGACCACTCACGTTGAATGGCCCACGAATACGATTTATCGCGCCAACCACGTGCGCCGGTCCGTACATCCAGCCAAGGCGCAGCGCCGCAAGCCCGTAGATCTTGGAAAAGGTGCGCGTCATCACGACGTTGTCAGTCGTGGCAACCAATTCAATTCCGGACTCGTAGTCATTGCGCTGCACGTATTCTGCATAGGCAGCATCGAGCACAAGCAGCACGTTTGGAGGCAATCCTCTGTGCAGCCGGTTGACTTCATTGAACGGGATATAAGTCCCGGTGGGATTATTTGGGTTGGCAAGAAATACAATCTTCGTCTTTGGCGTCACCGCC
The DNA here is from genome assembly GCA_035315965.1 of Pseudolabrys sp. Classification (GTDB taxonomy): domain Bacteria; phylum Pseudomonadota; class Alphaproteobacteria; order Rhizobiales; family Xanthobacteraceae; genus Pseudolabrys. Next base: position 16,659 of record DATFXJ010000197.1, read on the forward strand.
TGGAGAATAGCATCCACATCCGCCGTGAACATCCTTTCCCGAACGGCGACCGCCTTCGCGCCGGTGCCCATTGTTGCAATCGGGTAAACTAAAAAACCGTGCGTTGTGTAGATCGCCTCGTCACCGTCGCTGAGGTAGGCGCGCGCAAGCAAATTGAGCAGGTCATCAGAACCGGCACCACACACGATGCTATCGGGATCGAGCCCGAACGCAGTGCCAATCGCTTCACGCAATTCCGAAGCCGAGCCGTCTGGATAGTCCTCTAGGTGTTCGCCAACGGCGCGATAAGCGGCAATCGCGTTCGAACTCGGCCCTAACGGCGTTTCGTTGGAGGAAAGCTTGAACACTTTGGCGACGCCGGAAGTCGTGCTCTTACCGGGAACATAGGGGGCAATGTCGAGCACGCCGGAGCGCGGTTGCGGGCGGTTCGCAGTCATCTACGGTGTCCGAACGATCAAGCTTTGTCGGCGGCAACCGTATAGCGGGTTGCGTGGCTTCCGACGAGTGCCGCGGAGCGTACTGTGATGCCAGACTTAACCAAAGCCGCACTGATGGATTGGAGGCTGGTCTCTTTTGGCAGAGTTATAAGCAAGGCAGCCCCATCAAAAGCACGATCGGGCACGGCAATGAAGTCGGCGAGCGCTGTCAGCACCTTCGCCGGGCCGGCGCCCCAGCCGGAGATGCGCACGCTCCATACTGAAGCTTCCGTTACCATTGCGTCAGGCGCAACTCGGCAGAGTACGAATACCGGCAACGCAGCAGGGTGGTCCGGGCGTTCGACAAAAGGAAGGCGTGCAATGATCTTAGGGGCGGCATCGAATTCAAGCGCGCTCCACCAGGCGCCTGCCGAGGCGATGTCAAAGGCAGGCACGAGGCCAAGATCTCCTTTCGAAGTGGAGACGGCTGCGACTACTCCAGCAGCACCCATGTGAGGGACGAATGGCACTGTGAAGCCAAAATGAAACCGGGCGGAGTCGCGCATGACTGCATCGCCTGCCGATAAATCAGCATGAACCGAAAATGGCGCTTGCACGTACGTAAAGGTCGAGATGATGACCCGCCAGATGCTCTCGACGGTATCGAGTGGCAAGATGCCTTTATGGCGATTGACCAACCGGCGCATCATTTCTGCCTCGCGGGCGGGGCGGAACGCCGAAGTGCCGGTATCCTGGCTGCGCTTGACCGCAATCAGGCGGTCGATGATCTCCCCGCGCTCGATCAGAAGCCGGTGCATCGCCTCGTCTATACGGTCGATCTCCTTGCGCAAATCGGACAGCGAAGGTGCGTCGGTTGCCTTTGTCATGGCGGCATTGATAGGTGGGCCGGGGCCTGAAATCAAAGAAAACGTTGACTGTAACCTTTTAGGTTGACAGTAAACCCCTGCTAATCGGCCCGCGATGATGCCGGGAGCGCGCGAGTGACATGGGCGAAGCCAGGACCAGCACGAATGAGGTGGCTGATTCACTGCGCGAAGCGGATCAGCCGCGCGAGTCCCTAATCGCCTGTTTTGGAGCAGATAAGCCACTCAAGCTCGACGCTGGCGTGGAGCTCGCCCCATTCCAGATTGCCTACAAGACCTATGGAACGCTCAACTCGCAGCGGTCGAACGCGGTGCTGATTTGCCATGCGCTGACCGGTGACCAGCATGTCGCGAGTGTGCATCCGGTGACCAGGAAAGCAGGTTGGTGGGAGACGATGGTCGGCCCAGGCAGACCGATCGATACCGAGCGCTATTTCGTAATCTGTCCGAATGTCTTGGGTGCCTGCATGGGCACCACTGGGCCCTCGTCGACGGATCCGAAAACGGGCAAACCTTGGGGCCTCGACTTCCCTGTTATCACAATCCGGGACATGGTGCGCGCCCAAGCCATGCTGCTCGATCATCTGAGCATCGAGTCGTTGTTCACGGTCGCAGGTGGCTCTATGGGTGGCATGCAGGTGTTACAATGGGCGGCGAGCTACCCGCAACGCGTATTCTCTGCGTTGCCGATCGCCTGCGCTACGCGTCATTCGGCACAAAACATCGCGTTCCACGAAGTTGGGCGGCAGGCGATTATGGCCGATCCCGAGTGGCATGGAGGCCGTTATCTTTTGGAAGATACAAATCCGCGGCGCGGGCTCGCCGTAGCGCGTATGGGCGCACACATTACGTATCTCTCCGATGCTGCTTTGCATCGAAAATTCGGTCGCAAATTCCAGGATCGCACAAATCCGACATTCTCGTTCGATGCAGATTTCGAAGTAGAATCGTATCTGCGCCATCAGGGAATTTCGTTCGTCGAGCGGTTCGATGCGAACTCCTATCTCTATTTGACGCGTGCCATGGATTATTTCGATCTTGCGGCAGACTATGACGGCGTGCTGGCCAAAGCCTTCACTGGTACGCCTACCCGCTTCTGCGTAATTTCTTTTACAAGCGATTGGCTATTCCCGACCTCGGAGTCACGGGCCATCGTGCACGCGCTGAATGCGGCAAGTGCTCGAGTGTCGTTCGCTGAGATCGGTACTGACAAAGGTCATGATGCTTTCCTTCTCGATGAACCTGAACTCTTTGCAATCGTACGCGGGTTCCTCGACGGTGCCGGCAAGGCACGGGGCCTTGGCTCCAAGAGCTGATCCATGAATGCGCTTTCCCGCATTGACAACAGCCTTGGTCTCGCTGGTATCGCGCAGGCATCCGGCGGTGCCCGCGTCGATCTGGTGCTGGTCGCTCAGATGGTCGACCATGGCGCTAGAGTGCTCGACGTCGGCTGCGGTGATGGCGAATTGCTGCGCCTTCTAAGCGAGACCCGTGGCGTCGATGGCCGCGGTATAGAACTGTCGCGCGAGGGTGTGAACGAATGTGTGGCGAAGGGACTGGCTGTCATTCAGGGCGACGCCGATACCGATCTCGGCGACTACCCAGACGATGCTTTTGACTACGTGATCCTGTCGCAAACCTTACAAGCAACCCGCCATCCTCGCGCTGTGCTCGAGCACATGCTTCGCATTGGGCATCGTGCGATTGTGTCTTTTCCGAATTTCGGCCACTGGCAGGTTCGGCTGCAGCTTCTATTCGCGGGTCAAATGCCGCGCACCGATATCCTCCCTTTCAGCTGGTACGACACGCCAAATATTCACCACTGCACCATCAAGGACTTCCGCCAACTCTGCACGGAAATCAGCGTAAAGATGGAAAAGGCAGTGGCTCTAAATGCCTGGGGCTCTCCGTTGCGCCTCAATGCTCCGTGGTGGTTTTGGAATCTATTCGGAGAGCAAGCTGTGTTTTTGCTCAGCCGCAAGGGCTAGCGCAGCTGCTTCTTTCAAAATCGTCTATGATGCCACCCTTAACTGTGATGGAGCCACCACCTTGCAGACTCTGAATCAACAGAAAATCCGTAACATACACGTTGCCGCGAAAGTAGAGTGTCTTTAGCTACACTTCTCGCAGCTTCTCTTTGACGACCGACCATAGCGTAAGCGGCCTCAGATGTCGTTGATTCGAGCCACTTTCGAGGCGGCTCTGAAAGCATTATCGCTGACCTATGTCAAAGCAAAGAGGCTCTTTAAACTGCAATAAGCGCACCCACATAATGCTGGAACCGGGCTGCCTCGTGGGGCCTGGATTTGGCGCCGTCACGGGCCGAGGGAATTGAGATATGAATTTCGAGAAATTTACCGATCGCGCTCGCGGGTTCGTACAATCCGCTCAATCGCTGGCCTTGCGCGAAGGTCACCAGCAATTCACCCCCGAACACCTGCTCAAAGTCCTGCTCGATGACCCTGAAGGGCTAGCGGCCGGTCTCATCGACCGCTCAGGCGGCCAATCTCGGCAGGCGTTGCGGGCAATAGAGGCCGCGCTTGCCAAGCGACCGAAGGTCAGCGGCGGCGGCGCCGGGCAGATCTATATCGATCCTGCGCTGGCGCGCGTGTTCGACGCGGCGGAAAAAGCCGGCGAGAAGGCCGGCGACAGTTTCGTCACTGTCGAGCGACTATTGCTTGCGCTCTCGCTGGAAAAGGACAGTGAGGCAGGAAAAATTCTGGCCAAGGTGGGGGTAACCCCCCAGAACCTCAACGCGGCCATCAACGCGTTACGTAAAGGCCGCACCGCCGATTCCGCATCGGCCGAAAACGCTTACGATGCACTGAAGAAATACGCTCGCGATCTCACGCAGGCTGCCCGCGACGGCAAGCTCGATCCGGTTATTGGCCGAGATGAGGAAATTCGTCGCACCGTCCAGGTGCTGTCACGCCGGACCAAGAACAACCCCGTGCTAATCGGCGAACCTGGTGTCGGCAAGACGGCGATCGTCGAAGGTCTCGCTCTGCGCATTGTCAATGGCGATGTGCCGGAAAGCCTTCAGGACAAGCGCCTGCTCGCACTCGATCTCGGAGCCATGATCGCGGGCGCCAAGTACCGCGGTGAGTTCGAAGAGAGGCTAAAGGCCGTGTTGCAGGAGGTTACGTCCTCCGACGGCGGTATCATTCTCTTTATCGACGAAATGCACACATTGGTTGGTGCCGGCAAAGCCGACGGCGCGATGGATGCCTCCAATTTGCTAAAGCCGGCGCTTGCGCGCGGCGAATTGCACTGCATCGGCGCGACTACGCTCGACGAGTACAAAAAGCACGTCGAAAAAGATGCTGCGCTCGCTCGACGTTTCCAGCCGGTCTACGTGTCGGAGCCGAGCGTCGAGGACACGATTTCGATCCTTCGCGGCCTAAAGGATAAATATGAACAGCATCATGGTGTGCGTATCGCCGACTCGGCAATCGTCGCCGCTGCTACCCTGTCCCACCGCTATATCACTGACCGTTTTCTACCCGACAAGGCAATTGATCTGATCGACGAAGCCGCGGCAAGACTAAAAATGCAAGTCGATTCCAAGCCTGAAGAACTGGATTCGATCGATCGCGAAATCGTGCGTTTGAAGATCGAACAGGAGGCGCTGAAGAAGGAATCCGATCCCGGCTCGAAGGATCGCCTCACGCGTCTGGAAAAGGAACTAAAGGAGCTGGAAAAACGTTCGGCCGATCTTACTGGCCGCTGGAAAGCGGAAAAGGAAAAGCTTTCTGACGCCCAAAAACTCAAGACAGAAATAGACCAATTACGCGCGGAACTTGCCAACGCACAACGTCGTGGTGAATTCCAGCGCGCCGGCGAACTAGCTTATGGCCGTATTCCCGAACTGGAAAAAAAGCTGAAAGCGATCGAGGCCACCGAGGCCAAAGGCGCAATGGTCGAGGAGACTGTAACTGCCGACCACGTGGCGCAGGTCGTTTCACGCTGGACCGGCGTACCGGTCGACAGAATGCTCGAAGGGGAGAGGGAAAAGCTGTTGCGTATGGAAGACGCGCTTGCCAAGCGCGTAATCGGACAGCAGGAAGCCGTGCGTTCAGTATCGACTGCCGTGCGGCGCGCGCGAGCCGGCTTGCAGGATCCGCACCGACCAATCGGGTCGTTCATGTTCCTCGGACCGACTGGTGTCGGCAAAACCGAGCTTACCAAAGCGCTGGCGGAATACTTGTTCGACGATGAGAACGCGCTGATCCGCATCGATATGTCAGAATACATGGAGAAGCACGCGGTTGCACGGCTGATCGGCGCGCCACCGGGCTATGTCGGCTATGACGAGGGCGGTGCCCTTACCGAAGCGGTTCGCCGCCGACCTTATCAAGTTGTCTTGTTTGACGAGATCGAGAAAGCACATCCAGATGTTTTCAACGTGCTTTTGCAGGTGCTCGACGACGGCCGCTTGACGGACGGCCAGGGGCATACTGTCGACTTCCGCAATACGCTGATCGTGATGACGTCAAATCTTGGCTCTGAATTTCTGGTGAATCAGCCGGAAGGCCAGGATACAGATGCAGTCAAGGATCAGGTGATGGGGGTGGTGCGGATGGCTTTTCGGCCGGAGTTCCTCAACCGCGTCGATGAAATCATTCTGTTCCATCGCCTGAAGAAAGTGGAGATGGGGCGAATCGTTGACATCCAGATCGCGCGGCTGCAGAAACTTCTCGACGATCGCAAGATCGTCATCGTCCTAGATCCGAACGCGCGCGATTGGCTAGCCGACAAGGGTTGGGATCCGGCCTACGGCGCACGGCCCCTCAAGCGCGTGATCCAAAAATCGGTCCAGGATCCGCTTGCTGAACTGATCCTAGCTGGGAAGATCAAGGACGGCGAAAAGGTCAAGGTGTCCGGCGACAAGCTGGGCCTGACGTTTAACGGCAAGCTTGCGCAAGCGGCGTAAGCACCCGAGATCAGAAGTGCTGTGACCCGGTGATCCCGCTTTGGAGAGTCCTAAGCGAGATAGCCGAGAGAAGGCCGGCTATGAGAGAAATTGAGAAAGAGGGGCTATCGCGTCGTCGGCGCGCTTGACGCTACACGTTCGGGTTTGCGTGCCATGATGCCGTCGAGCCGCTCGCGCTCTTTATCGAAGCTCGCCAGCAGTACGCCTTCCAGCACGCGACCGCGCGGCAATTTGATTCGCATCGGATCGACGAAACGACCGTTGACCAGGATTTCGTAGTGCAGGTGGGAGCCGGTGGAGAGGCCAGTGGATCCGACAAACCCGATCACCTGACCCTGTCGCACGCGCGTTCCCTCGTTGATGCCGCGTGCGTAAGCCGTCATGTGCCCATATGCAGTTTCATAACCGTTTTTATGGCGAACGCGGACGTACTTGCCGTAGCCCGATTCCCATCCGACCTTCTCGACAGTGCCATTACCCGAAGCGTAGATTGGCGTGCCGCTTGGCGCCGCCCAGTCAACGCCGGTATGCATTTTGGTGTAGCCGAGGATCGGATGCCGGCGCAGGCCGAATCCAGAGCGCATTATGCCGGCGAGCAGAGGCTTGCGTACGAGGAATTTCTTCGCGCTCTTGCCGGCCTCGTCGTAGTAGTCGACGAGTCCGTCATCCGGCGACTGGAATCGGTAAAACTTCTTTGTTTCGCCGCCGATGGTCAGCGTCGCAAACAACACACCGTTGCGGGCGTCGGCAACCGGCGTTTCCTCTTCACCAGTATAGAGGACCTCGAAGGCATCGCCCGGCTGTACTTTGCGCTGGAAATCGACGTCGTAGGAGTAGATGCGGATCATGTCATCAATGATCGGGCGAGGTATGCGGTTGCGCAGTGCCGTCTCGTATATGCTTTGATAGAGGCGCACGCCGGAAGTGTCGTTCTCATCATCCTCTGAGTTTTCCGCCACCTCGGTCTCGACATTTTTCACATCGACAGAAACGTATTTTCCGGTGTCCGCCAGTGCCACCACCGCATCGATTCCTGAATCGGTCGCGATGATCACACGGATCGGCTGCAGACGTTCACCGCCGGAAACAGGCGCCAGCAATATGCGCAGTTTCTGACCTTCCTTAATGCCGCCGTCGAAGCCCCGAGGTCCGAGTACCCGCGCGATGGCGCTGACGTCTGCAGGCGTGGCATTGAGATCACGCAGAATGCTGACTACGCTTTCGCCCTTCTTTGTGACAATCAGCTTTTCATTGAGGCCATTGCCGCCAGTGGTCTGGGTCGTGGTTTTAGGCAGTAACGTAATGTTCTCAGGCACAATGCGCGCCTCAAATCCCGCATACGGGTCAACATTCCCGTCGCCGGCATAAGCGAGTTTAATTCCGGTAATGTTGGCGGCTACCGGTAGGTGATTGGCAGCCTTGTCACTCCATTCGGCGGCTTCTCGTACGCGCGCTATCACTTCATCCGTCGGCGTGAGCAGCGAAATTTTAAGTTTCGTCATAATGGGCGCCATGTCGCGCATTACGAAGGCGACTTCGGCCTCTGGCTCGGCGACCGGGGCATCATTTGCAGTGGCGTTGCCAGGCGTAGATTCGGCGAGGAGCCTTTGCGGATTGAATGGCGGGATGTTGGCAGAGAGGTCGGAAACGGTCAGCGACAGATTTCCGGCAATGCGCACGAAGGGACGAACGCGCACGACTTCGTGGTTACCAACTCGGTTAATGGTAGAGACCCGGATAACCTGGCGGGCGAAGGTCGGATCTTCAGCAGTTGGCAGGCGGTCGCCCTTGTGTGTGCCTCTTTCGCCCACGCCTAGCGCTCCGCGCAGAACAACCTCGACACGTTCAGGCAGCGAGGCAAAATTGGTTTCACCGTCGAGGGATGTGAAAACGGCGCCGCTCATGAGAGCAGCGCCGCAGAGCGCGGTCATAATCGTCCCGGCAAACCATTGTACCGAGACGCGGCGGCGATCGACAAATCCACTCGACCCACCGTCAACCGACAGTGGCGGTTCGTTGCCGAGCTCGATGGCGTCGGCCTGCCGTAATTGAATTGCGCCGCGCGAACGTGTTTGGTCCAAGCTCGCCGTCCCCATGCGCCTCGGATCGAAGGTGGCTCGCCGCAACTACTAAGCCGAGACGCCGTCGGCAGGCCGCTTGAATCAACTGCCGGCGCGATGCCGGTTGGTCCTTGGTCCGTCAATGACGGCACCTTAACCCGTGCTAACTGGCCTGATTGACGGTGGCCGAAGGCCCCCGTTGCGATTCCGTCCCTCGAAAGGTCCCCAAGGACGACGCAGGAATATGGCTTCAGTGCGGCGTATATGAATTAAGGCATTGTTTATCTGTTGGGCGTCTTCCCGAGCAGTGGCATCCGGCCCTGTGGTACACGGAAAATGGGCGTTCTCGGTTGACAATTCGCGTGGCCAAAGCCTATATAAAGACCAACGGCGCGCCGTCCGCTTACGGCGCGATTGCGCGCCTCTGAAGCTCCTCACTGGAACAGTGAATTGGCATCCGACGGTTGATCGGGTGCATGAGCTTCTCCGGCTCTTCGGCTCACCGGAGGGTGGGGGCCGTCATGGTCCCCGGGCTGTTTGACATGTGAATACGAAGAAAGAGAAACGTGGACGGCGGAATCCTTGCGGGCCGCTCTCGCGTGAGGAAGCGATTTTTCATCGGGACGGCTTCGGAAGAGACATCGGCGGTCTGACGTTTCAAAAGGTACATCACTGATCGAATTACCGATCAGTGGGTGGACCTCGTCAAACGTTTACGATCAGCCGGGAAAAGTTCTCATCCAACTTGAGAGTTTGATCCTGGCTCAGAGCGAACGCTGGCGGCAGGCCTAACACATGCAAGTCGAGCGGCCGTAGCAATACGGCAGCGGCAGACGGGAGAGTAACACGTGGGAACGCGCCCTTCGGTTCGG
>DATFXJ010000198.1:0-2975 GCA_035315965.1 Pseudolabrys sp.
TTTATCGTCTCTTCGGCAGAGGCGAGCGCGCACCACTTCGGAGTATTTACGATATTGGCGCAGCGATTTGATGGCCTGGCCAAGCGAAATCGCTTTATGGTCGTCAACCGCAGCTCGTTGTTCGGCTCTTGTGAGACACGAGCCGTGAGGGCCATCGGCCCCCATTGCCTGGGGGCCGATGGCGCCCAGCAGCAACACGGCCGGGATGAGTCGGGGAACCGGCATAGGTAGGGTGTTAACCGCGTGCCTGTGAATGCTACCTGAATGCTCGTAAATGCCTGTTTTCCACTAGCTATCGAAGCCCTCGAACGATGCGTTGGCGTCGAGGGGAGCGCGCGGAGAGCGCCAGGAATTGATGGGGGCGGCCCCATCTTGGTAGCCAAGGGCCATGCCCGAATATATCATCAAATTGTTGGGAAGCCCCAGGAAAACGCGCACTATACGGTGAAACGAGACACAGGCTTGCTGCGGACACGTGCGCAAGCCGAACCCACGCGCAAGCAGGGAAACAGTTTGAAGATAACCACCGATATCGGCCCATTGGGCTGGTCCGTGAACTTTTTCACGGGCAAAGAATAGTGCGACCGGCGTGCCAAAAAATTGATAGTTGCCCGCATATTGCCTGTAGCGCGCGGGCTTGTCCTCACGCGATACCTTGATCGAGTGATAGAGCAGTTCGCCGACCGCGAAACGCCGTGCCCGGCACGGCTCGGGATAGATTGTATAATCGGTGCCCTCACCTTTAGGCAGTTCGTTGCCATGCGCGGCGCCAGCACGGCTTTGAGATCCTCGACCCATTTGCCGGCGATGGCATATATACGCCAAGGTTGCATGTTGCCAGCCGAAGGCGCGCGTGACGCGTTCAACAATTTCGCGGACAATTTTTTCGGGAATTGGCGTCGGCAAAAAAGCGTGAATAGCGGGATGAAACGGCTTCGAGGACGTCCATGGGGCGGGCTCCGCACGATTGCTATGGCGATCAAAGTTTTGGGACCGGTCGCGCGCCGCCGCAACGACCCTGTAGGTAACAACACTTGAATTCTCGGGGCTCTGCAACAAGCTCTGTCAGTAAAATGGAACTCATGTGTTATTCTCAGTGGGCATGCCCCGCGTTCTTCCCATCATGATTTGGTTGATGCTCGACGCGCCTGCTTTCGCCGTCACAGGCAATGCACCACTGGCCGCCGGATGGGCGGCGCGATCGATCGTGATGATTGTCGATGCGCGCGACGATCTCTGCACTGGCACAGCGCTAGCGCAGGATCTGGTGCTCACAGCTGCACACTGTGTCGTCCGGCAGGTCCAGTATACTGTCAAGCCCTACCAGACTGGCGTTCGGGTGCCGGTGCGCACAATCGTGCGCCACCCGCACTTTGACTACGCAAGCTATGCCGCCAATCGTGCAACCGCCGACATTGCCTTACTTAAACTTGCCGCGCCGTTGCCGGATATCGTGGTGCCTGCGACGCTGGCGGCACCTCGTCGCGTTGCCGTTGGCGATACTCTGACGATTGCCGGCTTCGGTGTCACAGTTGCCGGGACTGCGCGCGGGCTGGGCCTGCCTCGCATGGCGACGCTCACGGTGACCGGCACGCCTGGGACGTCACAAATTCGGCTCTATGACACGGCAACGCGGAATCAACGGTTCGGACTGGGCGGCTGCACCGGAGATTCCGGTGCGCCAGCGTTCGACGGTGATGGTCCCATGGTTATCGGCGTGGTGACCTGGTCGACCGCGCCCAGAGACCAAGAAGGCTGCGGGGGTCTCACCGGGGTTACACCATTGCTGCTGTACCGCGACTGGATCTTGGAGACCGCACGCAAGTTCAATTCGCTGGTCAGTCCCTGAGGCGCAATCGCTTCGCTCTTAATGTTTTTCTTTTAACGTTTCGCTTTTAGTGTTTTACAAGCAAAGCCCAGGCCAATGGCGTGTCTGCTAAGGGCCAGATGGAACGGATTGAGAACGCACCGCGCCGGAACCGATGTATCCTACGCGCGTATTCAGTAGATTGGTGGTCTGTCCTGTTGTGTAGGAGCGCTCCATGGCCCCGCATGCGTACTGGAAAGGTTTTCTGCGCCTTTCGCTCGTGTCCTGCCCGATTCAGCTTTTCCCGGCCGCCAGCGAGCGCGAGAAGGTCAGCTTCCACCAGATCAATAGGGAAACGGGCAACCGCATCCGCTATCGCAAGGTCGACGAGGACACCGGCGAAGAGGTGTCATCGGAGGACATCGTCAAGGGTTATCAGATCGACAAGGAACACTACGTCGAGATCAGTCACGAGGAACTCGAGACGATCGCACTGGAAAGCACGCGGACCATCGAGATCGATGAATTTGTCCCGCGTTCGGAGATCGACGATCTCTATCTGCTCCGTCCATACTACATCGCGCCTGACGGCAAGGTCGGCCAGGACGCATTCATCGTCATCCGGAACATCATGAGGCAGATGGACATGGTCGCCATCGGGCGCGTGGTGCTGACCAGCCGCGAGCACGTCATCGCGATGGAGCCGCGCGGCAACGGTCTGATGGGAACACTGCTGCGATATCCATATGAAGTCCGCGACGAGGACGAATATTTCGACGAGATCCAGGATCTCAAACTCGGCAAGGACATGATGGACCTGGCGCAGCACATTGTGAAAACGAAATCCGGGCACTTCGAGCCGGAGAAGTTCAAGGACCGCTACGAAGCGGAGCTCAAGGAGCTGATCGCGAAAAAATCGAAGGGCATCAAGATTGAAGCGCCGACAGAGCGAGAGCCGACGAAGGTCATTAATCTCATGGATGCGCTGCGGCGGAGCGTGAAATCGGAGCAGCCGGGACGCAAGCAGCAGACGAAACGCGGACGCAAACGGATCGAAGGGCAGAAGGAAATGCTTTTCCCGATTTCCGGCAAGAAGCCCGTGAAGGAAGTGGCCAGAAAGTCAGCGCGGTCCGCCGGCCGCCGTAAGGCTGGGTGAGGTTCGGCGGGG
>DATFXJ010000199.1:0-6015 GCA_035315965.1 Pseudolabrys sp.
CAGGCGGTTTCATTGTAACACCGGCCTTGCGCGGGATCACATGAACATGCAGATGGAAGACGACCTGACCGCCAGCGCCCTCGTTGAATTGGTGAATGGTGATGCCGTCTGCCGAAAATGCCCGGATCGCCGCCTTAGCAACCTTTTGTGCAACGGTGACGACGTGCGCGAGATCATCCCTCCCAACATCGAGGATGTTGCGAGCCGGGGCTTTCGGTAGCACAAGCGTATGGCCTGGTGAGCGAGGCATGATGTCGAGGAATGCGAGCACCTTGGCGTCCTCGTAAACCTTGTAGCAGGGCAGCTCGCCACGCAGGATTTTAGCAAATAAGTTGTTTGGATCGTAACTCGGCATCGGATTCCCCAGGTTACTTGCGCACAATCGAGCCCGAACTTTTCGCGATTATGTCGTCATTCCTGTTCGACCAAATCCTTGCGGAATGGCGCCGCTGCTGCAAGCTCTTCGGCAGCGGCCTGTACATAAATGCGTTCGCGCGAGAGATAGTCGGCGACCGCCTGGCGCAACGCAGGGTTGGCAATGAAATGCGCGGAATAGGTAGTCTGCGGCAGGTAGCCTCGCGCGAGCTTATGCTCGCCTTGTACGCCGGCCTCGACTCGCTGGAGCTTGTGCGCGATCGCGTAGTCGATGGCCTGATAGTAGCAGAGCTCAAAATGCAGGAACGGATGGTGTTCGATTGCGCCCCAATTCCGGCCGTAGAGGGCGTCAGCGCCGATGAAATTGATAGCTCCAGCAATCCAGCGACCGGCGTGGCGCGCCATCACCAGCAAAATGCGGTCCTGCATCTTCTGGCCGACGATGGAAAAAAAGTCGCGTGTAAGATAAGGCCGGCCCCATTTGCGTGACCCGGTTTCCATATAAAACGCAAAAAAAGCGTCCCAGACTGCCTCAGTCAGATCGGCGCCGGTCAGCCAATGCACATCGATGCCCGCCCTCAAGGCTTCCTTGCGCTCGCGCCTGATGGTCTTGCGCTTGCGAGAGGCGAGCCGATTCAAGAAATCGTCGAAATTCGCATAATCATCGTTTTCCCAATGGAATTGCTGGTCAGTACGTTGCAGAAAACCTCGCCGGCCAAGCAAGCGCCATTCGCGCTCGGTCAGAAATGTCACGTGGGCCGACGATAACTGATTTGCGGTTGTTATTTCAGCGACGGCATCAGCGAGAGCAGCACGGACCGCATCCTCCAGAGGGCCGGGCGCGGCAAGCAGGCGAGGTCCGGTTACCGGTGTGAACGGCACTGCGATTTGAAGCTTGGGATAGTAATCGCCGCCCGCGCGCTCGAAGGCTTCGGCCCAACCATGATCGAAAACATACTCGCCGCGGGAATGGGTCTTCACATAGCAGGGCACCGCTCCCAAGAGGGTGCCCGTTGCGTCTTCGGTGAGGATATGACGCGACTGCCAACCGGTTCGGCCTCCAATCGATCCAGAGTTCTCAAGCGAGGACAAAAACTCGTGTGTGATGAAAGGATTGTTGGCTTGTCCTTGCGTGGATAACTCCGGGGATGGGTCATCCTCAGATGTTAGTTTAACTTCATATTTTTTTTTAAGTGCGCTTGCTGTCACGTCGTGGGCACAGTTATTCCATGCCGCGGCAGAAACCTCGGCAAGCGACTGAACAATGCGAATGCGAAATTCCAAATTGGTCATCAGGGCAAAGCTATTCTAGCCGACTTTATTCCAGGGTTCGCTCGACGTTCATCCCGAACTTTAGCCTCCGCGTCCACGCGGCGGTGCACAGACGACAATATCGAAACCGGTGGGAATTCCGTCCCAGCTGTAGCCCATTTGGGGATGACATCCGGATGGAATTGGATGGCAGCCGGCGACGGTGCAGGCGATCTGGTCTTGATCGCGGCGCTGGCGGGCAGTCGTCGACTTCTTGGTGGCAGCTGAAAGGATCAGAGCAGAGTCGGTTTTCGCTGGTTGCGCGGCTGCGGGCGCTGCAAAGCTTGCCCAATCAAGCCCCAATGTCGCGCCAGCAATTAGCAAAATTAGATTCCCCTTCATCGGACTATCCGCAGATGGTTTTCACAATCAAACGGCCAAGGTCTGCGGCGGGTTCCGCGAGCGACTACGGCCTCCAGCCCTCGAATATGATTTGGTCGGCCCAGCGTGCGGCTAATCTGCGTTCATCCTCACCGCGCACAGTCCATGTCAGCAACGGCAGTCCGAATACCCTGCGAGCGAGCAGGGGCGCCGCTGCTGGTAAATCGTTAACTGAGTAGGCGATGAATTGAGGTCGGCTGCGAGGCGTGTGCAGCAGCCAAGCCATGCTTCGTTTGCGAGACGGCGACACTTTATTCCATTCCGGATGAAAATAATTCCGTTCGCTTACGATACCGCGCCTCAAGCCTGGCGCCGCATGTCGGACCGCCTCGATCAAATCCGCATCGAAGGACATGACGGCGACGGGACCCGCATAGCCGGCGAGAACATTTATTGTACGCTTCGCAAGCCGCGTATCGCCATCAAAGCGACTTTTGAGCTCCAATAACAACGTAACCCGCCCCGCAACAATATCACACAATTCCCCTAGAGTAAGGATGCGCCCGGAACTGGCCTTGAAACGGACGGCTCTGATTTCAGCGGCAGTCAAGTCGGCAAGGAAACCACTGCCTTCTGTCAGGCGGCCAAGAGCGTCATCATGATGCACCATGGCTTCACCGTCTGCGCTGATTTGCAAATCGGTCTCCATACCGTAGCCCGCTGCCATAGCCGCTGAAAAAGCCGCGGCGGTGTTCTCGATCACACCGGCCGAGGCATCATGAAGGCCTCGGTGAGCAAGCGGTTGAGCAGTGAGCCAATCGGGGCCGGACATTTAATATGATTTCGTTTTGCAAATGATGTTGCGCAACGACCATTTCACCCCGGGGTCAGGCGCTATCGATTTCAAAAATGCCTTCAACTTCGACCGCGGCATCCGCTGGCAGAGCGGTTACGCCGACCGTGGTGCGCGCATGTCGGCCTTTATCTCCAAAGACCTCTACCATAAGGTCGGAGGCTCCATTTATCACTTTGGGGCCGTCGGTGAAGCCCGGTGCTGAGTTAACGAATCCGCCCAACCGTACCACACGCCCTACCCTGTCGAGATCGCCGAGCGCGGCCTTGAGCTGCGCCAGCAGGTTGATAGCGCAGGCGCGCGCCGCTCGTTGCCCATCCTCGATCGAGACGGCGCCGCCGAGTTGGCCCTTGGCGACCAGTTTCCCGTCAGCACCAAAGCAGATCTGCCCCGATACAATGAGTACGTTGCCAGTGCGAACGAACGGAACGTAATTGGCAATCGGGCCTGCCGGGGTCGGCAAAGTAACGCCGAGGCTTGTGAGTTTCTTTTCAATCGATCCGGCCATACATCCTCCGCGGCGCGTGAACAAGGGTGCGATCCTTGGCCGATTGGACGCGGCCACGCAAGCCGTCTCGATCAGGGCGGTTGCCGGAATCTGCGGCGGCCTCTATCTTGCCTAGATCTTGCATCTTTCTGCTCCGGCACGCGACGGTCAGGTCGCAGGGAGAGACCGAGGTCATGAACATCATCTCCAGCGCCAAATTTTTTTCTCTCTCCATCCTGACGATCGCTATTACCGCTGCTGCGGTCGAGCGTCCGGCGGCTGCTCCGCCTGCCGACCGCGTGTTGCTCGCGCCGCATCGGGCAATTTACGATCTCAAGTTGGCCAAGGCGCACGGCAGCCGCGGAATTGAGGCGATTCGCGGGCGCATTCTTTATGATTTTTCGGGCAATGCTTGCGAGGGCTTTGAACTGAAATTTCGACAGGTATCCGAGATCGATTCCGGAGAGGGCAATGCAGCGCTGAGCGATTTGCGCTCGACCACATGGGAAGATGGCGACGCCAAAGAATTTCGTTTCAGTTCGGAAAACCTTTTCAATGAGCGTTCCACTGATGTTGTCGATGGTCACGCTGAGCGCAACTCGCAGTCAGTGGCGGTAAGCCTGAGCAAGCCGAAGCCAAAGAATTTTACCGTTCCCGGCGGGGCAGTGTTTCCGACAGAACATATGCGGCGGATTATTGGCGCTGCACGCGAAGGCAAGTCTGTGCTGGAATTTCCGGTCTATGATGGTTCGGAAACGGGCGACAAACTCTACAACACGCTCACCGTCATAGGCCGTCCGATTGCGCCCGGCGAAAAAATGCCAAACGATGCGGGAGCTAAAATTTCGGCTTTGGCCAATCTCACGCGGTGGCCCGTGACGATAAGCTACTTTGACAAATTAGACGAAAAGGCCGAGCAGGGCGGCGAGCAAACGCCGGTCTATTCGATCGGATTTGAGCTTTATGAGAACGGCATTTCGCGCGCGTTGGTGCTTGCCTATCCCGATTTTACGATTAGCGGCGAGATGACGTCGTTGGAACTGAAAACCGTGAAACCCTGCCCGTGAGCGCAGGTTAGTTGTCGTCGAGTGCCAGGCCTTTCAGCACCGCGTTGCGGCCGAACTTCGATCGCAACTTGTCTACCGCGTGCTCGGCTTCGGCCGCGCGGCGATCTATGAGATCCGCGAAATCGTCGCCCACGGCGTCTTCCAGATGACTGACGCCAATGCCGATCAGCCGGAACCGCGTGGTTCCCACTTCGTCTTTGAGCAAGTCGCGGCCGGCGGCAAAGATCCGAGAAGCGAGTTGGGTTGGGGCGGCGAGCGCGCGGGCTCTGGTGCGAATCCTAAAGTCCGCGCTTTTAAGCTTGAGCGTCACGGTAGAGCCCGCAAGGGCATTGACTTTGAGTCGCATTGAGACGCGCTCTGTCAATTCCCACAAATATTGTTCGAGCGGGCGAAACTCGCCAATGTCATGTTCAAAAGTGGTTTCCGCCGAGACGCTTTTAGTGTTGTGCTCGGGGTCGACGGCGCGAGTATCAATCCCGCGGGCGAGCCGCCAGAGGCGCCCGCCTTCCTCGCCATACCGTCGCATTAGGTCGCGTTCCTCAGCGCTCTGCAAGTCGGCAATCGTCCGAAAGCCATCGGCCGCGAGCTTGGCCGCGCCAACCGCGCCAACGCCAAAAATGAAGCCGACCGGTTTCTCTGCCAGAAATGCCGCCGCGTCGGCTTGGCCGAGGACGACGAAGCCACGAGGCTTATCGAGGTCCGACGCAATTTTGGCGAGAAATTTGTTAGCGGACAGGCCAATCGAGACCGTTATGCCAAGTTCACGCTCGATCTTAAGGGCGAAGCGCGCCAGTACCTTTGCAGCGCTCATCCCGTGCAGCTGCTCAGTTCCTGTCAGGTCGAGAAACGCCTCGTCGATCGATAGCGGCTCGACCAGCGGCGTGAGAGCAAACATGGCTTTGCGCACCTCGCGGCCGACCTGGATATATTTTGCCATGTTCGGTTTTATGACGATGGCATCCGGGCAACGGCGCTTGGCCTCGAACATTGGCATCGCCGAGCGAATGCCGAAGGTGCGGGCCACATAGCAGGCGGCTGCAACCACGCCGCGCTTGCCGCCACCGACAATCACCGGTTTGTCCGCGAGCGTTGCATCGTCACGTTTCTCGATAGTCGCGTAAAATGCATCGCAATCGATGTGTGCGATGCTGAGAGACGCCACCTCAGGATGGCGCACCAGGCGGGGCGAACCGCAGATTGGACAGCGTGTCGCGCGATCTGCGGTGTCAGTAAGACAATCCCGGCAAAAATTCATGGCACGTCGCGCTCCCATGGGCCGCCGGCGAGCGCAAGGCGCCCCCTGTCGACGTCGGCAAGGTCGAGATTGTTTTCCCCGGCGAAGGCAGCGATCAGTCGTTCGTCAGAGGCCACGTAGTCGAGCACGCCGATCAGAAAGCCGGGCTCGCGCGCAGCCGCGCGAATCTCGGTGGGGCCAATACCTGTTACGGCCAAGAAACGCGCGAGCCGTTCTTCATCCCGGCCGATGAACGCAAGGGCTTGAATTGCAAGCTTTTCAGCCTGTTCTCGCGTCAATGCACAACCGCGCTTCACCGGCTAAATTTACCTTTCTGTAAGAAGTACGAATGCGGTGATAACTCAGC
>DATFXJ010000200.1:0-6142 GCA_035315965.1 Pseudolabrys sp.
GCCCAGGCCGAGGGATGCGCCACGCGCGGTGCGCGGATCAGCGCGCGCTACCTCTATCAGCGGGCGTCAACGTACTACCGCACTTCCTATCCGCTGTTGTTCGGCCGGCCGATCGATCCCCGCGTCAAGTCCGGCTATGCACGCGAGGCCGAGGCTTTTGCCCGCGCCGCGGCGTTGTTCGATCCGCCGATCACACCGGCAAATCTTTGCTGAAGGTTTTCGCGAGATCAGCAAGGAGGTCGTCGCCGAGATCGGCTCCAGCGACGACTTTTCCAGGAAAATCTACCAGAGCTACCAGCAGTTCCACGCGTCGATCACGAATTGGAGCGACATTGCCGAACACGCAGTCCTGAATAGTCGCGGCCTTGCGTAATCAAGTCAGTGCGGGCGGCTTATGAGCTACGGCACGAACCTAAACCAAAGCCACCACCAGGCGGGGGCCTATGTCGGCAGAATTCTCAAAGACGAGAAGCCCGCTGATTTGCCTGTGCAGGCGCCGACCAAGTACGAGCTAGTGATCAACCTCAAGACCGCCAGGGCGCCCGGCATCACTGTCCCGCTTCCGCTGTCGGGTCGCGCCGACGAGGTGATCGAGTAAAACCGCGAGAGAGGGAGGGTTCAAAGTGAAACTTCCCCGCCGACAATTTCTGCATCTGGCCGCCGGCGCTGCCGCGCTGCCGGCCGTCTCGCGGATCGCTTGGGCGCAAACCTATTCGGCGCGGCCGGTACACTAGGGCGATAGATTCGACGCCGGGCGCAGCTCGACCACATGACTCGTCCACTCGCGGCGTCGGGGTGCTAAAAGTGCTAAACTTCGTACGGATCGAAACGCGCGCCCCCGCGCAGATCAGCGGCGATAGCGCCGGCAATAATCGACCACAGTGTGGACAAACACTCGACCCGCCGGCGATACCGATCGGCCACTAAGCGCGCACACACAGAATACTATAGACTCGATCGCGAACTCCTTCACCGCAACCGTGGCTAGCGTTCCCGCGGCCACTTCGGGCTCCACGGCAAATCGCGGCAGGAGTGTGCATTGGCGACCAATACTAGCGACGCCCTTCACCAGGGCAATCGAGTTGGTAACACAAAATAGCTCCGGCTCCACCTTGTGCCGCGCGAGCACTCGGTCGATTTGTTGTCGCAATCCGAACGACGGTTCGGTGAAAACAAATGGAAATTCGACAAGCTCGCGGAGCGAGATGGTCTTGCGCTTCGCTAACGGATGGGATGGAGAGAACGCTGCAACGATCGAGTCACGAAAGACCTGCGTAGTCGCGATGTTATCGCGGGCTGGAGGATTTAGAATAAGCCCGATCTCCGCTACACCGGAGGTCAAAGCCTCCATGGCTTCGTCGGTGCTGCTCATGCGGATGTTAAACATCACGTTTGGGTATTGTGCATGAAAACGATGCAGAACTGGCGCAACGAAACTCTCAATCGCCGTCTGAAAACAATAGACGTCGACCGTGCCGGCCTGGATATCCTGTAGCGCTGCGATATGGGACTTCACGCGCGTGAATTCGCGCATCATGCCCTCGAACTTCTCCCGCAGAATGAGGCCCGCTGGCGTGAGCGTCATCCCTTTGGCGCGACGGTCGAAGATGGGCGCGCGAAGCTCATGCTCGAGTTTCGCAATCTGCCGGCTAATCGCAGATGCCGAAACGTGAAGCCGTTCGGAGGCGGCCCTGATCGAACGCGAATGCGCGGTCTCGCTGAAATAGCGCAGCGCCGTGAAATCCATGGGCGCCTCCCTGCGTTGCATTTGCGGCAACGGAACGGTGCAGCAATTGATATGGCATCAACATACGTTTCTAGTCAATGCTGACGCCTGCAACTCCCACCGTTCCATTGGAGACAGGCAATGCCTTTTATGCACATGCTGCCCGATCTGGGCATGAACTACACATTCAACCGGCCGCTGCTCGATGGCACCTCGCCGGCGCGGCTCAAGGAGCTCAGTGCTATCGCGCCCCGCATCAAGGACTACGATTCCTGGCACAACGTTTGGCTCGAGATCGCGAAAAAGGCGGAAGCTGAGAAGCGGTGGGCCGATGCCGCCTCTTATTACCACGGCGCCGAGTTCTATCTTCCGGCGGGAGACGCCCGTAACAGCCTGTACGACGATTTCGCCCGCAACTGGGCGCGCGCGATGCAAGGCGTCGCCGGATATGAACGCTTTGCCGTGCCGTATCCTGGCGGCCACTTGCCGGGATTTCGCTTGCAGGCGAAGGGGAAGGAGCGAAGCACCTTCGTCTTCCACGGTGGGTATGATTCCTTCGTGGAGGAGTTCTATGCCTTCCTGCTGCCCCTAACCGAGCTTGGCTTCACCGTCATTGCGTTCGATGGCCCGGGACAGGGCGGTGCGCTGCGCCAAGGCATCTATTTCGAGCACGCCTGGGAGAAGCCGGCCAAGGCGCTGCTTGATTACTTCGAGCTCGATGCGGTCGAGTGGCTTGGTGCCTCGTGCGGCGGCTATCTCTCGATCCGCGCCGCGGCATTCGAACCGCGGATCAAGCACATCATCTCCTTACCGACGACCTATTCGGGTCTCGACATGACGCTCAAGCAGATGCGGCCCGGCAAAGCGCAGCAGCTGGTCTCGATGTTCAAGGCTGGCGACCGCGAGGACACCGAAGCTCTTGTTGCCGAGGAGCGTCTGCCAAGCTCGGTGTTCGACTGGTGCGTCACGCAGGGCATGCACATCACTGGCACCAAGACGCCCTATGATTTCCTCACCGCCATCGCAAAGCACTCGCTTGAAGGGATTCTGCACCACGTGAAACAGGACATTCTGCTCACCGAAGGGGAGCAGGACCACCTGTTCAACGTGGAATGGATGTATAGAACGATGCGTGAGCTCGTCTGCGCACGTTCGGTCACCGCGCGGATCTTTACAGCACGCGAGGGCGCCGAGCAGCACTGTCAGGTGGGTAACTCCGCCGTGGCAAGAGACGAAATAGTCTGCTGGCTCGCTCGCTTCTATCCCGACCTACAGAACGTGCGCGCCACCAAAGCTTCGCCAGCGTCCGTGGCCACCGCGACTCCGACGGGGAATACCCGCGCGGTCGCGTAACCAACCCGGCATCGTCAGCCACGACATCGCCAATGACGATCAAAATGAAGCTATCATCATTATCAGCAACAGCGCTGGCCGCGGCGACGAGCGCCGCGGCCGCGGTCCTCGCCTTTTCGCAGATGCCCGTTGCGTCGCGAGTATCCTACTTCAGCATCGTACCGGCCACGTTCTATGGGTTTGCGTCGACGTTTGCCTACTTGGGACTTGCGCCCGGAGCGTTCACGACGGCCGCGATGACCACGCTCAGCTGGAAAAATGCAATCGTGAGCGTGCCGATGTCGTTGCTCCTCGGAACCGTACTTGGCGCCACGCATCGCCGGTTGGCGAGCGTACTTGCTGCAAACAAATCCGAAGCCGCACCGTGTCGACCCCTTTCCTCAATGGCTTGGCGGCCGCGCACAGCGACAGTCGGCTCTTAATAGGCATCCGCATGAGAGCCCTCACTGCCCGTCAGAGGAGGCTCGCGGGTCTTGCTCAATCGGTGCGAGCCGCGTTCGTGATCCCGTCGCTCTTCGCGTTAGCGCTACTCGGGCTGAAGCAGCCTCAATTGGCCGGGTTTGCCGTGTTCGGGACTTTCGCCCATCTGGTGATGGTCGACTATGATACGGCGGGCAAAGCCCGCTCGGTCCAATGTGCACTGCTCACCCTCTTGGGTGTGATCATGGTAGCTATCGGGGCTTTAGCTTCCGCGAGTGTTTGGCTTGCGGTGGTAGGAGCGTTCGGTGCCGGGCTCCTAACAGAATTGGTCCCCCTGGTCGGCGGCCGCTTGGCGGCCATTCGGACAGCATTGCTACTGTCGTTCATGTTGGCAGTAGCTGTACCTGCTCCCGCCCGCTTCGTCTTCCCATATCTGGCGGGATGGCTACTGGCGGGTATTGTCGCGCAACCGGCATTGCTGTTGATCTGGATACCATTTCAAGCCGGCGGTGCCGCAGCACTAGGCCCAACTCCTCGCGAGAACATGGCCAACCCCAACGCACCCGTCGGCCGCGATACTTGGATAGGAAATGCCATTAGTTCTGGAATGGCGACGGGTCTTGCCGTTCTGGTCGCGCGTTTTCTTAAACTGGACCATGCGTTCTGGGTCGTGCTCGGCGTGCTTCCGCCGCTGAGCGCCAGTGTAAGATCCGCAGCCCACAAGTTCTGGCAACAACAAGTCGGGACCTTGATCGGCTGCTTGGTTGGCGCATTTGTGGTGGCGGGTATAGGAGCGCATCAGGCGTGGTATTGGGTCATCTTGCCCTTCGTGGTGTTTGGTTCGACATATGCCGCCAGCGCTGTCGGCTTCATTGCAGGACAAGCAGCGTTCACCGTATTTGTCGTGGTGCTGTTTTGCATTCTCTCGCCGCACCAACCAGAGATCGGAATCCTTCGGATCGAAGATATTTTCATCGGCGGCGCAGTTAGTTTGCTTGTGGGCTCGTTGCGGCAGCTTGGTAAGATGGCGTGCCAGGCGGAGAGCCGTTCCAGGCGGACACAAAGCAGGGCGTTCGTCGCGAGCGCGTCTGACCTTGCGGCATTGCTACCTCCTCACGCGCGACCTTTCGACAGCGATCTCACCGGAAAGCCGCCGGTGTGAGGTGGCCTGATTCCGGCGCTGCCCGCGAGTGTCCGCTAGCAAGTCTGGTCGCTGTTGCTGGTAGAGGCGTTGGGATAAGGTACTCCGGGTGCGCAGTTCCGATGAACCGGTGCGCTGTTCCGATGAATTCGACAACGCCTTCACTGCCATGATGAGGGAGCGCCCCGATGCGTTCTTGATGACCAATGATCCCTTCCACCAGCTCAGCGTCGGGAGAATCATCGATTTTCTCGCCAACAATCGTCTACCGGGAATGTTAGTAACGAGAGAGGTTGCGGTAGCCGGCGGCCTTCTGTCCGACGGAGCGAGCCTGCCCGACCTGTTCCGGCGCGGCGCCGTGTATGTGCATAAAATTTTGCAAGGCACCAAGGTGGCGGATCTGCCGATCGAGCAGCCGGAGCTGTGGTACCGATTTGCCTGAGCATTTCCGCCGTACCGCGTCGCTGTACATCACTGCAACGGAGGAGCGGTAACTGGCAGATTATAGAACGCGACAGCGGTGCCGCCCAGGATAGGATCGCGTTCGTAGCGTGAGAGGCAAGCGAGCGCGAGATTGGTCTCGCGCCACACTTTGCTGTAGCCGCCGCGTAGGTTGGCCACAGGCCAATCGCTGCCGAACATCAGCCGCTCGGGCCCGAACAGCTCAAGCGCGCGGTCTATATACGGCGCGATGTCTACTGCCGTCCAATCGTCGGCTCCGCCGGCATCGAGACCCGATATTTTGGCGAAGACATTCGGCATTTGGGCAGCTCGGGCAAGTAGTGAACTCCAAGGCTCGAATTCCTTGCGGGCAATCGATGGCTTGCCGAGGTGATCGATCACGATCCGTAGGTCGGGGATGCGCTGCGCGACCAAAGGAACATGTTCCAAATGACGGGGCAGTATGCCCACGTAGTCGAACGTCAAGCCGCGGGCTGCCAGAACCCGCAACCCCTTCAAAACGTCAGGGCGGATGATCCAATCCGGGTCAGGCTCGACATTAATCAGATGGCGGATGCCGACCAAAGCCGGCTCGCCCGCACTACATCGAGTGTTCGTTCAACGTCGCTTGGATGCGCGAGCGGCGCCCAACCAACCACGCCTGCAATCCAATCATAGGTGCGCGTATTGGCGAGCAATGCCCCGTTTTCCGCTAGGTTATCCGCCGCTTCAATCGTCACGGTGCAGTGGACCCCAGCCGCCTTGAGCTCAGGCATCAGGTCGTCCGGCTGAAAGGAACGCCGAAGCGTTTGGAACGCGGGATCGCCTGCGTAAGGCGGAACGTCCATCCAGGACGTTTGATAGGTACCGTAGGTCCAGAAGTGCTGATGTGCATCGACGACGAAACTCATCGAATGCCTCCTGCGGCCTGTGTGTGCCGAAATCAGATTCTTATTGATGATGGAGACCGCCCCGCAAGCGGCCACGCAGCCGCCGCGCCGCCGAGCAGCGTGATCAAACCGCGCCGTTTGACTGCCCGATGCCTCCCGTGCTTCCCACTG
>DATFXJ010000201.1:0-23766 GCA_035315965.1 Pseudolabrys sp.
TCGGCTGTCTGCAATCACAATGTGGTAGACGGGCCGCTTCTTGGTGCCGGCGCGGGCAAGACGAATTTTCAGGGACATCGGTTTCCTTTCTTCAAGCTTCGTTTGGTTGATTCACACCGTCGCCCTGAGGTGCTGAGGCACCTCAGGAGGACGGACAGAGGTGTGCACGTTGCTCACTTCTTCTTCCCCAGTCCGGGAAAGCCGGGGAAGCCCGTCGGCTTGCCGCCGAGACCGGGAAGCAGCGGGCCGCCGGGAAGCTTCGGCCCCAGACCGGGCAGGCCAGGCATGGTCGGAGGCAATCCCGGCGCGCCCGGCAGGCCTGGCGGCAGCCCGCCCGGCATCTGCTGCGCGAGCTTCTGCATCTCCTCCGGGCTCGGCATGCCGCCGCCCATCCCGAGCATTCTGGCAAAGCCGGCCATCGGGCCGCGCTTGCCCGAGCCCATCGCCTTCATCACGTCGGCCATGGAGCGGTGCATCTTGAGCATGCGGTTGACGTCCTCGACCTTGGTGCCGGAGCCGGCGGCGACGCGCTTCTTGCGGCTCGCCTTGAGCAGGTCGGGATTGCGGCGCTCCCGCGGGGTCATCGAGTCGATGATCGCGACCTGGCGCTTGAGCACGCGCTCGTCGAGGTTCGCGGCCGCGAGCTGATTCTTCATCTTGGCGATGCCGGGCAGCATGCCCATGAGGCCGGCCATGCCGCCCATCTGCTGCATCTGCGTGAGCTGCTCGCGCAGGTCGGAGAGGTCGAACGCGCCTCTGCGCATCTTCTCGGCGACGCGCGCGGCCTTCTCGGCGTCGATGGTCGCCGCCGCCTTCTCCACCAGCGTGACGATATCGCCCATGCCGAGGATGCGGTCGGCGATGCGCGAGGGATGGAAGTTCTCGAGCGCGTCCATCTTCTCGCCGGTGCCGATGAGCTTGATCGGCTTGCCGGTGACCGCGCGCATGGAGAGCGCGGCGCCGCCGCGGCCGTCGCCGTCGACGCGGGTGAGCACGATGCCGGTGAGCCCGACGCGCTCGTTGAAGGCGCGCGCGAGGTTGACCGCGTCCTGGCCGGTGAGCGCGTCGGCGACCAGGAGCACCTCGTGCGGATTGGCGGCGCGCTTGACCTCGGCCGCCTCCGCCATCATCGCCTCGTCGAGGGTGGTACGGCCGGCGGTGTCGAGGATGACGGCGTCGTAGCCGCCAAGCCGCCCCGCCTGCAGCGCGCGTTGCGCAATCTGCGGCGGCTGCTGGCCGGCGACGATCGGCAGCGTATCGACCTCGACCTGTTTGCCGAGCACCGCGAGCTGCTCCATGGCGGCGGGACGGCGCACGTCGAGCGAGGCCATCAGCACCTTGCGGCGCGCCTGCTCGGCGAGCCGCTTGGCGAGCTTGGCGGTGGTCGTGGTTTTGCCCGAGCCCTGCAAGCCGACCATCATGATCGGCACCGGCGACGGCGCGTTGAGATCGACCGGCTCGCCGCGCTCGCCCAGGGTCGCGATCAGCTGATCGTGCACGATCTTCACCACCATCTGGCCGGGCGTCACCGACTTGATGACCTCAACCCCGACCGCATGGCTCTTCACCTGCTCGGTGAAGGCGCGCACCACGTCGAGCGCGACGTCGGCCTCGAGCAGCGCGCGGCGCACCTCGCGCGACGCCGCGTCGACGTCGGCGGCCGACAGCGCGCCGCGCCGGGTCAGCCGGTCGAGGATGCCGGAGAGCTTTTCGGACAGGCCTTCGAACATCGTCGCGCCGTTTCCGTTGCACCTTGCTCGCGACCTCGTCCTGAGGAGCGCACCGCAGGTGCGCGTCGCGAAGGATGGCCGCCATTCCGTGGCCCTTATCCTTCGAGACGGCCGCTCCGCGGCGTCCCCAGGATGAGGGTCCAATGTCGTGCTCTCGCCCAAACACCAATCGCGCCCGAGGGCGCATCGCGCTGTCGGGCGGGGGCCTCCGGCCTCTTATTGGACCGGGCAGCGAAGTTAAATTTTCAACGTCTCTATCGAGAGCAGGCGGAACCTAGGGTTGGCGCATCCTCAAGTCAAGGCGAGGCCAATTTAGGGCGCCAATTCATAACTAACGCTGACTATCGCCCTGAGCGTCTGCTCGCCCGGGGCGACCGGAACTGCGCCAGCACGCACCGCCTGGATCGGCCGCGGCTGCGGCGTGGGGCCTTCTTCGCTGATCGACACCACCTGCCCGAGTTTGGCTCCGGCGGCCTTGGCATAAAGTTCGGCCTTCCGGCGCGCGTCGGCCATAGCGTCGTCGCGCGCCTGATCAAGCAGCTTCGACTGCTCTGACACCATGAATTCGATACCTGACATTTCGTTCGCGCCCGCTGAGATGGCGCGATCGAGCACGGCCGGCAGATTATCAATGTCGCGAAGCCTGACCGTGACCTGATTTGTCGCCTGGAAGCCGGTTAAGCGAGCGGTTCCGCCTTTGTTCGGATCGTATTGTGGCTGCAGTGACAGCCGCGAAGTCTGAATATCGCGCTCGGCAATACCCCCTGCCTTGATAGCAGCAAGTACTAAGGTCATTTGCTTTGCGTTTGCTTCGCCGGCCTCGCGTGCAGTTTTTTCCTGACTGCTGACACCGATGCGAATTATCGCAGTATCGGGCGCGACGCCAACCGTCGCCTCTCCGGTCACCGTCACAGTTTTTTCAGACGCCTGCGCCGGTGCGAGCACGAGCACACCACCGACCAAAGCAAACAAAAATCGCGACAGGGACATCACTTCACTGGCACAAATACATTGACCACAAGCTTGTCGGGAGCGGTCTTTACGGGATCTGTGGCGTATTCCTCGATGAACAGATCTTGGGCGTCAAGCTGTTTGTCGTCGAGATAATTGGTGATCGCCTCATACGTCGAATCCATAGCGTCATATGAACCCCGATGGACAAATTTGAGCGCTTTGCCGGAGGGGGTCGGGCCAACAGCGATGTCACCCTTCGGAGGGTCCTTCGGCGCTTGCACGATTGGCAAGCCGGCTTGGTATGAAAACCCAGTGTCGTCGGTTTGGGTGTAGATCGTAATGGCCGGACCGGCGGGCTTGACGTCCTGCTTGTCCAGGTATTCCTGCAATGATTTGAATACGTCCACCAAAGTCTCGAACGCACTGTCCCAGTTGGTGTGGCCTTTCATATAGACGATCGTGCGTTCCGGCAGGGTCACCTGCTCTCCAAAGGCATCACCTGGTTGCAAAGGCGACGGTGCGGCTGGCCTCACAACTGGGGGTGCCGGCGGCATTGGCTCGTTTGCGTTCGGGTTCGGTGGCGCGGGTGGATTTTGTGCCGCAGCCGGGCCGGCCGTTAGCGCAAATGCCACGGCGATAGTAATCGGGGCGAGCCTGGAGAGCGACATCACGGTTCTCCGTCGATTGCGGCGGTCCTGCAACTCGCTAACAACGCTGCGCACTCTATCATGGCCACTGGTCAATCCGCGTTTATTCGCCATATAAACCTGGCGAAACCCAGGCAAAAGCACCGTATGGGCGCGCTCGCCAACCAGGCCTTTGTGAAGATGAACGGAATCGGCAACGAAATTGTCGTTGTCGATATGCGCGCTCGCGGCGGCAAAATCGAAGCCGAGGAAGCTCGCGCTGCGGCGGGCTCGGAGGGGGCCCTTTATGATCAGCTGATGGCGCTTTATCCCCCACGTACGCCTGGCACGGACGCATTCATTTGTATCTACAACAATGATGGTTCGGAGGCCGGCGCCTGCGGGAATGGCATGCGGTGTGTCGCCGATCTGGTTTCCCAAGAGAGCGGCAAGACCAACCTCACTTTCGAGACCAAGGCCGGCATTCTTTACTGCTGGAAAGGACCGGACGGTCTGTTCACGGTCGATATGGGGCTGCCACGCTTCAAGTGGAACCAAATTCCGCTGGCCGAGAAATTTCACGATACCTGCGCTATCGAATTGCAGATTGGTCCAATCGGCAGGCCGGTGCTGCATTCCCCTTCTGTTGTGAGCATGGGCAACCCCCACGCAATTTTCTGGGTCGATGACGTGAATGCGCACGATCTTGCGCGATTAGGACCTTTGCTTGAGAACCATCCGATCTTTCCCGAGCGCGCCAACATTACGCTCGCGCAGGTCGTCACGCGCAATCACATCGTCATCCGGACCTGGGAACGCGGTGCGGGCTTGACCAAGGCCTGCGGCTCGGCTGCCTGCGCGGCCGCGGTCGCCGCCGCGAGGCTTAGGCGCACGGATCGCAAGGTGAAAGTGATGCTGCCTGGCGGCGAGTTGGCCATCGACTGGCGTGAAACAGACGACCACGTTCTGATGACCGGTCCGGTGCAACTAGAGTTCAAGGGGCGTTTCAATCCAGCGCTGTTCGCTAAGGCGAGCGCATCATGACTGTCGATGTCATTACCTTCGGCTGCCGCTTGAATACTGTCGAATCAGAAGTCATTCGGCGCGAGGCGACCTCCGCTGGAGTCCATGATGCCGTCGTCGTGAACACCTGTGCGGTGACCGCGGAGGCGGTTCGCCAGGCCAAGCAGGCCATCCGCCGCCTCAAACGCGAGCAGCCGCACGCGCGTATCGTCGTCACCGGCTGTGCGGCTCAGACAGAGATAAATACTTTTGCCGCGATGCCGGAAGTTGATCGCATCGTCGGCAATGAGGACAAGTTCGACGCCAAAGTTTGGGCGGCTGGTGGAAAAATTATCGTGTCCGATATTATGGCGGCGAGGAGGATGAGGGCGCACGCGATCGACAGAATACAGGGGCGTACCCGCGCCTTCGTGCAGGTGCAGAACGGCTGCGATCATCGTTGCACTTTCTGCATCATTCCCTTCGGTCGCGGCAATTCACGTTCCCTGCCGATGGATGAGGTCGTGGCGCAGGCACGGCGTCTCGTCGCGAACGGCTATCGAGAGATCGTGCTCACAGGCGTTGACATCACCAACTACGGCGTCGATCTGGCAAGCTCGCTCCGCATCGGCACTCTGGTCAGACGCATCCTTATAGACGTGCCTGAACTGGCGCGCCTGAGGCTGTCCTCGATCGACTCGGTCGAAGTCGACTCCACTTTGCTCGACGCGCTAGCTGACGAGCCGCGACTGATGCCGCATCTGCATCTATCGTTGCAGGCGGGCGATGACCTTATCCTCAAGCGCATGAAGCGGCGGCATTCGCGCAGCGATGCGATCGCCTTTTGTGAACAAGTGCGCCGCTTGCGTCCGGATGTTGTCTTCGGCGCCGATATTATCGCCGGCTTTCCAACCGAGAATGAGAGCATGTTCTGTCGTTCACTCGATCTCGTCGACGAGTGTGGGCTGACGCAGCTCCATGTCTTCCCGTTTTCGCCACGGCCCGGCACGCCTGCGGCGCGCATGCCGCAAGTCGACCGTACTCTCATCAAGGAGCGCGCACGTCGCTTGCGTGAAAAGGGCGAAGCGGCCCTCAGGCGACATCTAGATTTGGAGATTGGCGCGCGCCGCCGCGTTCTCGCCGAGTCGCGCGCGCTCGGGCGCACGGAGCAATTCATGCCCGTACGCCTTACTCCTTCAGTAGAACCCGGTGTTATTGTCGAACTCACAGTGACGGGGCACGACGGCCGGCAACTCATGGCTGCTTAAGACTCATGCCTGCTTAAGAAGGGGGGCTGACGATGGCCTAGCGATTGATCACGACCATGGAGCAACTGCAGTCCCTCCGGTGAAGCTGGGCACGATCCGAACTTTCATTACTCCGATAGCACCGGCACTGCCCATACGATGTCGACGAATTGGACGGCGACGAATAGAACCCATAAAGGAATGACCGGCTTCCCCGCCCTCTATGCGAAAGCTGGATGCATAGTGGCTGATGAACATTCGCAAGCTATATTAATGTCGGGAGTTCGGTTCTGAACGCCCTTGCCTCGTTGAAATTCCAGTCGCGATCTTTGGACAAACTCACGCGTTCGCTTGATTCCAGCCACAACTGGAAAGATTCTCTCGCATATGCTCTGGCGCCGGGGCAGTCACTGTGACTGGCGGCTTGTTCTTGGAGATCGGCACCGTCACTTCGCGCGAATGAAGATGCAGCGCCGGACCCCCAGTGCGTGATGCGCTTCCATAGATGTTGTCGCCGACGACGGGCCATCCCATTTCGGCGCAATGGACACGCAATTGGTGAGTGCGCCCGGTCAGCGGCTCGAGCGCAAGCCAAGTGAGCCCGCGCCCGCGACCCATTACCTTCCATATGCTGGCGGACGGTAGCCCGTGCTCGTCCACCTTCATCCACCAACCGCGCGCTTCGTCGCGTTTGGAGAGTGGAATGTCGATACGGCCTTCGTCTGCCTCGGGTCCACCCTCGACTACCGCCCAGTAACTTTTGCCGACCTTGCCTTGCTTGAACAGCTTGCTAAGTAACGCCAGTGCCTTGCGGTGCCGGCCGAGCACCAGGCAGCCGGTGGTGTCCCGGTCAAGCCGGTGCGCCAGCGCCGGCGGGCGCGGCAACCCGAAACGCAATGCGTCGAAATAGTCTTCGAGGGCGTCGCCGCCCTTTGGGCCGCGATGCACGGGTAATCCGGCCGGTTTGTCGACAACCAGCATCAGCCCATCGCGGTAGAGCAGGCGAGCAAGCATCTCTTCCGATGTCATGCTGAAACCGCTATCACGGGCGCGCCATGGACGACAGTACGCAAGACGGAAACTGGTGGAAGCGCCTGAGCGGCGGACTTAAGCGCACTTCGTCATCGCTCGGCGGCGCCGTCACCGGTCTGGTATTGAAGCGCAAACTCGACGCGGAGACCGTAGAGGAGCTGGAAAATGAATTGATCCGTGCCGATCTCGGCCCGGAATTTGCGGCACGGATCGTGGATGTGCTCAGCGAAGGGCGCTTTGAAAAAGCGATTTCGCCCGACGAAGTGAAAGCGGTGCTAGCCGGCGAAATAGAGAAGGTACTCTCGTCGGTCGCGAGGCCCCTTGAAGTGACAACGCGGCCGTTTGTTGTTTTGGTCTCAGGCGTCAATGGATCCGGTAAAACCACCACGATCGGCAAGCTTGCAGCTCGTTTGCGCTCGGAAGGAAAGAGCGTGATGCTGGTGGCGGGCGATACCTTCCGTGCTGCTGCAATCGATCAATTGAAAATCTGGGGCGAACGAACTGGCGCCAGAGTGATGGCGCGTGACCCCGGCGCCGATGCCGCCAGCCTGGCATTTGATGCGATTGCCGCCGCCAGGACAGAAGGCGTCGAAGTGGTGCTGGTCGACACTGCCGGGCGGTTGCAAAACCGTGCCGAACTGATGAGCGAACTAGAAAAAATGGTGCGTGTCATGCGTAAGATCGACCCGACCGCGCCGCATGCTGTATTGCTCGTGCTGGATGCAACGGTCGGTCAGAATGCGCTCAGCCAGGTGGAGATTTTTGGCAAAACGGCGGGCGTTACCGGTCTCGTAATGACCAAGCTGGACGGCACCGCGCGTGGCGGTATTTTGGTCGCTACTGCCGCCAAATTCGGCTTGCCGGTGCATTTCATCGGTGTGGGTGAGGGCATCGATGATCTCGCGCCTTTCACTGCGCGCGATTTCGCCAGAGCGGTTGTCGGATTGGATTCATAGTCAAGGGCACATGGCCAAAAGCAAACAGCTTAACCCGGTCCTCAAGCTGGTGCTCGACATCGGACCGCTGGTTCTTTTTTTTGCCGCAAATGCGAAATTCGGGATCTATGTCGCAACCGGCGCCTTCATGGTAGCGGTCCTTATCGCGCTTGCGGTTTCATACACAAGGACGCGGCGCTTGGCGGTCATGCCGCTAGTTACTGCTGTCATAGTTCTGGTATTCGGAGGGCTGACGCTGGTCCTGCACGACGATCTGTTCATCAAGCTCAAGCCGACGATCATCTATGTTCTGTTCGGCGGCACGCTGCTGGGCGGGCTCGCTTTCGGTAAGCCGCTGCTCGGCATGGTTTTCGATTCCGTCTTTCACCTTCGCGACGAAGGCTGGCGTAAGCTGACCTGGCGTTGGGCGCTGTTCTTTTTCGTGCTTGCGATTCTGAACGAGATCATCTGGCGTACACAGACGACAGATTTCTGGGTGAGTTTCAAATTGTTCGGCGTCGTGCCACTCACCTTCCTGTTCGCCGCTTTGCAAGTATCGCTACTTTCGAGATACAGTTTGGAAGAGAAAAATAAGGACTAGCGCAGTGCCTTTTCAATTTCGACGCCAAGTGTGCGGCCGAGATTGTCAGCGGTAATTGGGCCCACCAGCTTGTAGGCGATGTGGCCATCACGGCCGATCAGAAATGTCTCCGGCACACCATAGACCCCCCAGTCAATCGCCGCGCGTCCGGCTTCATCGCTCCCGACGGCGACAAAGGGGTTGCCATAGCGGTTGAGGAATCGTCGCGCATTGTCGGACGAATCCTTGTAGTTAATGCCGACGAGCTGGATGCGCTTGTCCTTTGATAATTGCTCCAAGAATGGTACTTCATCATGGCAAGGCACACACCACGATGCCCAGACATTCAGCAGCGTCACCGCACCCTGAAAGGTCGTGCTCGTAAGGCCTGGTACCATCTTTCCATTGCGTTCGAGGCCCGGGAGCGGCGGTAAGTCGATTGCCGGTGCGAGGCGCCCGATTAACGCCGATGGAATCCGTGCTGGATCGCCGGCACCGAGCCGGTAAATGAACAGCGCTGCCAAGGCGAGAAACGCGATTAGAGGAAGCAGCACCAACAGATTACGTTGTTTTCTTCCGCTCGATACGGTGCTCATCACTGACCTTTGCGCTGAGAGCGCCGGGTGATCCTGTGCTCCTCGAGGTCGCCAAGGATGCGGCGCTGCGCCGAATAGTCGAGCATGACCCAGGCCACCAATGCAGCTATCACGAAAATCGTGACCACATAGGCGGCGACGATGAAATCGGCATGTGGTCCGAGATTCATGCGTTTTTCCTGTTGCACTTGATCGTATCCGAAACCCGGCACCCACTTTTTTGGATCATGCGCTTACCTCTGCGAATTTCTGCGCCTGCAACAATCGTATGCTCCGCACACGACGGCGGAGGATTTCATTACGCATGCTTGCGAGGTGGAGAGTCACGAATAGCAGCGTAAAGGCGAGAGCCATGATAAGGAGTGGCGTAAGCAACGCCGGATCTATCTTCGAGCCGCCAATACGGAACACGGAGGCGGGCTGGTGCAGCGTATTCCACCAGTCGACCGAGAACTTGATGATCGGCAGATTGATCGCACCAACCAGCGAAAGGATGGCAGCCGCGCGCGCTCCACGACCTGGCTCTTCGGCAGTCCAATAGAGCGCGATCACCCCTAGATAGAGGAGCAGTAGAATTAGCATCGACGTCAACCGTGCATCCCACACCCAATAAGTGCCCCAGGTCGGACGGCCCCAGAGAGATCCCGTAAGGAGGCAAATAAAGGTGAAAGCTGCGCCGATCGGGGCAGCTGCTTTGCCTGCAACGTCAGCCAGAGGATGCCGCCATACGAGAGTGCCGAGCGCGGAGATACTCATGATCACCCAGCCGAGCATGCCGAGCCACGCCGCCGGCACGTGCAGAAACATGATCTTCACGGTGGCGCCCTGCTGGTAATCGTCGGGTGCGTTCAGCGCGCGAAAGAGCCCGATCGCAAACAGAATGATCGTCACTGCCACAAGCCATGGCAGCAGGCGGTTGACGATGACTAGAACGCGCGACGGGTTGGCAAGATCGATCACCGGCATAGGCTGTCTCTCATTCTGTCATTTCAGTCCGTACCCCTGTCATTCCAGTCCATGTCGCAGGGCCGCCGCCGCGGCAATCGGACCAAGCACGAGGCCGACCAAACTTAGGGCACAAAGAATGGTGAAAGGTGGGCCGAATGGCGTGGGTCCTACAATCGCTGCATTGGCCGCGGCAATGCCAAAAATCAGCACCGGCACGGTGAGCGGCAGTACCAAAACTGCAAGCAGCAATCCGCCGCGGCGCAGTGCCACAGATAGCGCAGCGCCGACCAGCCCGATGAAAGTGAGCGCAGGCGTGCCGGCGGCGAGGGTCAGCGCGAGCCAGCCAGTCGCATGCAATTCGACATTGAGCATTAGCCCCAGCAGCGGCGCAATCACCACGAGCGGCAATCCAGTTGTGATCCAGTGCGCAATCGCTTTTGTCGCAACCGCCAGCTCAAGCGGCATTCCACCCATCATCAGGAGATCAAGCGAGCCGTCCTCGTGGTCAGTGGCAAACAGCCGGTCGAGCGCAAGCAAACTCGCGAGTAAGGCACCGAGCCAAAGGATTGCTGGTCCGATCCGTCGGAGCAGTGCGAGGTCGGGGCCAACTGCGAAAGGAATCATAGTGATCACAATCAAGAAGAACAGCGCACCCATCAGCGCACCGCCGCCGGCGCGAATGGTCAGTTGCATGTCACGGATAAGAAGGGCGGCGAAAGTATTCATGCCCGATCCAATTTCAGTTCGCACGCACGTTCGAGACCAATCATTCCGTGGGCGGCAGCGATGATCATACCGCCATCGACCAGGTGATCGCGCATCAGCTCGGCCAGCCGTTTCTGCGACGGGGCATCGAGCGAAGAGGTTGGCTCGTCAAGCAGCCAGATGGGTCGCGGTACCGCGAGCAGACGGGCGATCGACAATCGCCGTCGCTGACCGGCGGACAGATAGGCGGCAGGCAAATCGGCAAGCTCGGCAAGGTCGACTGCCTCCAGGGCCGGTTTGACTGCACGGCCATCGCCGAGAAATCTGCTCCAGAATTGCAGATTCTCGCCAACTGTAAGCGAGGGCTTCATCGCGTCCTGGTGGCCGAGATAGTGTGCCTGCTCGCCAATCGGAACGTCGGGTTCGCCGCCTTCGAGGATGAGTCGACCCGCGGCGATTCTCACCAAACCGGCAATCACGCGTAACAGGGAGGATTTGCCGACGCCGTTGCGCCCGGTCACGACCATGGCCTCGCCGGTGGCCAGGCCGAAACTTAAGCCCCGGAAGACCTCGCGCCCGCCGCGGTTGCAGGTCAATCCGCTGGCTTTGAGTTGCATCACGGCTGTCGCGGCCACTGCGCCAATACTGGAAAGACGGCGCCCGACCCGAAATATCCCGATTTTATGATCATTTTTGGCTTAGTTCCCCGGTCAATATGGCGTCTTGCACGAAAAGTCCTTATAAGCCCCGACTTGCGACGTTACGTAATTCGAATTCGGACGCAAGTCTCACCAGCAAGAAAAACACTGCCTTGCCAATAGCTTAGTCCGAACCAGCGCCGTCAAACCGGCCGGGAATGGAAACAGCCGACATGACTTCGCTCGACAGCTTCAGATGCTGCAAGACCCTGCAGGTTGGCAGCAAAGGTTACGCCTACTTCAGTCTTCCCGTTGCCGAGCGAAACGGCCTCAAGGGCATTTCTCGCTTGCCCTTTTCGATGAAAGTCCTACTCGAGAATTTGCTGCGTAATGAGGATGGGCGCACGGTCACCAAAGACGATCTCAAAGCCGTGGCCGAGTGGCTCAAGACTAAAACCTCCGCACGGGAGATTGCATTCCGCCCGACGCGCGTGCTGATGCAGGACTTTACTGGCGTGCCGGCGGTCGTTGATCTTGCCGCCATGCGCGATGCCATGAAGCAGCTCGGTGACGATCCCAAGAAGATCAATCCGCAAGTGCCGGTCGACCTGGTGATCGACCATTCAGTGGCGGTAACGTTCTTTGGCAACAATGCTGCCTTCAAGAAAAACGTCGAAGAGGAATATCGGCAGAATCAGGAACGCTACAAATTTCTGAAATGGGCGCAGCGCTCATTCGACAATTTTCGCGTGGTGCCACCCGGAACCGGCATTTGCCACCAGGTCAACCTCGAATATCTGTCGCGCGTAGTCTGGAACCGCAAGGACAAAGTGACGGTCGACGGCAAGTCAACGACCATGGAGCTTGCCTATCCTGACACGCTGGTGGGCACCGACTCGCACACGACGATGGTGAACGGTCTGTCGGTGCTCGGCTGGGGTGTAGGCGGCATCGAAGCTGAGGCGGCTATGCTTGGCCAACCGCTGTCGATGGTGTTGCCTGAAGTGATCGGCTTCAAGCTTGCAGGCAAGCTGAAAGAGGGCGTCACCGCCACTGACCTGGTGCTGACTGTCACCGAGATGCTTCGCAAGCGTGGCGTGGTCGGAAAGTTTGTCGAGTTCTTTGGCCCCGGCCTTGCACACCTCACCATCGCCGACCGGGCGACGCTCGGCAATATGTCGCCGGAATACGGCGCCACGTGCGGCTTCTCGCCAATCGATGATGACACTATCCGCTACATGAAGGACACGGGCCGTCCGCCCGAGCTGGTCGCGCTGGTCGCGGCGTATGCCAAGGCGCAAGACATGTATCGCGTAAACACGACGCCTGACCCGATTTTCACCGACGTGCTTAAACTTGAATTGACTTCGGTCGAGCCGTCCCTGGCTGGTCCGAAGCGCCCGCAGGACCGGGTCGCCTTGAAGGAAGTGAAGGCCGGCTTTGCACATTCTATGGACAAGGAATTCGGCAAGAGCGCTGAGGTAAAGAAACGCGTGAAGGTTTCGGGCAAGAACTATGATCTCGGGCACGGCGACGTCGTCATCGCTGCGATCACATCCTGCACCAACACCTCTAATCCGAACGTCATGATCGGCGCCGGTCTGCTTGCTCGCAAGGCCGCAGCAAAAGGCTTGACCGCTAAGCCCTGGGTAAAGACTTCGCTTGCTCCCGGCTCACAGGTTGTTGGCGAGTATCTTGACAAGTCCGGCCTGCAGAAAGATCTCGACAGGCTGGGCTTTAATCTCGTGGGCTTCGGCTGCACGACGTGCATTGGCAATTCCGGTCCACTGCCGCCAGAGAATTCCAAGGCGATTAACGACAATGATCTCGTGGCGGCCGCAGTCCTGTCTGGCAATCGCAATTTCGAAGGCCGCGTCAATGCCGATGTGCGCGCCAACTATCTGGCTTCGCCACCGCTGGTCGTGTCATATGCCATTGCAGGCTCGATGAATGTCGATATTGCGAGGGAGCCACTCGGCATCGACCAGACTGGCAAAAAAGTCTTTCTGAAAGACATCTGGCCATCGAACAAGGAAATTGGCGACTTCGTTGCTAAGAACATTACCCGACAGATGTTCTCAAAGAAATACGCCGATGTGTTCAAGGGCGACTCCAATTGGCGGAAAATCAACGTCAAAGGCGGCGTAACTTACGACTGGGACAAGAAGTCCACGTACGTACAAAATCCCCCCTACTTTGTGGGCATGGGTCGCCATCCCAAGCCGCTCGAAGATATCGTCGATGCGCGCATACTAGCGTTGCTGCTCGATTCAATCACCACCGACCACATTTCGCCTGCCGGCTCGATCAAGATCGACTCGCCGGCTGGCAAGTATCTTGTAGGGCACAAGGTCAAGCCAGCCGACTTCAATCAATACGGCACTCGGCGCGGCAACCACGAAGTGATGATGCGGGGCACTTTTGCCAATATCCGCATCAAGAACCAGATGGTGCCGGGTGTCGAAGGGGGCGTTACCGTCCACTATCCCTCGAGACAGCGCATGCCGATCTACGATGCCGCGATGAAATACAAGGCCGACGGGATTCCGTTGGTGGTTTTCGCGGGCAAGGAATACGGCAGCGGCTCATCGCGCGACTGGGCCGCCAAAGGTTCGGTGCTGCTCGGCATCCGCGCGGTGATCGCGCAATCTTTCGAGCGCATCCACCGCTCTAATCTCGTAGGCATGGGGGTAATGCCCCTGGTATTTGAAGAGGGAACTTCCTGGCAATCCCTCGGACTCAAAGGCGACGAGCAGATCACAATCCGGGGATTGCATGGCGAGCTCAAGCCCCACCAACGGTTGATTGCCGAGATCGTGTCGGGTAATGGCACCCTCAAGCGGGTGCCCTTGATCTGCCGCATCGACACTTTGGATGAACTGGATTACTTCAAGAACGGCAGCATCTTACAATATGTGCTGCGTCAATTGGCTGGCTGAATGCTTTAACGCAGGCAATAAAAAGGGGCCACTCACCGTGAAGTGAGTGGCGGGTGATCGACGGAGCGATCTATAAATCGTGGGCGAGGCAAGGATTGCGGTATCGATATGAACTATCGCCATATCACCTTTGCGTTCGCGTTCATCTATAGCACCACGGCTGCATTGGCGGGGGAACCCCGTGCGGTCATCGAATTATTCACAAGCCAGGGTTGCTCGTCTTGTCCGGCTGCTGACAAGTTGCTTGGCGAGCTGTCACGTGACCCAACACTAGTGACCATGAGCCTTGCGGTCGATTATTGGGACTATCTCGGCTGGAAAGATACGCTCGCGCTGCACGGCCATTCCGACCGGCAACGCGCATATGCCGAAGCACGTGGCGATCGCGAAGTCTATACGCCGCAGGTAGTTATCAATGGCGTCGTGCACGTCCTCGGAAGTGACAAGGCGGCGATCGAAAAGGCAATTGAGCAAACGCGGCGCAATTCCGCCGTTCTCTCGCTGCCGGTAACCATGAAGGTAGCTGACGACAAAGTGACGGTGAGTGTCCCTGCCGCTCAGGGTGAGTATCGCAGCGGTGAGGTTTGGCTTTGTCCGGTCACGAGCAAAGTGTCCGTGCAAATCGGACGTGGTGAGAACCATGATCGGACGCTGACCTACCACAACGTGGTACGCCGCTGGGTGAGGCTCGGCGACTGGAACGGAACAACGCAAACCTTCAGCCTACCGCTCAGCGAAATTGCTAAGGGCGATTTTTCGCTCAAGGATATCGACCACCTCGATGTCTTTGTTCAGGGCGGTGTCGCGGCGAAGCCTGGCGGGATGCTGGGTGCTTCATCCGCTGCGTGCTGCAGTGCTGCTGCGGCAAACTAAGTCTCGCAACGAAACTGTATCCCCTTCTGCAAAAAATTGGGCCGGCGGCGAGCCGGCCCGAAGGCATTAGGGGATTGAACCGTACGCGGAACTCAACTGGCCCGGCCGACAGAGCCCCGGGGGGCTGGGGGGCTGAGGAATCCGGTGCTCGTACCGGACCGGGCCTTGAGGCAACGTTAGCCTTATCCCAATCTAGCGTGACCGGCGGTTGACCGAAATTGGGCGTTATTGTGGGAGCGTTTAACGAGTTCGTGATCATCTACCAGCCGTTTGCGCGCGTTTTTCAGTCACTTCCGCACCGATAGGAAGGTCTTGCCGCGCGCTCTCTCCGGCGCGATCATCCTCACTTGCACAAAGGAGGCGCCGTATGACGTTTGGTTCCGGCGAATCAGATCCCAGCCGATGGGTGGGGGGCGGCGGTAGTCTGGTGCGCACCGCCCTCTCGAATCAGGTGACTTTTAGCCGCCGCGAGCTCGATCGCATTCTGGATCTCTATGGTCGCAAAGTCGCTGCTGGTGAGTGGCGTGATTATGCAATCGACTTTTTGAAAGATCGGGCGGTTTTTTCGGTGTTCCGCCGTGCCTCCGAAGTACCGATCTATCGCATCGAGAAGAATCCAAAGCTGGAACGTCGGCAGGGCGTCTACAGCGTAATTTCTGCAACCGGTCTGGTCGTTCGCCGTGGTCATGAGCTCGAGCGTGTACTGCGCTCTATCGACCGTTCACTCGCGCTGGTCGCGAGCTGACAGGTCAAGGCGGTGTGCTTGCTCCGGGCCCGAGCGCACGTTGCATCAGCACGGTGTCGAGCCAGCGATCGAATTTGTAGCCAATGTTCTCGAACACACCGACGTGCTTGAAGCCGGTGGCCACGTGCACGCCGATCGAAGCCGCCTGTTTGGAATCACCAATGACAGCGATCATCAGGCGGAAACCGCGTTCAGTGGAGGCTTCGATCAATTCTTCCAGCAACGCTTTGCCCACACCACGACGATGTCTATCGGGCGCCACGTACACTGAGTTCTCCACGGTGAAACGATAGGCCGGCCGCGCGCGGTAGGGCCCCGCATAGGCGTAGCCGGCCAGTGCGCCGTCGAACTCCGCCACGAGGTATGGAAAGTTTCGGGATGTCAGCTCGTTCATGCGGCGGGCCATCTCAGTCTCATCCGGCGGTTCGAGCTCAAATGTGGCAGTGCCGTGCTCGACCGCATGCGCGTAGATGCGTGTAATCGCCGGAATATCCGTGAGTTTGACTGGACGGATTTTTGGCCCGATCATTCGACAGCCCGTTATGCGCAGGCTGGCCCCGCGCCTTCATAATGAATTGCCGAGCGCAGCTTCATCATGGATTGCCGTATCAAGCCCCGGCAATGACCGTAATAAAACGCCCCGGCACGAGGCCGAGGCGCCAGTAAGTCCGTTTTGTGCTGCTTAGCGGCGATCGCCAAGGAATCGCAGCAGGAAGAGGAACAGGTTGATGAAGTCGAGATAGAGCGCCAGCGCGCCCATTATTGCTTTGCGGCTTGCGACAGTACCGTCGTCGTTGACGCTGTACATCTCCTTGATCCGCTGGGTATCCCAAGCGGTCAGGCCCGCGAAGATCAACACGCCGATCACCGAGATCGCAAAGTCGAGCCCGCTGCTCTTGAGAAACATGTTGACGATCATCGCCAGGATCAGGCCGAACAGTCCCATCGTCAGGAATGACCCGACCGGCGAGAGATCGCGCTGCGTTGTGTAGCCGTACAGGCTCAATGCGCCAAACGAAGCCGCCGAGATGAAGAAGGTGCGGGTGATAGAGGCGCCTGTGTAGGCCAGGAATACCGACGACAGCATGAGCCCCAGTAATCCGGCATAGGCCAAGAACAGTACTAGCGCCGTGCTTGGCTGTAGGCTGTTGATGCGGAAGCTCATGAAGAATACTAGGCCGAGTGTGCCCAAAAACAGCACGATCGCCAGTGGTCCACTGAAGATGGCTTGACCGAACGGCGTCAACGAGGTGATGCGTCCAGCCGCATCGGTGACCACCGCGGCGTTAAAGGTAAGCCAGGCGACGACGCCGGTCAGAGCGACGCCGGCGGCCATGTAATTGTAGACGCGAATCATGTAGGCGCGCAGGCCCGCATCGATCGCGATAGCAGGCGCGGCGCCTACTCCGCGGGCAGCTACGTTACGGTCGTAATCCGACATCGAAGTTTCCTCTCTCATGTCCCGGCTTTACGCCGGGCACGTCAGGCGCGCCGGCATAGTGCCGTCGCGCTTCTGTGGCAAATGTAATGGTTGGCTAGCCTCGGCGCTAGATACGTCTTCACAATAACCTCGTGCTATTGCGGATCGTTAACGTCCGGTAGGGCTATTATTATACCCAAAATGGAGGCGGCAGGACTGGCAGGCGCAGTCCGTGGCGGAATGTCGCAAAAACTATAGATTTCTTAATATAGGCGCGGGTTTCTGGCCAAGCGCGATATAGGTCCCGACGAGCCCCAGCGTTACGGTAACTACCACCGCCGCCAGTGCAGCTGCGAAGCCCGGCCAGGGCAGCCACGCAAATGTCAGGTGCATGAGCTGGGCGACAATAAGCCACGCCGTGAGCGAACCGCCGATCATCCCGAATAAAGCGGTGGCCAAGCCGATCAACAAATACTCGATGCTATAAGCGGTGAGCAGACGAAGTCGAGTGGCCCCGAGTGTCTTTAAAATTACCGCGTCATAGACCCGAGAGCGGTGCCCTGCCGCAAGTGCGCCGCCGAGCACCAAAGCCGCCGCAATCAAAGTGATAGCACTGGCGCCGCGGATCGCAAGCACCAGATTGGCGACGATGCCGCCGACCGCTTCCAGAGCATCCTTTACACGCACTGTTGTGATCATCGGAAAGCTCGCAGCGACCGATCGGATAACCGTTGTCTCCTCGGCTAGCGTGCCGCCGCCGGGATAGGCGAGGGTGGCAAGATGGGTGTGTGGCGCGCCGCGAAACGAATTCGAAGAAAATACCATGACAAAATTGATGCCGAGGCTTTCCCAATCGACTATACGCATGTTGGCGATTGTCGCTGTGATGTTGCGGCCCAGCACGTTGACAACAATGGAATCGCCAAGTTTGAGACCCAAGCCGTCGGCGATACGCTTCTCGAA
Source organism: Pseudolabrys sp. (assembly GCA_035315965.1). GTDB lineage: Bacteria > Pseudomonadota > Alphaproteobacteria > Rhizobiales > Xanthobacteraceae > Pseudolabrys. The sequence continues at coordinate 17,934 of DATFXJ010000201.1, forward strand.
CGAAACCAGCGGTGGTCCATCATAGTCCGCCCCCCACCACTTTCCCTCAACCAACCTTGAGCCGGTGGGAATCTCGTTCGAATAAGTGAGTCCGCGGTCGCTTTGAAGCACCCATGCTGCCTCCTCTTTTGGCTTGAGGTTCTCGGCTGGCGTGCCGCCGGCGGAAATGATCCTGCCACGTAACATCGGTACTTCCTCCAACCTTGCGGATGGGACCTGCGTGCGAACGAAGTTTTCGAAATGAGCGGATTGATCGGCCGGAATATCGAGGAAGTAGAAGGATGGCGCTTTTGCCGGTAGCTCGTTTGAGAACTGCCGACTCAGATTGCCGTCGATCTCGATGACAGTAACTAACAGAGTGATGCCCAGGCCAAGCGAAAGCACGATCGTCGGCGTCAGCGCGCTCGGCCGATGGATATTGGCAATGGCCATGCGCAGGCCGGTTGCGCGCGCGCGGGGTGCGCGGCGCGCCAAAACCATCATCAATGCAGCGACCATGTGCAACAATACAAACACGCCCGCGGCCGTGGCTACATAGATTAGCGCGACGCGCCGGTCATATGCGAGCAGTATGGCAAAAGCCGCCAAAACGAGCACGGCGATGGAGGTGAATGCGATATAGCGCTTGCGCGGTCGAGACGGCTGGGGCGCCACCATGTCGCGGAACAGCTGCGCGACCGGTACGTCATGTGTGCGACCGAGTGGCCACAGCGCGAAAACCAACGCCGTCATCAGCCCATACAATAGCGCCAGCAGCAGTTCACCGGGATGCAATGCAGGCACCAAGGGCAGTGGAATGATGGCGCCGAACACCCATGAAATCGCAAATGGTAGGAGAGCGCCGAACGCTACACCAAGAATCCCACCGACGATAGCCATTAGCAGGACTTGCGTCAGATAGATCGCAAAAACGTGGCGGCCGCTGGCACCAAGCGCCTTCATGGTGGCGATTGTCTCGCGGCGTCGGTCGAGGTGGCTTTTGACCGCGTTGCCGACACCGACGCCGCCGACCAGGAGCGCGGTCAGTCCAACGATCGTAAGGAATTGTGTAAAGCGCTCAACATTGCGCTCGAGTTGCGGCGAGGCATTATTGCGGCCGCGGATATCCCACCCCGCTTCCGGCAGCTGCGCGCGAGCCTGCGCCGTGAGTGCTTTCGCGGCGGCATCGGAAGCATCATTTGCTGGCAAGCGCAAGCGATAGTGCCAGCGCACCAGGCTGCCCGGCTGCAGCAAACCTGTGGCGCGCAATGCATCTTGGCTCACTAGCAGGCGGGGTCCGAAGCCGATGCCGCCGGCGAGCTTGTCGGGCTCGCGGATCAGCGCCGTGCGAACCTCGAAAGTCGCGTTGCCGATGGTTAGATGCGCGCCTGTCGAGATCTCAAGCCGCGCCATTAGGGTCGGATCGGCGACTGCGCCAAAAATATCGTTGCGTTGCGCCAGCGCATCGGCAAGCGCGCCGGGCGGATCAAGCTTCGCTTGTCCGAACAGCGGATAGACCGTATCGACGGCTTTGATTTCAACGAGCGTTGCCTGGCCGTGCGTCGCGCGCGCCATAGCGCGCATGGTCGCTGCAATTGAGACCTGTCCATGCTTTTCGAGGAAAGCACGCTCATTCGGCGCGGCCTCTCGCTGGATCAAAGTGAACGCAAGATCGCCGCCGAGAATGACCCGTCCCTCGCGCGCAAGGCCGTCGGTAAGGCTGGCCGCCAGCGAACCGACGCCGGCGATCGTCATGCTACCTAATGCGATGCAAACGATAAAAACGTAAAATCCGCGCAAGCCGCCGCGCAACTCGCGTAAGGCGAAGCGCAAGGGGAGCCAATGGCTTCGTGGCGTGGCGACTTTAGGTGTGCTCATGGCACGCTCACACCATCGACACGACCCGAGCGCAGTCGCACAACGCGCGCACACCGCGCTGCCAGGGCAGGGTCGTGGGTGACAAGCACCAGCGTAGTATTGCGCCTGATGTGGCCCGCAAAAAGCAGATCTATGATCTGCTTTCCGGTGTCTTCGTCGAGATTACCGGTCGGTTCGTCAGCTACAACAATCGCAGGATCTGGTGCGAGTGCCCGTGCGATGGCGACGCGCTGCTGCTCGCCGCCCGACAATTCAACCGGATAGTGGTCGAGCCGTTCGTTCAAACCTACAGCGGCAAGCTCATCGCGCGCGCGCTCGTACGGATCAACAAATCCAGCGAGTTCGAGGGGCACCGCGACATTCTCGAGCGCGGTCATGGTCGGAATCAGGTGGAAGGACTGAAAAACAATTCCGATATGACGGCCACGAAAACGCGCCAGCGAGTCTTCATCGAGATTGCTTAGGTTCTCGCCCGCGACTGCCACCGTGCCGGTATCGGCGCGCTCGAGTCCCGCCATCACCATGAGCAACGTTGATTTTCCGGATCCAGATGGCCCCACCAGGCCAATTGCCTCGCCTCTGCCTATATGTAGGGCAATATCTTTGAGGATATGAACACGGGCCGCACCGTGCCCGAGCGAGAGATTTACACCGGCAAGTGCAATGGCCGGCCCCGCCTGGGAGTTATTCGTCATGGGACCTCAATTTTCACAACCCCGCTCATATGGGACGAACCTTGTCGGGGTCCAGCGTCTTGCGGTCTGGGCACTGCTTCTACTGTCTTGCGTGGCTGTGCCAACTGACGTCGTGAAAGCAGCCGAGCAGTCCGTCAATATTGTGGTGCTTGGCGATTCACTCACCGCCGGCCTAGGTTTGCAAGTGGAAGACGCTTTTCCAGCCAAGCTAACGAAGGCCCTTAAAAGCAAGGGCGTTGCTGCCACAATCGCCAACGCGGGAGTATCGGGTGATACGGCATCCGGGGGGCTCGGCCGGCTCGATTGGTCGGTTCCGGTTGGCACCGAGGCGGTCATTGTCGAGCTCGGCGCGAACGATGCATTGCGAGGACTCGATCCCAGCCTCACCAAGACAGCGCTCGACGCCATCCTGCGCAAGCTTGCGGCCCGGCGCATTGCTGTCTTGCTCGCCGGTATGCGGGCCCCACCCAACATGGGTCCCGAATATGCGCAAGATTTCGATGCCATTTATCCGGCGCTTGCCTCGACTCATCCAGTCATCTTTTATCCTTTTTTCCTCGACGGCGTTGCCGCCGATCCCAAATTAAACCAGGGCGACGGCATCCATCCAAATGCTGCGGGTATCGACGCGATCGTTGCGCGCATCCTGCCACTGGTCGAAGAGTTGGTTATCAGAGCGCGTGCCCAGCGCTCATCGTAATTTGAGAGTCTCGCAATGCCGCGTCTCTTCACCGGAGTTGAAATTCCGTTCGACGTTGGCCAGGCGCTGGCCACATTGCGTGGCGGATTGCCGGGTGCGCGCTGGATCGATCCGGAAAACTATCACCTGACATTGCGTTTCATTGGCGACGTTGCCGACGATGTCGCCCACGAAGTCGCCTCCATGCTTGGGCGCGTCAAGCGTGGACCTTTTGAGCTTCATATGGAGGGTCTGGCGTCGTTTGGTGGGCGCAAGCCACGCGCTGTGGTCGCGAGCGTAGCACCGGCACAAGCCCTTATAGATGTGCAAGCCGAGCACGAAAGGCTGATGCAACGCATCGGGCTCGAACCAGAGGGACGAAAATTTACTCCCCATGTTACGTTGGCGCGTCTGCGAGAATCATCCAGCCAACAGGTCGCCGAGTATCTTTCAGCGCGCGGTTACTTCCGGACTTCACCATTCCGTGTGTCGCGTTTCGTGCTCTTTTCCTCGCGCGCCTCAATCGGTGGTGGCCCGTACGTGGTCGAGGCGAGTTATCCCTTCAGCGCGTGAGCTCGGTCCGTTCATTCTCGCGAGCGGAAAAATCAGGTACCTAGCAGGCGCGATTGCGCTTCGAGCCAGGCACTCGTCACACCATGCGCGTCGGCAACCGCTTCACGCATCAGAGACAGCGGCGTATAGCGTGGCGGATCAACTTCGCCGACCACGCTCCCGAAGTCGAATTTGAGATCAGCGTCGAACTTGCGTGCAAGCTGCTGCATGCGGCTGTTGTCAGCGAGGCAGTGCATCTGCAGTGACTTGATCCCGCGATTGCGCGCGCTCAAGAGCGTTCGTTCGAGGAGTATCGTACCTACACCATGACTTTGCCAAGGCTGTTCGATGCTGAAGGCGGCTTCCCCCGCCCGTGCGAAAACCGATCCGAAGGACCGCAGCTCAGCAGCGCCGCGCAAGATGCCGTCGACGAAGAAGCCGTGGAGCACTATGCCCAGCTTCCCGGCGGATGTTGCGTGATGGGTGACGAATTCATCCGATACTGCACCCGAAAAGCGCCGGCTCCGGCTTTCGCGATCGAGACGAAGCAAGTGATCTCGATAGGCGTCTATTTCGCCGATCCACAATTTGCGGATCATGCCGCCGTCTGGCAAAGGCTCATCCATGTCTGTTCTCCGCAAGGCATTCTTGACCGCGTCGCAGGGAAAGCTCGCACCAAACCGTGTACTACCCCATATATGGTGCATTGCAGCAAAAGTTCGACACACAGGATTTCCGGGAACCCTCATCCGCAAGAAATGCATGCCTTCCCAAAGCCTTATTGCACCTTTTGTGCGCAAAAATTGGGCACTCTTGAACGGCTGATTTACATAAGAAGCCGTACCCCCTAGGTGTCGCAATGAGGCCTTGGTCTTCCGTCCGTTCGTCCTAGCCGCCGATGTTCGAAACCTTTAGCGCCCGCTATGCGGCGTTGGTCGCCGCGGGAAAGATCGAGGCCGATCCGGGTCAGGCTACGTTGGCCAAACACCTAGCTACACTCGAACGGCGGCTCGATCAGCACCGGCTAGCGCGCAAATCGTCACCACTTGGTTGGCTATTCGGCAAGCGCGAGCAAGCCGGGTTGCCGCTCAGGGGCCTTTACGTCTACGGCGACGTCGGTCGTGGCAAGGCCATGCTGATGGACCTCTTCTTCGAGACCAGCGCAGTCATCCGCAAACGACGCGTTCACTTCCACGAATTCATGTCCGATGTTCATGAGCGCGTTCATGTTTACCGGCAAGAAATCAAGAACGGTGAGGGCAATGAGCACGATCCAATTCAACGCGCCGCGGCCGCGATAGCGGAAGTAAGCTGGCTGCTGTGCTTCGATGAATTCCATGTCACTGACATCTCCGATGCTATGATACTTGGTCGCCTCTTCACCCGGCTGTTCGAGCTAGGTATCATCATGATCGCGACGTCCAATCTCGCGCCGAGCGATCTTTATAAGGACGGGCTAAATCGCGCTCTGTTCCTGCCTTTCATCAATTTGCTTGAACATCATTGTGAAGTCGTACGGCTTGAAGCGCGCATTGATTTCAGGCTGGAGAGGCTTACCGGGGTGCCGACCTGGTACGTGCCGGATGACGCAAAGGCTAAGACATCTCTCGATGACGCGTGGCAGCGGCTCGCAAGCGTTGCCGGCGCGGCGCACGACCTCGTGGTGAAGGGTCATTTCGTGCGAGTGCCGAAGACCGCGATGGGAGTGGCACGATTTTCGTTCGATGATCTCTGCGCGCAGCCGCTGGCGGCCGCTGACTATCTCAGGATCGCACGCGAGTTTCACACCATCATCGTGGACCACATTCCGGTGATGGATCATGGCCAGCGTAATGAAGCCAAGCGCTTCATTATCCTGATTGACACGCTTTACGATCATGCCGTGAAATTGCTGGCGTCGGCGCAGGCACAGCCGGACAAGCTTTATCTCGCTACCGAGGGCTATGAAGCCAGTGAATTCAAGCGCACCGCCTCGCGCCTAATCGAGATGCGATCGCAATCTTATCTCGGCCTTCCGCATGGTGCGCGACAAGGTCCCTACATTGAGATC
>DATFXJ010000202.1:0-5012 GCA_035315965.1 Pseudolabrys sp.
CTTGTACATGGCGATCATGGCGTCATCGACCACTTTCTTAAAGGCCGGATCGTCCTTGCGCAGCATGATGCCGTAGGGCTCGACCGACAGTGCGTCGGTGGAGATTTCGTAGTCTCCCGGCGCCTTCGACCCTGCGACAAGGCTGTAGAGCAGAATGTCGTCCATAACGAAAGCGGCGGCGCGGCCAGTCTCGACCATCAAGAAGGCTTCGGCGTGATCCTTAGCCGGAAGGATGTTAAGGCCCAGATTTTTCTCGGTGTTGAGTTCCGTGGTCTGCTTGATGTTGGTCGTACCGGAGGTCGAGACCACGGTCTTGCCCTTGAGGTCTTCGAGTTTTTTGAGCTTGGCGGACTTCTTCGACACGAAGCGGTTGGCCGTGACAAAGTGAGTGATGGTGTAGGAAATCTGCTTTTGCCGCTCCGCGTTATTAGTGGTCGAGCCGCATTCAAGGTCAATCGTCCCGTTTGCTAAAAGCGGAATGCGGGTGGCGGAGGTTACCGGCTGCAGCTTGACGTCGAGCTTGGTGAGCTTGAGATTCGCCTTCACGGCGTCGACGATCTTGTTGCATAGGTCCATGGCATAGCCGACGACCTGCTGCTTGTCGTCATAATATGAGAACGGAATCGAGGATTCGCGGTGGCCGATCGTAATCGTGTCGGTATCCTTGATCTTCTTGAGCGTGCCTTCCTGCGCGACTGCGGTACCGGCGAGCAGGCCGATGGCAGCAATTGTCATAATCATCGCCTTAAAACGCATCGAAACCCCCGTAAAATGCATGCACACCCGATGATCCGGCGCTGTCATAACGCCGAACCGTGACGCAACCGGACGTTATCACAGGCCCGGGCCTAAATCCCAATCGGCTGATGTCGGCGCTAAGGCATTTTTCTATGCTGTAAAACCGAACATTCAAGCGCCTTCGCCGCGCTAGTTATGGTTCTTTCCTGGCCAGTCATGGTTCTTTCCCGATTGTGGCGATCAGTCGGCGGCGCGCTCGGGCGAGCCGCGACATCACGGTTCCTATCGGCACTTCAGTCGCCTCAGCGATCTCGCGATAGTCAAGGCCCTCGATGTCCCGCAGCACCAACGTCTCCCGGAATGGCGTGGGCAATGCAGCGATTGCCGCTTGGAGCTGTTCAGCGTCGACTTTTGCGATGAGTGCCGCCTCCGGAGTCTGGCTGTTCGGGTCGCTTGGCTTGGCGTGCTCAAGCTCGACCGCCTCGAGATCTTCGACCGTGATGACCGCGGTCGGACGATTCTTGCGGAGCCATGAGTAGGCGGTATTCCGCACGATGCTTAGCAACCAAGACCGCGCACTGCCGCCGGCAAACTCTCGAATGGCCCGAAAGGCGCGTAACGACGCATCCTGCACCACATCTTCGGCGTCTGTGCCATTGCCGGTTAACCAGTGCGCCAGCCGATAGGCGTCGTCGATGTGCGGCATCACCACGCTCCTGAAGCGCGCGTTATCATCGAGACCGCTTAACGAATCGCGGGTGCCAGAGGCAACCAAGCGCATTGTTGGCCTTTCAGATTTAGTTGGCCCAGTGCCGGGCCGCAGAAGTATTACTGACATGGTGCCGCCCCGTCCGCCGTACATTCAGTCGGGCTGGTGCGGAATAGCTGAGCGAACTCTTCCAAGTCCTTGTGGGCGACATCGGAGATTGCCCAGTAGCTCACCCCGTTTTCGACCCAGTGCACTACGTTATAGCCGTTGACAGTTCGTGGGGTCCTGCTCAATTCGAAATGGCTTTCGGCTGGCATCGCGGTGAGGCTGATAAGATGCTTGGCACGGCGATAAACCAACGTTGAGACAGGTGTCTGGCCTACCACGTCGATGCGCCCTCCAACCAGCGGGAAATTCTGCTTGTCGAGGTCAACAACGCGTGGCGAGGTTGGAATACGGCCATTGAACCACGGCTTTACGGTATGGCGGTCCGACGACAAAACATCGACTGCTTCTGGTGCCATCAGCGCGCGAATGTGGCCCGAGACTAGCGAGTCCGCGACCATGTTTGTTGGTTCAGATCCGACCATGACCCAAGTCGAGCCGCTAGCGACCATGGCGGTTAAGGCGATTGAGGCCGCGAGAGCACGCCACGAGGGCTGCGCGCGCGACCGTCTCAGACCGCCAACCGAAGCCTCGATGCGGGCACGCAACCCGGGTGGCGCTTCCTCGTGGGCCAGTCGTTCATGGATCAGCCGTTGCAATGCCTTGACGCGCTCGCTTTCAGCGGCGAGCGCCGGCTCCGTGCTCATCTGCTGCTCGATCCCCAGCGCGTTGGCGGGATCGAGCTCGCCGTCCAGATAGGCATGCACCAGCAGCACCGAATTATCGTCAGGCCTTGAACGGGTCATGGTTGTTTTCCAATTGGGAAGACCAATCGATCCAATTCTTCGCTTTTGATGTCAACCGTGGCTGATTTTCCCTTGTGCCACAGCAAAATAACTTGAAACGTTAATCTCATTATACGGGACTCAGTCACGGTTCGATTCATTCCCGAAAGAGCAAATATTTTTCGGCATAAGTTCGGCCGGAACAACTGGGAAATAAGGACGGACCACGGCCGGCCCTCATTGTTCAGTAGTTACGTTGTAACCGAGGACTGTTCGAATTGAAAGTTAGTCGGGTTTCCACCATGGCGAAGGAGTGCAGCCCGCTTTGAAAGAAACCGTCATGCCGTTCTGAGGAGCGGTCGATTTGTATGAGAACGGCAGTCACGTTGCCGGTGCCTTATCAGGATCGAACGACTGGCGTCCGCGACGACTGTCAGCACCACCGAGATCTTCATTTTACTTCTCCTGTTCTCAAGATTTTCCAGGGGTTTCGCGAGGACATTCGTCGACGGCGGACAAAGCAAGCCCACACACACAGGAGGATACTGGACAACATCTGGACTATTTCCCGTAGTCGATGACTACCGCGTCATTTCAGATAACGTTTTTATAAAAACATAACTGAACGATTGTTCGGATATTAACATTTGCCAGTTTGTTGCAAACGAATTTCGTCAAATTCATTTCTAACATTGTGACTTCTGTACACAAGTGTACCGATTTCGACATCTTTGTGATGTTGAGGCGCGCGGGAATAAATCTTCGTCATGATCAGTCTGGTCTCCGGAGACGCAAACTCGCTATGGGAGATTCGACGATGACAGAACGCGATGACGGCTTGAGCCGTCGCAAGGTACTCGAATGCATGACTTGGGCAGGCACCGGCGTGCTTTGGACAGTTGCAGGCGGCGTGCCGACTTCACTCGGCATTATCGACGAGGCGGTGGCCGCGAAGCAGAAGGGTTTTACCTTTCTGCAAATCAGCGACAGCCACATAGGTTTCGACAAGCCTGCCAATCCCAATGCCAAGGGCACGCTGGAAGAAGCGATTGCTCGCGTGCAGGCGCTGTCGGTCAGGCCTTCCTTCATGATTCACACCGGCGATATCTCGCACCTGTCGAAGCCATCGGAATTCGACGATGCTGAGCGCATCATTTCGCAGGCGCGGCTAGATGTGCATTACGTGCCTGGCGAGCATGATCTGATCGATGAAGAGCAGGGCAAGCTCTACCGAGAGCGCTACGGACGCGGCACCAAGGGTGCCGGCTGGTACAGCTTCGACGCTGATGGCATGCATTTTATCGGGCTTGTGAACGTGGTCGAGTTGAAAGCCGGCGGCCTTGGCAACCTCGGCAATGAACAGCTCGAATGGCTGGAAGACGACGTCAAAGGACGTGCGTCATCGCAGCCGATTGTCGTGTTCGCGCATACCCGCTCTGGACGGTCTATCCAGATTGGGGTTGGGGCACCCAGGACGCCGCACGGGCGCTCGGCTACCTCAAGAAATTTGGCTCTGTGACGGTGCTCAATGGCCACATCCATCAGGTGATGCAGAAAGTCGAAGGTAGCGTCACGTTTCACACTGCGCGCTCGACCGCTTTCCCGCAGCCGTCACCCGGCACGGCGCCTTCGCCGGGCCCCATGAAAGTGCCCGAAGACAAGCTGCGCAGCATGCTTGGCATCGCCAGCGTGACGTTCGTGCAGAATGAGCAACGTCTCGCCATCATCGACACGCCTCTGCAGGGCTGAGTGCAATCATGATCACCGTCAAATCGCTGACAAAGTTTTTCGTTGCTGGCGTCGCGGCCGTACTCCTCCTGGCCGCGACGCCGGCCCTGGCGGCGGATGTTGCCGTCAAGATCGGGAACTTCACCTTTGGTCCGCAGGAACTGAAAGTGAAAGCGGGGACCACGGTCACCTGGACCAACGAGGACGACATTCCGCACACGGTTGTGTCACCCAACAACTTCCGATCCAAAGCGCTCGATACCGATGCCACGTACGCATTCACGTTCACGACACCGGGCACCTACAAGTACTTTTGTTCCTTGCATCCGCATATGACCGGAACAATCGTCGTAGAGGCGACGACTGGAAGCATCACGCCGCCGTGACGGCGTGACCAGCATCGAAAAACAGTCTGGTCCCGTTTGATAGATTGGTCAGACAGTATTGCAAAATCAAAAAAGCGAAATGATGGTTTGGCGGTCCCGAGAGGAGTCGAACCTCCGACCTTCGGTTTAGGAAACAGATGTTCCGCAGTCGACACAGTGGGACACACCTTGCCAAGTACCCTGATTTGACTATATTACCATCTGTGTGGCCGGTCACGTAAGGCCACGAAGTTGCTTCCCCATTGCTTCCCAACGCTGTTCTGTGGCGGCTCGGCAGAAAGGGTCAATCATGAGGCTGAGAGACACAACGGCACGCAGGGCGAAGCTGCTTGCGGGCAAAACAGAAGAACTATTGTTCGATGACGAAATTCCCGGCCTTGCGCTGCGACTTCGGGCCAGCGGTGCACGCAGCTACGTTTTCCAATATCGGCTAGGTCAAAAACAGCGGCGCATGACAATTGGTTCAGCGACCGCGAGCGACATGAAGAATGTTCGCAAGATCGCCAAGGACCTTTATCACCGAGTGCAGCTTGGCGACGATCCGGCATTCGAAAAACATGA
>DATFXJ010000203.1:0-36338 GCA_035315965.1 Pseudolabrys sp.
GCCCGGTGCTCATTTCAGGGAAGAAGAATGCAACTTGGTTGCATTCTTTTTGACGCCCACTGCCGGGAGTGCCGGGCTACCGCTCGGTAATCGGCAACGGCGGACCTCTTGCTCCGTCGGCGGTCGCTTCGAACTTCGTTAACCGCGTTAACTAAGTTCGAGCTGCCAACTTGGAAAGTCTGATTGGAGTCAGTACGGAAAGCTGCGTCAGTCGCTGTGCGCCGGGTGCAACGAAGGAGTGATAAGAGACTGTCTCACCCCGGTGCTTAAACACCAATGCGGGGTTCACATGAAACTTTGCTCGATTGGCATTTCGCTTGTCGTCTCGTGCGCTTTTGCACACAACGCTTTGGCGCAAATGGATCTAAGCACAGCAGCGAACGTCGCAGCGGACGTTGCACGAGGTGCTGTCAATACACTCACTGCAGGACCGAAGGGTGGCGGACGCGTTATTAAAGGCGAAAATCCCGTTAGGGTGATCAAGGACGTTGCGAACGATCGGATCGAAATTCTTATTAAGCCGAACGAAGTGGTTGCTGGAGCTGATCAGAAAATAGAAAACCATGTGAAGTCCGCTCTCCCAAAAAAGCTCGGTCAAACTGTCGAAATTTCGCGCTTGCCAGAAAAACTCTCGAAACAAGCGCCTATCGTGCTCAGCAGGACGGCCCAAGATGTTCTCGACACGGGAAAAGTGGGAAACGTTATCGGTGTGCCCTTGGCGATAGGAGTAAGGCAAGCGGTGGCACTTTACCAAGATAGAGCGAAGCCAATTCCTGCAGACATCAGATTTTATTTGACTGGCTTATTTTCAAAAGAAATCCTCGAACGAGCCCAGTTTGTTATCGACGACAATGTGGGTTCGTACGGCATCATCAACAAATTCCAAGAGGCATGTGCAGACAATCACGCTGTCACAGCCGATAATATAATTGTATTTGCAAAACCGCCTAGCTCGAAAGACATTTGGTTTTGGGCCCACGAAATGCAGCACACTGTCCAGTACAAAAATCTCGGTATTGACGGCTTCGCCGCGAAGTACACGACGGACAGTAGCGCGATGGAAAATGAAGCAAATCGGAAGGGAGATCAAGCAGTCGACAATTATAATGAAATGATCAGATTAATGGTCACACTGGAAAAATGAGCAGGTGAACAGCAATGCACACTGCATTTAATTTCTAGGGGCAAAGCGGACATCGTAGTCTGCCGGTTGGCTCTGGTCCAACTTCAAAATCCGGGGAACCGCCGATTAAATATAGAGACACTGGGAAATAAAATTTACCCGCACTGGCCCGTGGCGCCTCCGGCGTTGCGGGCCATCTTAGTCAGAGAACATAATGGACCCACTGGCTCATCGCCTTGATAATTGGCGTTACCTTGTGTGGCGTGCCGTTGCGATTGGCCTGAGGCCCGCCTGAGCCTTTTGCCCCGCCATGCATTCGGCACCTTGCCCGTCCCCTCACGGCAGCCTGCCTGCACGGGTGACCAGTGCGGGTCTTGGCGCCGCATCGGCGCGCTTTGGCTAAGTTCGCCAACCGGTGGGCAATGTCCGCCTGACGCATGGGGTCGTGTATCATTTTTGGTCGTCCCCCTCCGGCGTTTTTGGGGGATTGACGATTCCGACGACGCCCTGGGCTCCGGGATGTATATGGACGTGCCGAACTTCGACTGTTTGGCTGTTGCCAGGTCGATGTCGATCAAGCGTTTGGATCATGTCGAGCTGCAATCGCAGCAGCTTGGTCGCATAACCGCCATACACGTCGATGTAGACCTCATCCGTGTGAACCTGGCTCTGGCGCAAGTTCCGCTTCTGACCCGAATCGGACTTGCGCTTAATCGGCGTGCTCCAGTCGCAATCCGAATTTACGCAGTCTTTATTGACCTATGTGAGGTCGGAAGCAAAAAGCTTCACGTGAAGTAACAATCAAAAGCGGCAACATGAACAAAGAAGCGGTACGCCGAGCGATTGCTTCCAGCACGGCTAATGGCAAGCGTGTGTCATCTCCACTTCCGGAATTATGTGCATGTGCGCCTGAGGAAGCGCTCGCGCGTTTGCAAGCCAGTAGGGCCGGCCTGACAGAAGAACAGGTCGAAGCACGGCGAGGGCAATATGGTCCTAATGCGGTGACGCATGAAAAGCCGCCTACTTGGTACCAGCAGCTATTCCATGCGTTCCTGACGCCATTTAACGGTGTGCTGTTTGCGGTTTGCGTGGTTTCGCTATTCTCGGATGTCATCTTTGCGAATCCTGAAGATCGCTCTTTCAGGACAATTATTGTCCTTATCACGATGATCCTTCTCAGCACCGTGCTGCGGTTCTGGCAGGAGTTTCGATCCAACAAGGCGGCGGAAGAATTGAAGGCGATGGTGACATCAACCACCGCTGTGTTGCGCGCTGGCATGGACCGGCCGCAGGAATTGCCGATATCCGATCTCGTTCCTGGAGACATCGTCTATCTCTCAGCAGGCGACATGGTTCCTGCAGATGTACGGCTGCTCGCGACGAAAGATCTATTCGTCAGCCAGGCGATGCTGACCGGAGAATCGATCCCACTTGAAAAGCATGCTGTGCTGCCCAGCAAAGGGACTCAGGCGCTTGATACTTCACAAAACGTTTTGGACCGCGAGACTGCCTGTTTCATGGGCACTAACATTGCGAGCGGTACCGCAGTCGCTGTTGTCGCGGCTACCGGGGATGCCACCTGTTTCGGTGCGATGGCGAAAGAAATAGTCGGCGCCCGGCCACTCACGAGTTTCGACAAGGGCATCAGCAAAGTTAGTTGGATGCTGATCCGTTTTCTCATGGTGATGACACCGCTCGTATTTTTTATCAACGGTATCGACAAGGGCGACTGGCTGCAGTCGTTGCTGTTTGCAGTTTCCGTTGCCGTCGGATTAACCCCTGAAATGCTCCCAATGATCGTCACCACGAACCTCGCCAAAGGTGCCGTGGTGATGGCACGGCGTAAGACGATCGTGAAGCGACTGAATGCGATCCAAAATTTCGGCGCAATGGACATTCTTTGCACTGACAAGACTGGCACACTAACCCAGAACAAAATCATCCTTGAAAGGCATCTGGATATTCACGGGCGGGACGATCTGCGGGTTCTCGAATATGCTTGGTTGAATAGTTACAATCAAACTGGCTTGAAAAATTCGCTAGACGTTGCTGTCCTCGAATTTGCTCTGCAACACGAGCTTGTCGACAAGCTGAAGCACTATCGGAAAATCGACGAAATCCCCTTCGATTTCGTGCGTCGCCGCATGTCCGTTGTTGTGCGCAATGGTGATAATCAAAACCTCCTGGTCTGCAAGGGTGCAATTGATGAAGTGCTGCCCCTGTGCGTCTCTGCCCATGATCAAAGGACCGAAGCTTCCGGCGGCCTCGTGCCCTTCACACCGAATATGCGCAAAGAGGTTCGTCGCATTACCCGAAAGCTAAATCAGGACGGCCTGCGCGCACTGGCCGTGGCGTATAAATGGCTTCCGCCCGAAGAGCGCACTTACACAGTCGAAGACGAAAATGAATTGATGCTCTCAGGATATATTGCTTTCCTTGATCCTCCGAAGGAGACCGTACGCGAAGCGATCGCCGCACTGAGAGAGCATGGCGTTTCCGTCAAAATCATTACCGGCGACAACGAGATAGTTACGAAGAAAGTCTGCAAAGAAGTCGGGCTGCCAATAGAGCATGCAATGCTCGGCAAAGATTTGGAGAAATTGTCTGATGCCCAATTGGAGGAGGCGGCGGAGCGAACGACCATTTTCACAAAAATGTCGCCCCTACAGAAGTCTCGCGTGATCCGCGCGTTGCAGAGAAACAATCACACGGTCGGATATCTTGGCGACGGCATCAATGATGCTGCTGCTCTTAAGGACGCGGATGTAGGGATTTCCGTGGATACCGCCGTCGATATCGCCAAGGAATCGGCAGATATCATCTTGCTCGAGAAAAGCCTCTTGGTACTCGAGGGAGCGGTTGTGGAAGGCCGCAGGACGTTCGCCAACATCATCAAGTACATAAAAATGACGGCAAGCTCCAATTTCGGCAACGTGTTCAGCGTTTTAATCGCCAGCATCTTCTTGCCGTTCTTGCCGATGCTGCCAATCCAATTGTTGGTTCAAAATCTCCTCTACGACGTTTCACAAGTGTCGATCCCGTGGGACGATGTCGACGCTGACTATCTTAAACAGCCGCGCAAGTGGGACGCGAGCGGCATTGCCCGTTTCATGGTGTTCCTCGGCCCGATCAGTTCTGTTTTCGATGTCGTGACATTTTTGGTGATGTGGAACGTGTTCCAAGCCAATACGATGGAGAAGCAATCGCTCTTCCAATCCGGATGGTTCGTAGTCGGGCTGCTGACGCAAACACTGATCGTCCATATGATCCGCACGCAGCATATCCCGTTCATTCAGAGTCGGGCGGCCACGCCTGTTATCTTGCTGACTGCCAGCATCATGGCGTTCGGCATTTACCTGCCGTTCTCAGCGGTGGGTGGGCATTTGGGGATGGTGCCGTTGCCACCAGCGTATTTCATTTGGCTGGCTGGAATTCTGTCGAGTTATTGCTTGCTTACGCAATTGGTTAAAATGATTTACATCCGGCGCTTTGGACAGTGGCTTTAAGCCGCACATCTTGATCGGGCTACTGCGTAAAATAGAGAGGGGGGCGATCTGCAAATGAGTCAAAATAGAACTATCTGGAATCGTACTTCACCCAAACCTACATGTGGCGAGAGCGGGTACCGCTCCTGGGGTAAAGCGGACATCGCAATTGACGGGGAGAAATTCCGCTTATGACCCAAAGCGAACATTCCGCGATTTGTTGCGAATACGCCGCAGTTTAGGCTGCCCTAATGGCCGATTGATTGCCGGCTCAAGTGCTCCAATAATCCACGCATTGCGTCGAGTTGCGTGCCGAAACCCGCCCAGTCGCCGGATTTCAATCGTTCAATCGCTTGATTGTAGTGGTCAAGGGCCTCGCGCGCCTGAGCTGCTGAAGGAGTCGTGAGCGATGTGCCGGTTGGGTCAGTTGGGGCCCCTTGTGGGGCGCCGGTCTCGAATAGCGCCGACAGTGCCTCGGTCAGCGTCTCCTTCATGACTACATGATCGCCATAGGCTGCGATTACGCGTTTGAGTTCCGGTAATTGTCCCTGCTCCGCCCGCAAATAAAGGGGCGATACATAGAGAATCGAGTCCTCAATCGGGATTACAAGCAAGTTTCCGCGGATCACCCGCGAGCCCATTTGGTTCCATAACGTGAGTTGTTGGGAGATTTCCGTACTTTGATTAATCAGCGCTTCGATCTGGAATGGACCATAGACTAGCTTGTCTTTGGGAAACTCATAGACAATCAGCTTGCCGTAGTCGGGCGGATCGCAGCGCGCAGCAAGCCACGCTATCATGTTGTCGCGGCGGCTCGGCACCATGGGGAGCATGAGGAAGAACTCGGCGTGCCTCTCGCCCGGCAGCCGCATGACGATGTAATAGGGAGCCATCAGGGTTGTACCGCCGCCCCCTGGTTCGCGCGGGAATTGCCAGAGATCCTCTCGGTTATAAAAAATGTCAGCCGCCTCCATGTGATAAGCTTGATAGACTTGCGCCTGAATCAGGAAGAGGTCCTCGGGATAGCGAATGTGCTTCTGCAAGTCCGGCGGCATGACAGCGAAAGGCTTGAACAGCTCTGGAAAGATCCGCTGGTATGTCCTGGCGATCGGGTCCGCGGCGTCTATCAGATAAAAGTCGACGGTCCCATTAAAGGCATCGATGACGATCTTCACTGAATTGCGAATGTAGTTGAGACCGAGCCGTGGCGCCGGCTGTGCATAGGGAAAATGGTCGCTCGTTGTATAGGCGTCCTGTATCCAGTACAGCTTGCCGCCGCTGATGACCAGATACGGATCGCGGTCGAGGCGTAGGAATGGCGCGATAGCGCCCACTCTTTCGCGAATATCGCGACGGATCATGATCCGGCTCTCGCTAGTAATGTAGCTCGAAATCAGGAGGTTTATGTCGCCGAAGTGCCAGGCAAAGAGGTTCCTCCGTAAGAAGCTCCCAATAGGGACGCCGCCAGTGCCATCGTAGCTCGCGTAAATATTGTCTTTGCCCTTCGGATAGTCGAACTCTGGCGTGCTTCCTTTAACGATGACGTAACTGTTGGTTTCTTCCCCATAGTAGATGCGCGGCTCGCTGATCTTAGGGCCGCTTATTGAAGCCGGCGGAATATCGCGAAGATAAAACACCGGCAGCCCATCCACCGTTTTGCGGGTGACGGGGCTCATTACTACTCCATTGCCGTGGGTGAAAAGTACATGGCTGTTAACCCACGTTTGTGCGTTCGTCGGCAGAAGTGAAGTTTTGAGCTCGCGGGCCGAAAGCATCACGCTTTGGTATGCCCCGTCGAGCCAATAGCGATCGATGTCCACGTCATGAAATTTGTAATAAGTGCGGATTTCTTGTAGTTGCTTGTAGGCATCGATCAGTGGATGCCAGTCCCACAGCCGTATGTTATCGATGGTTGCCTTGTTGGCCTCGAGGGTCTTGAAGGTAAGGTCCTGTTCGGCAGGGAAGGGTTTCGCTGTAATTTGATGAAGGTTGTACGCCAGTTGGGTCAGCGCGATGTTGCTTTGGATGTAGGGCTTCTCCAGCTGCAGCTCATTTGGTTTGACGAACACGCGATTGAAGAATGCTGGAATCACGCCGGAAAGCACAAAGGATCCGCCGAAAACGAGTACTACCGCTGCCACGGGAATTTGGAAGGTGCGGCCCTTGACGTTTGTCCATGCGGCTAACGCAGCAATGATCGAAAGGCCGACCAGCAGCCAAAGCACGGGCAATTTGACATGGACGTCGGTGTAGCTCGCGCCCACGACTACGCCATTATCGCCGTAGAGCAACAGATAACGGTCGAGACCATAGGACCAGGCCTTCACAGCGAAAAAGAGCCCGAGCAACGCCGAGCCGTGGCCTATTGCTGCGGGCGATATCGACCTACGCTGAGCGGTATATTCGATGTCGCCGTGCACCCAATAAATCGCCCCAGCGAAGAGCGCGCTCAGAACGAGCGAGAGAAACATCCAATTTTTGATTGCGATATAAGCCGGCAACGTAAAGAGATAGAAACCAATATCCTTGTTATAAAGTGGGTCGCTTGCGCCATAGGGCACCTGATAGAGGAGCCGAAGGAGGACGCGCCAATTGTCGACCTCTCCCCAGGCGACAAGGACGGCGAGTAGACCGGCCCCCACGGGAATTACGACATGCCACGGTAGGCGGTGGCGCATGAGTTCCAACACGTCGGGCGAAGTCGCAACCCCCGCGGATTCCCACTCGAAATCTACGGGATGTTGCTTCCACCGGAACCTCGAGAAGCGGAGGGCGAGTGATCCGTTCGCCCAAAGAATAATTGCAGTCGCGATGAATACGGCGCTGAACACCTCAGCTTCGGCGACGATAGTTGTCCAAAACACGCTCAAATAGCCGATGGCGGAAAACCACAGCCAATCAACCAACAACCCACCGATGATTCCTAGCAGAATAAGGCAGATTAGGAATATGATGACGACGACGATGAAAACCCGTAGAGCGCTTTGCCATGGCGCACGCCATCGGGGTCCGGAGATCTGCATCGTCATAGTTTAATGATAGCAAAAGCGGTCTATGCCCACTGTTTTATTCGCGGAGAGGATTCCTCAGCTACTTGGCGCGCTGGACACTGCGAAGGCACAGCCGCTGCAATTGGCTATTTAGATTTAGGCGGCTATTTCGAGGCCCCTTTGGAGGGCTAAAGCAGGCACCACTCGGATTGGCGACCATGCGTGCTAAACGCTAAAGCGTCACTATTCTATTCCGACAAGATCGAATTTCTCTTCCATTTCTTGGCGAACCGATTGGGGTGTGGTGGTCATTCTCAAGTACTTCCCGGCATTGCCGGTGCGATCGCACCGGCGTGGGTTGGCGCCGCAGGGGCTGCATCGCCCTCCGCAAGCTCCCCGCGCTGTTATGTGGTTAGGCTGCCGCCGTCCACAGGAATGACAGTCCCGGAGATGAAGCTTGCGCGTGCGGAGGCGAGAAAGACGGCCAGATCGGCAATATCAGCGGGTGTCGGTCAGCCGGCCGAGCGCGTGGCGACCGTGGCCATCGACGGCCGCAAGGCTCGCATATCATCTGCTGTCATGCGGAGTTTCTTGTTATTCGCTTACAGCGACTTTGCTGCCGGCGGTGCGAGGCTTGAGACCTGCTGCCACGGCCGTAGCGATTTGCGAGGGCGTATCGACAACGACAACACCGGCTTTTTCCAGCGCCTGACGCTTCGACAAATAGCTTCCAGCATTGCCGGTGACGATCGCACCGGCGTGGCCCATTTTCTTGCCCGTCGGTGCCGCGGCGCCGGCGATCAAAGCCACCGTCGGTTTGGTCATTCGCTTGGCATAATCGGCAGCGCTCTCCTCCATCACACCGCCGATTTCTCCGACGATGACAACGGAATCGGTGCGGACATCCTTGTCGAGCGCTTCGAGCGCATCACGGGTGGTCGTGCCGACCATTGGATCGCCACCGATGCCGATGAAGGCTGACTGTCCGAGACCAGCGCGGGTGAGGTTGAGGCAGACCAGCGTGCCGAGGCTTCCGCTGCGCGAGATTACGCCGACGCGGCCCGGCTTGAACACGCTTGGCACGAAAGCGGGCATGATGCCGATAAAACATTCGCCTGGGGTGACCAAGCCCGCGGTGTTGGGGCCGATGATGCGGGCACCATATTTGGCGGCCGCGGCGTGAATCACCATGACATCCTGCGCCGGAATGTGCTCGGTCAACACCACCAGTAACTTGAGTCCGGCCTCTGCCGCCGAAACAGCTGCGTCCTTTGCCATCGGCGGCGGAATGAACATGACTCCGACCTCGCCGCCGACCTTCTCGATCGCCTCGGCGGTCGACGGAAAGATCGGCACGCCGACATGGATTTCCCCTGCGCGCTTGGGATTGACGCCCGCCACCACGTTGGTGCCGTACGCGATCATCTTTTCGGTCCAGAAGGTGCCCTGCTTGCCGGTGATGCCGAGCACGACAACGCGGTCTTTCTTACGGACGATCATTGCGCAGCCTTCACCGCGGCCTGGATGGCATCTTCCATGACATCATACGGGTCGATGCCGAGTCCGCCGCGCACCAGAGCCACCGCCTCGTCCTCACCGGTGCCATGGATAGAAAAGAACACGGGCACTGTCGGCCTGAGTTTGCGCCAGGCCTTGACCACGCCATCTGCCATCACGTCGGTGCGCGCGAAAGCGCCGCAGAAATTGACAACGAGACTTTTCACACCGGGATTGGACAGCACGAGATCGAGGGCAATTTCGGATTTGGTGTAAGCCTCACCGCCGATTTCAAGGAAGTTTGCGGGACGGCCGCCGAAATGACGGATCACATCCATGGTAGTCATGGTCAGCCCGGCGCCGTTGGCGAGCACGCCGACATTGCCATCGAGCTGGATCAGCTTGAGGCCATTGTCGGCACCACGCTGCTCCAGCGCGGTCATGACCCCAGGGGCGCCACCTTTGGCGATCTCCGCCTGCCGGTACAGCGCCGCATCGTCGAGCACAAACTTGCAGTCGAGCGCCACCACGCGACCGTCGGCCAGCAACGCTAGTGGATTGATTTCCAGAAGTTCAGCATCGTTCGCACGGTAGGCGGCATAGAGTTTTTCCAGAATCGCCACGATTTTTGGCGCAGCGATACCAAGACTGGCGCCGGTGAGCATGGATGCGAAATCTTTTTGACTCGGTGTTTGATCGATATCAACTTGCGTCCGACAAATTGCGTTCGGTTTTGTCGCAACGATCTCCTCGATATCCATGCCGCCTTCGGTTGAAAACAAGATCAGCGGTTTGCGCGATTCGGGGTCATGCAATACGGCGGCATAGAATTCACGCACGACCTCGGCCTGTTCCTCAACCAGTAACCGTTCGACGGTAAAGTTGCTAATGCGCATGCCGAGAATTTGCGTGGCGAACCTCTTGGCTTCGTTCGGCGTCGGGGCACTCTTGATGCCGCCGGCCTTGCCGCGTTTGCCGGCCGGCACTTGCGCCTTGACCACGCAGGGACCGAGTTTGGATGCAGCCATCGCCGCTTCGGCTGCGTTTATGCAGAGAATACCATGCGGCACCGGGATGCCGGCGGCACGCAAAACCAGCGATTTGGCCGCGTGTTCCTCGAAATTCATCACAGACTCTAATTGGCTTTGCGTTTGACCTTGTCCCGAAAACCTACCGCCACTTTTGGAGGTCACGCGCTACTTGCCATATTTCTTCCAATATGCGCCGAACAGCGCTTCCTCACTCGGTTTGTCTTCTGCAATGGTGGTAACGAGATGAGTGACGTTGAGGAAATTCATATAGTTCAGATTGTCGGTGATGCTGTTGCCGCCCCAAGTACCGCAACCCATGCTGAGGGTGAAGTTGAGGCCGTTGTCGAATCCGCCGCCGTTCCCGAACGTGTGCGCTTGGTTGATCAACACGCGGACCACGTCCGAGCGTTCGGCGAGTACGCGGCCGCGGTTCATGTCCTTAGTGTGCAGGCCAACCGAATGGCCCCGGCCCTGGTATGCCAAGATTTCATTGGCACGCGCGATCGCGCCATCGAAATCCTTGACGTGATAAACGGCTAAGACCAGCGACAGCTTTTCGCCTGAAAACGGGAAGTCGCGACCGACCGCGGTTTCCTCCACCATGAAGAACTTCTTGCTTTCAGCTGCGGCTGGTAGCCCGCACCCGCGTGCAAACACGTCGGCGGCGCGAGCGATCAAGGTGCGGCTGAGTGTGCCGTCGGGCCATAGTGCGTTCTGGATTTTCGCTTTTTCAGCGCTGGATGCCATATAGCCGCCCACGCGCTCGAGCGCCGCGATGGCCTTGTCGTAAATGGCGTCGACGAGGATAACCGAATTTTCCGATGAGCAGGACGTGGAATTATCGAAGATCTTGGAGGCGCAGATTTTCTCCGCGGCGTCGGCGAGATCGGCTGTTTCATCCACAATGACCGGCACATTGCCGGTACCGACGCCAATCGCGGGCGTCCCGCTGGAATAGGCCCGCCGCACATTGTCCTGCGAGCCGGTGGCCACGATCAGATCGGCGGCTTGCATAAGCGCCTGCGTCATGTCCTTCGACGCCGGCGGCGGCAGGATTTGCACCAGATCCTCAGGCAAACCAATCTTCTTGAGCTCTGCGCGCATATAGCCGACCGTCTTTGCGGTTGTCTTTAGGCCAGCGGGCGACGCCGCGATGATGACGGCATTGCGGCCCTTGATCGCCATCATCGCCTTGTTGACCGGCGTGGCGCCCGGGTTGGTCGAGGGCGTGATAGCGCAAACAAGGCCCACAGGTTTCGCATATTTCACGATGCCCAGCTTTTTATTTTCCTCGATGATGCCGACTGATTTCACCCGCAACAAATCGCGCAAAGTTCCGAAGGTCTTGCGCTGCTTTTTGATGATCTTGTCGGGAACATTGCCGAGCTGGGTATCCTTGACGGCCAACTCGGCCAATTCCCTCGCATGGGCGGGATTGTAAAGAGACCAGGCGAGCGCGGTGACCGCCTCGTCGACGCGCGCTTGGTCGGCATGGGCGAAGATCGCCATCGCCGCGCGACCGCGCCTTACTAGTTCGTCGACCACCGCCATCGTCTTCGGATCGGCCGTCGGTTTCACTGCGACAGTCATCTCGTCAGTCTCCATGTTTTAGTGCGCATGATCCTTTCCGAATAACCGTTCCTAGTTTCTTGGATCGTGCGTTAAACCATTTGCTGGGCGCGCATATCCTCACGCTTGATGCCGGCCACAACTACGGGCTTTTTCATGGCATCGCGGCGGAACGGCTCGCCAAGCTCCTGATTGAGGATTACCTCGATGAAAGTCGTGACACGTTGCTTCTGCGCTTCGCAGGCCTGGCGAAGCGCCTCCGTCAGTTCGGCCTGTGTTTTCACTACAACGCCTTTGAGGCCGCAGGCCTCGGCCACCTTCGCGTAGCTGAGATGTGGGTCGAGCTCAGTGCCAACGAAATTATTGTCGAACCAAAGGATCGAATTGCGTTTTTCCGCGCCCCACTGATAGTTGCGGAATATGACCATGGTTATGCCCGGCCAATCTTCGCGGCCAATCGAGCTCATCTCGTTCATGGAAATCCCGAACGCGCCATCGCCGGCAAAGCCGACGCAGGGCGTATCCGGGTTGCCGATCTTTGCACCGATGATCGAAGGGAAGCCATAGCCGCAGGGGCCAAACAACCCCGGCGCCAGGTATTTCCGGCCTCTATCGAAGGTCGGATAAGCGTTGCCGATCGCGCAGTTGTTTCCGATGTCGCTGGAGATGATGGCATTTTTCGGAAGCCCTGCCTGAATCGCGCGCCAGGCCTGCCGCGGCGACATGCGGTCGGCGTCGCGCTTGCGAGCGTCCACATTCCAAGTGGTGCCCGGATCATCATCTTCATGATCCATGCTGGAGAGAATCTGAAGCCAGCGCGATTTTGTTGTGTGGATCAAAGACTGGCGTTCATCGCGGCCGGCGTCGCCAGCCGAAGGCGAAAGCTGCGCCAGAATGCTCCTGGCGACGAATTTAGCATCACCACAGATGCCAACGGTGACGGGCTTGGTCAGGCCGATCCGGTCAGCGTTGATATCGACCTGGATAATCCTGGCGGTCTTCGGCCAGTAATCGATGCCATAGCCCGGAAGAGTTGAAAACGGATTGAGACGCGTCCCAAGGGCGAGCACCACGTCGGCTTTTGAAACGAGCTCCATTGCCGCCTTAGAGCCATTATAGCCGAGCGGGCCAACCGCAAGTCGATGGCTGCCGGGAAAACTATCATTGTGCTGGTAATTGTTGCACACCGGGGCATCGAGCTTTTCGGCGAGCGCGACACACTCAGGGATCGCGTCGCTGAGGACAACGCCTGCGCCCGAAAGAATCACTGGAAACTTGGCCACCGATAGCAGCTTAGCTGCCTCGGCCACAGCCTGGGCGCCGCCGGCCGGGCGCTCGAATTCGATGATCGCCGGCAGGCTGATGTCGATGACTTGGGTCCAGTGGTCGCGCGGGATATTGATCTGCGCCGGCGCCGACAGACGCTTTGCTTTCGTAATGACGCGATTGAGAACTTCCGCAACACGTGACGGATCGCGCACCTCTTCCTGATAGCAGACCATGTCGCGGAAGAGCGCCATCTGTTCGACTTCCTGGAACCCACCTTGCCCGATCGTCTTGTTTGCCGCTTGCGGCGTCACCAGCAGCATCGGTGTGTGGTTCCAATAGGCCGTCTTTATTGCAGTGACAAAGTTCGTGATGCCCGGACCGTTCTGCGCGATCGCCATCGCCATTTTCCCGGTTGAACGCGTGTAGCCGTCGCAGATCAGCCCGCCGTTGGCCTCATGCGCAACGTCCCAGAAGGTGATACCGGCTTTGGGGAACAGATCGGAAATCGGCATAAACGCCGAACCAATAATGCCGAAGGTGTGCTCAATGCCGTGCATCTGCAAGACCTTCACGAAGGCTTCTTCCGTTGTCATTTTCATAGCTACATCCTTATTCAATTCGGCTCTCTGGACTCAGGACTTGTCCTGAAAAATTTCGGCGAGTTCGGCAGCGGCGTGCCGGAGCGCCGGCAGATGCCGGCGTGCGGTCTGCACGTTCATACGCGCTTGCGGCGCCTGAATAGCAAGTGCGGCAAGCATCTCGCCGTTCTTGCCGATCACGGGTACTGCCATGCAGACTACCCCAACTAGATACTCCTCTCGGTCAAAAGAAACCTGTTCCTTTCTGATTTGTCGCAGCTCCGTATCGAGTCGCGCACAGTCGGTGATTGTGCTGTCGGTGAAGCGCCGCAATTCCAGACTTTGTAGCAAGTGACGGCGACGCGGGAGCGCGACGAGCGCCAAAAATAATTTGCCGATGGCGCTACAATGCAGTGGCACTCGCGAGCCGATCGTGTAGTGCAAGCGCAATGGCCAATGCTCCGCCTCGACACGATCGAGATAGACCACCTCGCCATTGAGCAGCGTGCCGATGTTGCACGTCTCATTAAGCGTGTGCACCAGCCGCTGGAGCACGACGTGCGGGGTATCGTGACGCATCGAAGATGACAGAGCGCCGAAGGCAAGATTGGTGAGCTTCGGGCCTATGATCAACCTTCGTCGTCCCGGTTCGCGCGAGAGATAGCCTTGCGTAACGAACCAGTCGACCAGACGATAGGCCGTCGCCTTTGGCAATTTAAGCGAGGCGATGATGTCGAGTACGTCGACCGGCGCGCGCGACCCGGCGACGTGCTCAAGAATGGCAAAGGAACGTGCAGTTGCGCCAAGTTTCTGCTCTCGCTCCTTTGCAGCTTCTGATTGGCGGTGCGGATTGAAATCCGCCACCTTGCGTCGTTGACCGGCAGTCGCGACGCCTGAGGTTCTTTGATCAAATCCAAGATGGGTACGCATCTCTCATCTAACCTCGGTTCAAAGCCGTCACCAGATGGCTTCTAAGTAGACGCTGCACGAACGGCAGCAGCAGGACGACAATCGTCAATGTGACGATCGTTCCGGAAATCGGACGCGTAAAAAACACGGTCCAGTCATTGGAGAAACTGATCATCGTATTCATGAACGCCTCTTCGGCGATCGGACCAAGAATCACCCCGAGCACCAGCGGAGCGACCGGAAATTTCAGCCGCTCGAAGCCGTAGCCGAGGATGCCGAAGCCGATAATCAGCCACAGATCCGTAATGTTGTTGCGGATCGACAGGGCACCGATGAAGCAAAGAATCAGCACGTAGGCCGAGACCACCGCTTCGGGAAAATCGAGGATCTTCACCAGAGGCCGGATGGCGAAATAGCCGATCGCACACATCAGAGCGAGACCGATGAACAGGGACGCGAACACTGTGTAGACGAGCGGCGCCGAGCTCACGAGCACCTGCGGGCCTGGCTGAATGCCATGTAGCATAAAGGCGCCGAGGATGACCGCCGTCGCACCGCTACCAGGAATACCGAGGGCCAGCAGATGCACCATCGCGCCGCCGACTGAGGCGGTCGCCGCCGCCTGTGGCGCCACGATGCCTTCAGCAACGCCAGTCCCCATCTGGTTCTTGTTCTTGCCGAACCGCGCCTCGACGCCGTAGCTGACGAATGACGCAATGGTGGCGCCGGCTCCGGGTAGTAGGCCGATCAGATCGCCGATGACACACGAGCGGAAGAACATCCCCTTGATATCATTAAGTTCCTTGAGCGTTGGCAGCTCGGTGCGCGCGTTTGAAATTTTGTCGAGCGGTTTTGTCGCAAACCCGCTCTCCAGGCGTGTGAGCACCTCACCGACGCCATAGGCGCCGACCATAACCACAAGAAATTCGATGCCGTCGGCAAGAATCGGTGAGTCGAACGTGAATCGATATGCGCCGTAGATCGGATCGGTGCCGACCGTCGAAATCAGAATGCCGATGCTCATGCTGATGAAGGCATTGGCGAGAGAGCCCTTGCCGATCGCTACTACGCTGAGCAGGCCGAACATGACAATTACGAAATATTCCGGCGACGAAAAGCGCAGCGCAAATTTTGCCAGCGGCTGCGTCAGCGCGACCATGACTACGGCCGACAAGAGACCGCCGCCAAGCGCGGCGACCAGCGTCCAGCCCAGCGCCTTGGCCGGCTTGCCCTTGCGCCCCATTGTGTAGCCGTCCCACAGCATAGGCACGTCGATCGGTTCGCCGGGAATGCGAAACAGAATCGCGGTGAAGGCGCCGCCATAAGTGCCGGAGACATACATCGCAGTCAGCAGCACAATCGACGCAGTAACGTCCATCTTGTAGGTGAACGGTAGGGCCAAGGCGACGCCCATCACGAGCGTTAGACCGGGCAATACGCCGATAAGCAAGCCTATGACGATGCCGATGAACAGCATCGCAATGTTGAGAGGAGTGAGACAGTGGATGAAACCAGCGGCCAGCTGGGTGAGGATGTCGATCATGATCTCACCACAAACTGGGGATTGCGAAAAAGATATCGGTTGCGCGATCGAACGGTGGAATGCCGCGCGGCAGCGAGACGTAGGCAATACGCAGAAACAAGACGCCGCAGAAAATCGTCACGAGCGCGCTGGCGCCCCAGATAGCAGCATGCACACGATAACCTCCGACATACATAAATGCTGCAAGAAACAGGAACGTGCCGAGAATGAAGCCGAGCACCGGCACCAGCACCGCGTAAATTGCCATTAGTACGATGCCCCCGATCAACAGGTGGGGATAGACTGGCTGCTTATCATCGGCTACCGGCTCCCGGTCGAACGCTTCCAGAAAGCCGGTCGGGTCCTGATTGCCGGCGATCAGTCGCCGGCAGATTTCGAATGCGCAGGAGGCGCCCAAAAGCAGGATGGCAAGGAGGGGCCACATTTCGGGCCCGAGCTGGCCCGGCCGTGGAGAGTATACGATCGTGCCGGCATAAAAGTAGAGCGCGAGGGCAATAGCGAGACCCACTGCATACGGCACGATCGAGCGGAACAAGGCCTTATTCATCGCTTTGCTCTACCGTTCGTCGCAGCGGAAGCGGAGATCCAGCACGATGAATTGCTATCGCTGAAATCTGGGTCTTGCATCTCCGCTGGCGCGGGGATAAGCGGAGTGTGAGGCGACGCAAGTGGCACACGTCAGTTCGTCGCTATCGTTTTCCTCATGTCGTTAAGCTGCTCGTTCACGAATGCCGGCGCTTTCGACGAGTCCTCAAAGCTGTTTTGGTCGGCGTACTGCTCCTCGAGGAATTTTTTATATTCCGGCAAATCGTAAACCTTGGCCAACGAATCTGATAATTTCTTAACGACGTCCGGCGGAGTGCCAGCACGCACGACGATCGAGCGGAACTGCGGCAGCGCGACCCTGTAGCCAAGTTCAAAAGACGACGGCACATCCTTGAACGCCGGGAAGCGGGTTTCGCCGAATAACAAAATCGGGCGCATCTGCTTCCCGTTCAGGAACTGGGCAACGTCACCTGCCTGCTCATAAAGCGCATCAGCATGACCGCCGAGAATCGAGACATAACGCTCGCTCGGCTTGGAGAATGGTACCTGCACGACCTTGACGCCGCCGCGGTCAAGCACTGTCAGCGAAAAATCGTCAACACTGCCAAAGCCAAGCGTCGCTACTTTCAACTTGCCGGGATTGGCCTTGGCCGCCTTTTCAAAATCAGCCCAGGTTTTGAATTCGCTGTCCTCCTTTACGAAGATGAAGGACGGGCCTTTGATCATCACTGCCACCGGTGTGATGTCGTTCATTGTCCACCGGGGGCTTTTTCCCGCCAGCAAGGCGTGACTGTCAGCGATGTAGATCGCCATCGAGTAACCGTCGGCGGGTGCCGCCAAAAGCTTCGCCATGCCGGTCGCACCGGTGCCGCCGGGGACATTCACGACCGGGATGCCTTGACCGAGCATTGGCTCCAATAGCTTGCTGACAAGTCGTGCGAGCTGGTCGGCGCCTCCACCCGGACCCCATGGAACGATCAATTCAATCGGACGCTCCGGATAGCCGGCCGCAACGGCCCTTCCGCCGAACAGCCCGACGCCGAAGGCCGCCACCGCGAGTTTTACGAAGCTTCGCCTGGTCGAACGCATGGACTTCTCCCTACCATCGGCCGCTTGCTTGTTTCATCACGCCCGCGGCCCTACCCGGAGGGGCGTTCAACCAGCTTTTGATTGCCGGCCGCTCGCCCGGAGCTAAACAAAGTCTCATTATCTGAGACTACCGTTCTCAATACGATAACAGAGGGCTTTCGATCCGCAATGGTGAACCGAGCCATTGTGTCCTGCAATTTGGGAATTTGATTCAAGGAGTCGCAGGTGCGACGCAATAGGCTCAATTCAGCTGCGTTGCCCGATTGGCACATAAGCGCGGGCGTCAGGTCCGTTATACAGCGTGAGCGGACGCAGCAGTATGTTGTTCTCGAGCTGCTCCAGCACTTGCACCGCCCAACCGGGCACGCGGCCGATGGCGAAGATAGGCACGAACAGATCGCGCTTAATGCCGAGAAGGTGATAGACGACGCCGGAGTAAAAATCGACGTTCACGTTTACTCCATGCCGCGCGTAAGGTGCCATGGCCGTCACCACTGCTTGAAGGATTTCAAACCATTTCGGCTCGCCCATTTTCTTTGACAAGCGCTCAACGCCGGCGCGCATGTGGCGCGCGCGGGGATCCTCTGCGCGATAGACCCGGTGACCAAAGCCGGTGACTGCGATGCCCGCCTTGCGCTTCTCCTTTACATAATCGGCGGCACGCGACGGATCACCAATCTCCTCGGCCATCTTCATCACGTCCTCGGCGGCGCCGCCGTGTGCTGGACCCGACAGTGCCGCAATCGCGGCGGTGATCGCAGCATGCAGATTGGCCTCGGTGCCGATCACCACACGGGCCGCGAAAGACGAGGCATTAGAGCCGTGCTCGGCGTGCAGGATGAGATCGCGTTCGATCAGCTGCGCGGAGTCGGGGCTCGGCTTTTTCGCAGTCAGCATCCAGAGCAGATTGGCGGCGTGGCTTAACTTCCGGTCGGCCGTCATTGGTTCGTCGCCACCGCGGATACGCGAATGGGCGGCAACGATCATCGGCACTTGCGACGTCAGCCGCACAGCCTTGCGCAATGTCGCCTCGCGTGAATTGTCGGCGGTTTCCGGATCGAAAGCGGACAGCGCGGACGTCGCCGTACGCAGCACATCCATTGGATGCGCAGATTTGATGGTGCGAATAATGTCCAACACGGGTGCGGGCAGGTTGCGTGCCGCCTTGAGTCCAGCGTCGAAACCCGCAAGCTGCTGTTTGGTTGGCAATTCGCCGTTTAGCAGCAGCCAGGCAGTTTCTTCGAAACTCGAATGCTCGGCGAGGTCATGAATGGAATAGCCACGGTAGCGCAGTTCACCGGCTTTGCCGTCGATAAAAGTGCAGGGCGACCTATCGAAATAGACGCCTTTGAGGCCGCGTTGAATCTTGATCGTTTCAGTTGTTTCGGTCATTGATGCCCTCGGCTCGCAGTATTCGCGTTACGCGGTGAGAAGCATGGAATTGCCAGATCGGGTGTTTGATATCGCACGGCGCCGCAATCGTAAAATTGTTTTGCCGGAAGGTGATGACATACGAGTCGTCTCCGCAGCGGAAAGGCTCATAGATCAGAAAATAGGGCGGCCGATTTTGCTCGGCACCGCAGCCGGTGTCGCAAAGGCCGCGCGCGAATCCGATGCCTCACTGGAGGGAATCGAAATCCTGGATCCGCGTACTGACACACGGTTACAGAACTATGGCGCAGCGCTTGCGGATGCACGTGCATCGATGCCACTGGCAATGGCGACGCGGCTTGTTTCCAAGCCCCTTTACTTTGGTGGCATGATGGTGCGGGAAGGCGATGCTGACGTTATGGTCGCGGGTTGTGCGAATCCGACGCGACGCGTGATCGAGGCCGGGCTAATGACTGTCGGTCTCGCTACCGGCATCTCGTTACCGTCAAGCTATTTTCTGATGGTGGTGCCGGATTTTCTCGGCAAAGGGCCGCGGGCCTTCGTATTCGCGGACTGCGCGGTTAATGCCGATCCGAATGCAAACGAGCTCGCTGACATCGCGATCGCTTCGGCACACAGCGCGCAGGGCCTGTTGAGTGAAACGCCACGCGTGGCACTACTTTCATTCTCCACCAAGGGCAGCGCCCAGCACGCACGCGTTGCGAAGGTACGTAAGGCGCTCGGTATCGTGCGCAAACGTGATCCGGGTCTCGCCATTGACGGTGAATTTCAGGTCGACGCAGCGCTGATACCGGACGTGGCGAAGAAGAAGGTGAAGGAACAAAGCGCGGTCGCGGGAAACGCAAACGTCCTTATTTTCCCGGATCTCGATTCCGGTAATATCGCCTATAAGCTGACGCAATGGCTCGGCGGCGCAAAGGCCATCGGCCCGGTTCTGCAAGGGTTTGCCAAGCCCATCAGCGATCTGTCGCGTGGCGCGAATGTCGAAGACATCGTAACCACCTGTGCGATCGTGGCAGCGGGCTTTGCCAGTTGAATAATTCAAGGCTGCGAAGCCTTTAAGATTAGATATTTGTTTTTCGATGTCCCAAATAATTGTATTGCTGTTCATGAGTTCAGAATTTTGTACTATCCAGACTATCATTGCGCCGTTTGTCGGCGCGTACTCCAAATCTCATAAAGCGCCACTGCCATTATCAGCGCACCGACAACAACGAAATTCATTCTAACTGCCGATGCGCCAATACCAAGAATCCAAGAGCACAATATCAGCCATGCTCCGAGTATTACGTTGATCCATTCTTCCCATGATTGGAAAACAGAAAGCGTTACCAATTCTGCACAAATGATCAAAAGTCCTGAAATCACCGCTGTTTGCGTCGCAGTCGAATCAGGGTCAAAACGAAGAGCCCACGGCGAGATACATAACCAAATTCCAAGCAGCCAGCTGCACCAATCTTCCCATTGTTTAGGAAGCGAGAATTCAACTGCTGCCATTGCCCACAGACCGCCTAAGCACTCTCGCCATCTATGTCCCTTTTTCCCGTCACAACGGACATTTTGGTAGTTGAAATGTCTCGAAGGGCGAGAACCGGATAATATCTAAGAAATCAGTTATTCTAAATGGGCAATTCAATGGCGCGACGGTTTCTGACTTACCTTTTGTTAGTTGCCGCCCACGGAACCGCGCTATCCACAGTGCACGCGCAGTCTACGGCCTCGTCAATTGGCCCAGAATGCCTGCGCCTCAATGCGACCCAGGTCAACTACAACGACCTCGAGGCTTCCGGAGCGGTTACATTTAGATTGAGGCTGCGGGTCTGGAGGAGATCGTGATGTTGAAGACGCCTCTCTGCGAGCTATTTGGAATAGAGGTGCCAATAATTCTGGCACCGATGGGCACATGCACTTCGGCGGAGCTTGCAGCCGCAGTTTCCAACGCTGGGGGCCTGGGTGGGATAGGATCTCTTTTCCGAACTACCGCAGCGATCAAACGCGACATCGACACATTGAAAAAACTAACGAACAGACATTTTGCGATCAATCATATTCCGCAAACACTGGACGCTGATGCATTTCGTTACACGCTGGAGGCACGACCGGCAGTGATTTCATTCGCGCTTGGAGATCCGGGCGACCTGGTGCGGCAGGCGCACGATGTTGGATCACTGGTGATGTTGCAGGTTACGACGGTCGCGCAGGCGACCGAGGCAGCCGAGCGAGGGGTCGACGTAATCATCGCGCAAGGGGGTGAGGCAGGAGGATATTGTGGAGACGTCAGCACGATGGCGTTAGTTCCGCAGGTCGTTGATGCGGTATCGCCAATTCCAGTGGTGGCGGCTGGCGGCATCTTCGATGGGCGGGGAATCGCTGCGGCATTAATGCTTGGCGCGTCCGGGGTCAATTTAGGCACTCGTTTTATTGCAACCCAAGAGGCGCCTGCCCCCTATACGTGGAAGCAGGCCATAATTGCTGCAAAATCGGAAGACGCAATCAAGGTAGAGGTACTCAACGATATTAGCCCACTGCCTGGTACCGCAGGCTTTGGCACGGTGTTACGCTCTCTGCGTACAGATTTTCTGGATAAGTGGAGCGGCAAACGCGATGAGGCCCGCCATGAGCGCGATCGCCTGAGAAATGAAATCGTTTCGACAACCCAGGCCGGGCGGCCAGACGCGACCTTGCTTACGGCGGGCCAAACTGCAGGAGGCATTAAAGATATTCCTCCCGTAGCGGACATCATGCGTCGCCTCGTAGCCGAGACAGAAGTCGCCTTTAGTCAGAGAGCTAATCTCTTTGCGACGGATTAAAAACGAGCCGTGCGTTCAAATGCCAATAGTGCAATGTTCGCTTTTGGCGCAAAGCAGACGATTCCATAACCGCACCTTAATCAGAAACAAATTGAAAAGTACGGCTTTAGCTAGGGTGCCACCTCAGCATGAGTGCGTTCAGTGACTGTTCAGAGCCCTGACAGCGATGCGCTATTGCACAGCTTCCGCATGCTTTTCGATGCTGCCGATCTCATCCGCGGCGTACAGGGAGATGTACTGGGAGCCCTTGGTCTAGGCCCTACCGAAATTAGTTATAAGGTTAGTCTTTCGGGCGCATTTTGGCGACTTCGCGATTATGACGAACACGATGCATCGCTACCCGTGCTTATAATCGCAGCCCCAATCAAGCGCCCATACATCTGGGATCTGGTTCAATCAACCAGTGTTATCCGCTATCTGCTGAGCTGCGGCCTACGTGTACATCTACTGGAATGGCTTCCGGCTTCGTGGACGACTAACCAAAACGGCCTCACCGAATACGTAGAAGCGATTTCTGAATGTGTTGCGAGAATCTCAGAAAAACGAAAAGACTTAGAGCCGTTCCTGATAGGCCATTCTCTTGGTGGCACACTCGCAGCGATATTCGCAGCATCAGGATCCGCTTCCACGCGCGGCCTTGTGCTACTTGGTGCGCCGCTTTGCTTTCGGTCTGCAACCAGCCGTTTCCGCGATGCGCTAGTCTCCATTGCGCCATCCGGCTTGGACGACGCCGGACCCTGTCCGGGGTCACTTCTCTCGAACATGAGCGCGCTAGCCTCTCCCGACACATTTATATGGTCTAGGCTCAGCGATGCAGTTTTTAGCCTGACAGATGGTCACGCGTTAGAAGTTCATGCACGAGTCGAGCGCTGGGCGCTTGATGAAGTAGCGGTCCCAGGTAAATTGGTTAATCAAATGATCGAATGGCTTTATCGCGAGGACCGATTTTCCCGAGGCGAATTGAAAATCGGTAAGGGGCTTATTGGCCCTCTTACTCTTTCGGCGCCCACGCTCGCGGTGGTCAATACCGCGGACGAAATCGCTCCTCTCACTTCGGTCAAGCCATTCATAGATGCAATGACGATTACGGACGTTCGCATTATCGAATTCCCTGGCGAAGTCGGGGCGTGTTTGCAGCACCTCAGCAGCCTAATCGGACGGAAGGCGCACGCCCAAGTATGGCCGGAAATAATCTCCTGGATCTATTCTCGGGGCCTTCAACGTCGGGTCGAGGCTGCTAGCTGACCACGACTTAAATCTCACGTCTGATTCTGGGGGAGAAGTGGCTACTCTGCGTCGTCAGGCCCGCGAGTGTGATGGCCGTCGCATGCAATCGTTTCCAAATCAGCACTACTTCAGCGATCATTTTTTAACAGCATCATGCTAGTTGATGTAGCTGCCCATACGTCGCAACGGGCGCTAAACTCAAGGCTCAAGAATACGGTAGGTACCGTCCGCAGATGCAGTTCCCTGCAGCACGGCTTGCGCAAGTTCCTCAGCAATCCGGCTCGCGATCGGTACCCTATAATGCAAGGAGTCCCAGTAATTGGCATCGTTGCGCGTGAGAACCGAATTAAAGCGCCAGTCGATCGCCTTTGCTCCGCGCTTGCGAGCAATGTCCGTAATGCGCGCTTTGCACTCGGCTTCAATTGCCTCGTTGCGCGAACCCGGCCAAGGCTGTGCAGCAATATGAACCGGCATAAAGGCTAGGATCTTGAGGGTGGACTGAGGCAACTTGGCAAGACTTGCGTCGAGCCAAGTGAGTGCAGGGAAGGACAACGCGCTACGCTCATTTGGTAAAAGCGGAAGCGGCAGCGCGTCTGGCGGCGTTTCTGGAATTCGGCTGCCCCAGATTTTCTGCCGCGCGTGCGCTAGATCATAAGTCGGCTCAGGTGGCACAAAAGCGTCGTACCCATCGTAGCGCACCCGTTCCGGGTAAAGGCCCAACTGATACCCGACCAAGCGACCGGCAATTTCCACGGTCCCCGAATTGAACAGATTGAAGTAATCATTCCAAGGTTCGTCATCATAAAGCCAATAAGGAAATCCACGAAAGGTCACTCGTGTGCGGTCTGCATTCTGATCGCACCAGACCCCGTCAAGAGCAATTATGACCAACTTTGGGGGGCCTGCCTTACGCCGAAAATAATCGAGCATCGCATTTTGTTCCCACGCTGTCGCTGCATCCATCGCTAGGTTTGCCAAACGAACGCCGAATTTCTTGCCGAGCAATTCCGGGTCTAGCAAGCGTGAGGTTGACGTTCCCACTATAAGCGAATCAAAGTGCTGGCTCCGCACGATCTGTGGATACATATGGCGCTGGCTGATGCTCACGATTCGATGGTCGATCGGCAGCGAAAACGGAATGACACTGTATGGATCGACGAGAAGGACAAACAGATAAATAGAGGCGATGCCGCCAAGTAGCACGCTTAGAAACACGGCGACGAAATGACGCCACTCTCGATCTTTGTTTTCATCCGCCTGCAGGGGCTGCCGGAATATCAAAGCTAGCGTTCCCTAAAACTGGAAATAAATGAAATTGACCGGTGCGCCCTCTCCAACTTCAAGGAGGCAGTAAACGGCAAGCACTGCGCCGCATGCCGCAAAGGCTGGACGCGGGCGCGACATTCCGTCCTTGATCTCATGCGCCGAAGGCACGAGCGCAGAAACGAGCGCAGCGGCCATTATTAACTTAACACTCTGCACGGTACCGCCGACGCCGCCTGCCCCCACAAGCGATGCCAATACTGTCCCCGCCGCTCCGAAACTGCTCGACCGGAAAAGCACCCAGCCGGCCACTACGAACGCGAAAGTAATCGTCCAGCCGACGAAGGTTGGAAGTGGCCTTTTGAGCTGCTGCCAGGAGCGGCAGACAACGAGACCCAAGCCATGCCACAGACCCCATACGACGTAAGTCCAACCTGCTCCGTGCCATAACCCGCACAGAGCCATCGTGATCATAGTCGCAAAAACGTAGCGCCACGGCCCCAAACGACTACCGCCGAGCGGTATGTACAGATAATCCCGGAAAAAGGTCGATAGCGTAATATGCCACCGGCGCCAGAAATCGCGAATGTTGGTTGCAAGATATGGGCGCCGAAAGTTTTCCGGCAGAATAATCCCAAAGACCAGCGCAGAGCCTATCGCCATTTCGGTGTAGGCAGAAAAATCAAGAAAAAGCTGGAACGTGAACGCTAGGACTGCGCTCCAGGCATCGGCTAGGTTGAGCAAATGCAATGCGGCTTGCGCGAACAGAGGATCAGCAATAGTCGCAAGCTTATCGGCAAGGAGTACTTTCTTCGAGAAGCCAACGCTAAAGATTATCAAGCCGATACCAATCCTTTGCCACATTCCTTGGCGTCGTGGGTCCAGTGCGAATTGAGGGATTAGTTCGTTGTGACGTACAATGGGGCCTGCGATTAGGTGTGGATACAGCAGCACGAAGAGCGCAAAAGGACGGAAGGCGTATATTGGCGCGTTGCCACGCATACGGTCGATCAAATACGAGATGAGCTGGAATGAGAAGAAGCTGATGCCGATTGGCAAAATGATACTGGGAGGCGGCAAGGCAAAGCCGATCAAGCTATCGAATGTGACGACTAGGAAATCCAGATACTTGAACGTTCCGAGCGAGACGAGATTGAGTATGACGCCCGCAAGCAGGAACTCGCGCTTTGCCGTACGCTCATGCGCAAGCGCAACCAGCCACGTCGCTGCGATCTGGGCTACCGGCAGGACGACGAACCGCACGTCCCACCATCCGTAAAAGATCAGGGAGGCGGCGATCAGCAGCCATTGCCGCCCGGAAATTGAATTAGCGACAGCGTAGTACAGTGCTGCGACGGTCGGAAGGAACACAAGTACGTAGAATTGACTTTGAAAGAGCATAGAAAAACGCGCAACCCCTTGATTCCCGTTAACCCTTTCCAGGATCGATGGCAATCGGTCAAGAGGCTAAACGTTTCGAGGTCCGGCTTTGGGTCATTAGCGGACATTCGTGCGACCGATGTCCGCTTTACCTTCGGAAAGCCAACATTCAAAAACGCGAAGGACGCAGTCTTCAACGTAAGAAAAATTATATTGGCTCATCACCGGGATTTACTCGGTGTGGCGCGTTTTCTCTGAGTTTCCTCACCTCTCTGGACATCTCCAGACAGGCAGCAAGTTCAGTGCAGGTCGGCTCAAACCATTTTATTGATTCGATACAATGGCCTATACCGAGCACAATAGAAGGTGATATTCGAGTTTTCGATCGCCTGGTTGCTTGACATTGCGGTTTCATGATCCAACATCTTAGCCGTAACCCTTCTGGCACGGAGGTCGGAATGATTGCACCGGGTCAAAAGGCCGCGATGATTGTTGCGTAACTCGTTCGGGCCGCAGCATAGCGGCAAGCACACGAACAGTTCTTCGGGACCGGCCCTCTGCGGGTCACATTAGTCAGGCAAGATCCCAATTCGGGTCGCTCCCGGCGTGCATTCGCTGCACTGTCAACTTTTTTCATGCTTCCCCGACAGCCAGCAGTCGGGTACCGGAGAGGGAGGAAGCCCAATGCGATATAAGGCTAAAAGCGTTGCTGCGCTTGAAATAGTACTTGGTAGCTTGCCGGATCAGATGCGGGTCGAGGTAGACCCAGACATTGGAGTATCCGCAAGGACCGTTGGCGAACTTCGAAAGGTAACGGCATGGCCTGAGAATTTAGCGATAATCACCCCGCACGAATGCCGTCCCGAGAGCACAGTAAAGGTTGGCAAGGCTAACGTAGCGACTCGCGTCTCACCGAAGCAGTAGGGCGCGGTTCAAAGTCGCCTTCACTAGGCGTTCGTGTGGGCAATATGATCAAATAGTGGAACATGTGCGAGTCTGGGTCCCGATACTGCTGTGGTGTAGCTCAAGGATACCGCAGCGTTGTGGGCGGAGGCCGATCACCTCGCCAACCTAATTCCATCTAATATACCCGATACGACTGTCGCAGGGTGTCGGGTCGCGTGATAATTTTACGTCAACCGGCAAATTGACCTAGATCGGTTACCGAGATCTGCAGTGCTGAGGGACGATAGATGTTGCGGGACAACAGGGATAACGGAGCCGATCGTCGGTTGACGGATCATAACGTGCTCGGCGAGCCGCTCGAAATCTGCTCGATCAAGCCCATGACAGGGTTTTATCGAGACGGTTGCTGTAATACTGGGCGAGAGGATATTGGCAGTCATACAGTCTGCGTCGTGATGACAGCTGCGTTTCTCGATTTTTCAAAATTGCGCGGCAACGATCTTTCGACCCCGATGCCAGAACTTGGCTTTCCAGGACTGAAACCCGGGGATCGCTGGTGCTTATGTGCGCCCCGCTGGCAGGAAGCATTCGAAGCAGGCCAAGCACCCCGCGTAGTCTTGCGCGCCACTCATGAGGCTGCCCTATCTTACTGCTCGCTCGCCGATCTCAAACGCTTAGCCATGGACCTGGCGTGAACCAGTGCACCGAATTCCTAGGTCCAAAAATGGTGTTGTTCGGAGCTTTTCAAGGTCGGCACACGGCCTATGGCGTAGGGTGAGGGCCGAATATGATTGATGGAACGAAACACGGCCAAGTAAGATTCGATCTCGATCTGCACGAATAGATGGCAAAAATCGATGACTAAATTCCCCATGACCGCCGCGGGTTACTCGGCCCTTGAGGATGAACTGAACCAGCGCATTCGGGTCGAGCGCCCACGTCTGATTCAGCGGATTCAAGAAGCGATAGCCGACGATTCCAATCTGGCTGAGAATTCGGAGTATCACGCTGCCAAGGCAGACCAGGAGATCAATGAGGCCCGTATTGCCGAACTTGAGGACAAGCTTGCGCGTGCCGAAGTGATCGATGTGTCAAAGCTTTCTGGCGGTACTATCAAGTTCGGGGCCACGGTGACGTTGATTGATGAAGATACTGACGAGAAGAAGGTGTGGCGTATCGTTGGCGAGCCGGAAGCAGACGCGAACAGGGGGAAAATTTCGGTAAATTCACCGATCGCGCGAGCACTGATCGGCAAGATCAAGGGCACCACCGTGGAGGTCATGGCCCCCGGCGGTGTTAAGGTCTACCGAGTCCAAAAGGTGGAATGGCTTGACGACGGCCTGCGGAAGCGACCAAGCGGAAATTGATCGGCAATGCGTGCATACCCACGTGGGTCAAAGGCAGACATTGCGACGTCAGAGTGAAGCTGCTTGCGTTGGCTCTAATAGCGGACATTGATCGGTGCAATTTGTGCGTCCACTTTGTTCGCCACTGTCGGCCTTTCTGACCCAGGGCGAAATTCATTAGCGCGACATTCGCGCAAAGAAAATGCCATCCGGAGGCATTACCGGACGATGGCGGGCATGTAGGCCGATTTTGTTGCAGGACTCTCCGAGGAGATGCGCCGGGCTTTGACGATACAGCCCAAGAGGATTGGCCACGGTTGTTGCATTAAAATCCTGGTAACCGAGGTCAGTTGGTCGGATTCACTACGATTGGTAAGGTATAAGGTCAGTATGCCGTTGGTCTTTAAGCTTGCATTCCGAAATCTGTTTCACGACCGGCTTCGCTTCGTCGCAACGTTGATCGGCATCGTGTTCTCCATCGTCCTTGTCACTGTGCAGATGGGTCTGTATGTCGGCTTCGGACGAATGGTAACAACAATGATCGATCATGCCTCGGCTGATCTCTGGATCGTGCCAAAAGGCACGAAGTGCTTTGAAGATCCATCATTGCTCGCCGTCCGCAATCAGTTTCGTGTGCGCGCGACCAACGGAGTGATTGATGCGCTGCCTATTGTGGTCGGATTCGCGGACTGGCGAATCCCGAGCGGCGGCACCACTCCTGTGTTTATCATTGGCTCAGACCTGAGGGCGAAAGCGTTGCTGCCCTGGAACCTAGTCGAGGGCCACCTAGAAGCGCTCTCGATGCCCGATGCAATTGCTGTCGATCGGTCCTACTTCGACCGGCTTGGGATTTCCGGACTCGATGCGACTGCCGAAATTCGCCAGCAGAGAGTGCGAGTGGCGGCGGTTACAAATGGAATCCGCTCATTTACGACCACCCCCTACGTGTTCATGGATTTCGATCGGGCGCGGCTACGTATTGGAATTTCGGTTGACGAGGCAACCTATATTCTTGTGCGACTCTCCCCTGAAGCCAAGGTCAATGCCGTCCGCCGTCAACTTTTAGCAAACATTTCCGATATTGAGGTTCTGACGTCCTCTGAATTTCGTAACCGCAGTATATGGTTCTGGCTGTTTGGTACAGGTGCGGGAGCTGCCCTGTTCGGAGGCGCTCTCCTCGGGATTATCGTGGGAACGGTCATTGTTGCCCAAACACTTTATTCCAGCACCAAGGAACATCTGATCGAATTCGCAACCTTGCGCGCGATCGGTTCGTCCAATCTCTATATCTACAAGGTCATCATCTGCCAGGCCCTTATTAGCGCCGTGATCGGCTTTTTCATTGCTGCGCTGATCGACGCCGCCATTGTAAGAATGACTGCAGCGACGGCCTTGCCGATCGTCATAACTTCCAATTTAACGTTGAGTTTATTTCTGCTCACCGTTCTCATGTGCGTTGCGTCCGCGATCGCCGCCATTGTGCGAGTTACGCGCGTCGATCCTGTTGTGGTCTTTGCGCGATGACCAAGTTAGTGATCGAAGCGATCGAGGTCGCAAAGGTCTTGGGCAGCGGCGCGGCTCAAGTGCGGGCGCTCAAGGGCGTAAGCCTTTCGTTAAAGGGCGGTGAATTGGCTCTTCTTATGGGACCGTCCGGTAGTGGCAAAACCACGTTGTTGTCGGTACTCGGATGCATGCTGACGCCTACAACCGGGACGGTTCGTGTCGGCGGCCGCTCGACCGAAGGGGCGACTTTGGAGGAGTTGACCAAGCTTAGGCGGGACAATGTGGGTTTTATTTTTCAGTCATACCATCTTTTTCCGACGCTGAACGCCACTGACAATGTTCGCCTAGCGCTGGATGTGCGAGATGAGCCTACTAAGGAGGCTGTGGCCAGGTCGAAGGAGGCCCTGGCTAAGGTCGGCCTTTCCCACAAGACGGGTGCCTATCCCCGCGAGCTGAGCAGCGGCGAACAACAACGGGTAGCAATAGCGCGTGCGATTGTCGCCAATGCATCGGCTATTCTTGCCGATGAGCCAACCGCGGCGCTGGACGGTGAGAATGGTCGCGCTATCATGATGATCCTCTCTACGATTGCCAAAGATCGTTCACGCGGCGTGTTAGTGGTAACTCACGACGCGCGCATCGAGCCGTTCGCTGATCGAGTAATTTACCTAGAAGATGGACGTATCGTTCGCGAGGAGCAGAAAATTGTCTTGACATCGATAAGATCGCAAACTGGTAGCGGATAACCCAGATAATGCTTCAGCGAAAAGCGAGTGTTTCGACGGTGCTGAGTTTAGTCGGTTTGATCGCTGTCATCGCGTTCGCCGCATTGATCACACGACTGCAAACGGCACCGCTCGTGGTGGAAAATGCTGCGGGATCCAACAAAGGCTGGCAGGCGGTGGCCCCGGGGCGTGTTGAACCGTTGTCAAGCGAGATAAAGATTACCCCGGTGGTCGTTGCCCTCGTCAGCGAAGTGCTGGTCAAGGTCAATGATAAAGTGTTCGCCGGAGAACCGTTGATCAGACTCAAAGATGATGAGGTCCGGGCCCGGCTTGCGGCGGCGGAGGCTCAGGTTGCGTTGCGCGAACGTGCGCGGAACGACCAGCGTGCTTCTGGCAAAGCGGCTGATCGGCGCAGGGCTGAAGATGCCTTGAGCGAGGCTGAATCTGAGGTCTTTGATGCGCGCTCAGCTGTTGATACGGCCGCGGTAGCACGGCGGGGGCGCGGCGGCTCGGAAGCTGACCTCAGTGCAGCTCGCGCGGCCCTCTCACGCGCGCAGGAAAGGTGGAGAACACGCGCAGCCGCGCTTCGAGCGATTGAAGCCCAGAGCCCGCTTCCTAGCCAATCCGAAGCTCAGCTTAACATCGCGCGCGCTGAACGTTCAGTGGCGTGGGCGGCGGTCGATAAAATGACCATCCGCGCACCGATCGCTGGCACAGTGTTGCAGGTCAATGCCAAGGTAGGTGAAACGGCAATGCCGTCTTCGGCACAACCATTGCTCCTGATTGGCGACGTCTCGACCCTGCGAGTGCGTGCGGAACTGGATGGTCGCGATGT
Organism: Pseudolabrys sp.; assembly: GCA_035315965.1. Classification (GTDB taxonomy): domain Bacteria; phylum Pseudomonadota; class Alphaproteobacteria; order Rhizobiales; family Xanthobacteraceae; genus Pseudolabrys. The sequence goes on from DATFXJ010000203.1 coordinate 31,017, forward strand.
AGAGAGTATCAAGGTCGGACAGTCAGTCGTCATTCGGGCTACTGCATTTCCCAACCGTGAGATCTCGGGCAAGGTCGCTACTATTGCGCCGACTGTCGGGCCGGCGACCAGCGCTGCACGCGGATCACGCAACCGAACCGACATAGATGTTGTAGAGGTGGTGATTGATCTGAGCGACCCTGGACCACTGGCGTCCGGAATGCAGGTTGATGCCTACTTCCGCCGAAACGACTGATGATAAGGCATATTGCTCCACCGAATCGGATTTATGCGCGAATAGGGTCGGCGCGTTTCTGCCACCACTCAATTACACTGGCATCACGCGACACAACGCTAACTAAATGTGATTTCGCAAATCCAGCGCTATTTGCTTCACTCCATGAGACGGAGCACGCATGAAAGTGACTGCCGCTCTGAGTGTACTAATGTTGCTCGGTGCTGGCGCGCAAGCCTCCACTGACACGAGGCGGTTTGCGATTATGCGCAATGGTGAACAAATCGGCACGCACGTTATTGAAGTGAATCGCAGTGGGAAAGAGATTTCAGTAGCTATTACCACCGATCTCACGGTCAAAGTTCTGTTCGTCACAGCCTATCGTTTGCAACTTACGGCAAGCGAACGGTGGGTTAATGGACGCCTGGTGGCGCTCAGTTCAACATCTAACAACAACGGAACACGACATTTCGTTTCAGCCGAGGCGAATGGGTCTGGTCTCGAAGTCAAAGTGGATGGAAAGTCCATCTTTATCGATCCAAACATCATGCCCAATAGCTTCTGGAATCCGGAGCTTTTAGGACGACCTATCATGCTGGACGCTCAAGATGGGCAGATCATGGCGGTCTCCGTCCGCGACGGTGGCGAGGAGGAACTGACGATCAATAATAAAGTCGTCAAGGCGCATCGCTACACGATCAATAGCCGGTATTCTCAGGACGTCTGGTACGACGAGAAGGCGCGACTCGTGCAAGCGAAACTCGTCGCCCGAGATGGCTCTGTTATCATGTATCGCTTGCTCTGAGCACCCAACTGCCGAGTTCGTGCGCCCTATAAGTGCTACGTTGGCGTTTTCGAAACGGAAAATTGCCATGTCTAGGGTAAGTCTGGCACTCGATAACTTGCGTGGTTTCATCATCCTGATGGTATTGGCGTTCCATTCCTTCATGGCCTACATGGCGTCACTGCCCCTATCGCCATCGCCTTTTGACGCTCCACCTTATGATTGGCAGGCCCATCCAATTATCGACAACGACCGCTGGTTGGGCTTCGACCTGTTCGGTGCATTCCAGTTTCTTCACCTGATGCAGCTCATGTTCTTTTTGTCAGGCCTGTTCGTCTGGCCAAGCCTCGTACGTAAGGGAGCCGCGCCATTCCTTCGTGACCGTGTCCTGCGGCTCGGCCTGCCGTTCGTGGTGGGCGTATATCTGCTGATGCCGGCAGCCTATTTTCCGGTGTACTGTGTAAGGTCGATCGATCCGAGCTGGTCTGGGTTCTGGTCAAACTGGATTGCATTGCCGTTCTGGCCGAACGGGCCGATCTGGTTCCTGTGGTTCATACTTGTGTTAAATGTCATGGTTGCTGGCCTCTATTGGCTCGCTCCGCGCTCGGAAGAACTTCTTGGCCGGCTCTCGGCCTACGCCAGCAGCCACCCCGAGCGCTTCTTCATTAGCCTTGTGATCGTTTCGGCGCTGGTCTATTTGCCCTTGGCCGCCTTTTTTGTACCTTGGCAGTGGGTCCATCTCGGACCATTTGCGATTCAACCCAGTCTCGCGCCGCAGTACGCCGTCTACTTTTTGGCCGGTCTCGCGGTTGGAGCTAGCGGAATTGATCGAAGTTTCCTCCGGCCGGACGCAATGCTGGCTCAGCGCTGGGCCCTTTGGCTCTCTGGCGCGCTCGCATCGTTCCTCCTGTGGGTGGTTCCCGCGGCAATGATTGTGAGGGGACAGGATACGGCGCACTTAGGTTTGAGTATCGTTCGCGAACTCGGTGTCGTTCTATTTGCAGCGAGCGCTTGCTTTGCTTCAGCCGCCTTTTTCCTGCGATTCGCTCCGATGCGGCGACGTGTCCTTGCGAGGATCTCCGAGAATGCTTTCGGCATCTATCTCTTTCATTATGTGTTTGTGATCTGGACGCAATATGCGCTGTTGCAGATTCCAATGCCTGCCGTTGTAAAAGGCACGATCGTGCTAAGCGTCACACTTGCTCTGAGCTGGGCTGTCAGCGCCAGCGTGAGCAGCGCTCCGGGCGGCGCCCGATTGATGCGGGGCGAACGGCGGGCATCAATGGCCGAGGGAGCGTTCGTCCGGAAGTCCGCGCTCGAAGATGGTTAGTAGGGATCAACCATGATCCGGTCGATGAAATCATCATCACGGTGGCGATGCTATAGACAGCGCCGAGCCGGTCGTACAGGGTGGGTGAGTTCTGCACAGCCATCTGTGCTCCTCCTGTTTCTCTCGACTCCAGGATTCCTCGCCAGCGAGTACTATTTGGAGGAAAGTTGAGTTGAAGGGGTCGTCGATGGATATCATTCCGCTAGGTCCAGGGTTCGCCGTGGAGTTACGCGGGGTGACGATTGCGGAGATCGCATCCGATGCCGCCAAGTATTCTGCAGTGCGCGCGGCCTTTGAGGATCATTCGGTCCTTATCTTTCGCAGCCAGAGGGTGGACGATGAGTCGCAGCTCATCTTCTCTCGCTGTTTTGGTCCGCCTGAGGTGACGAAGGTCGGCTCTCAAGGCACCGGCACCCATTTCGTCATCCTCAGCACAATTGGTGAGGACGGGAAGGTTGTGCCGGTCGATCACCGGCTTGCGCTGCGTAATAGGGCCAACCAACTTTGGCATACTGATAGCTCGTTCAAAAAGATTCCAGCGCTGACGTCGGTCCTTTCGGCGCGCATAATACCGGCGCGCGGTGGGGAAACCGAATTCGTTTCGACTCGCCTCGCCTTTGAGCGCCTTGAGTCGGAGTTGCGCCAGAAGCTTCAAAATTCCTTTGCCTGGCACGACTATGCTCATTCCCGCGGCCAAATAGCCCCCGACCTCGCAAGCCCCGAAGAGCGAGCAGCCCTTCCCCCACAATGCTGGCGTCTTGTGTGGAAGAACCCGATCAACGGGCGCAGCGCCCTCTATCTCGCCTCACATGCCTACGCGATTGAGGGAATGGAACCGACGGCAGGAAAAAAATTACTCGACGAATTGATGGAGGCCGTCACCACGCCGGGAACGAGCTATGTACATTGCTGGCGCAGCGGCGACGTCGTTATGTGGGACAATAGAGCGACCATGCATCGCGGGCGGCCGTGGCCCGCGCACGAGGCACGCCTTATGGTGCGCACAACTATCTCCGCCACCACGGTGGATGGTCTCGAAACCATGCGCCCCCCGTGGCAGCAGGCCGCGGAATAATATTAGCACGATCCCGCGATTTTGTGCGGTCAGTATTCAGGCGTCGCCCTAACGTCCCTTGAAATCTGGTATGCGTCGCTCGGATACTGATTTCACGCCTTCCTTGAAATCGTCTGTCTTGCGCAAGCGCATCTGCTCTTTGAGCTCATGTTCGGTTGCTTTGCGCACGCGGTCGGCGACGTCGCCGCGCATGGTCATGCGAGTGGCGATAAGTCCGAGCGGGGAATTCTCGCTGATCTCAGCGGCGAGCTTGATCGCGGCGTCGCGCACTTGATCTTGCGGCACCAGGACGTCGGCAAGGCCCATTGCGTAAGCTTCGTCGCCTGGCACGCGACGGCTAGTATAGAACATCAGCGCGGCTTTGGTTTCGCCGATCACGGCGGGCAATGTGACGGTCAGCCCAAAGCCGGGATGAAAACCGAGACGCGTGAAGTTGGCGCAGAAGCGCGCCTCCGGACAGGTCACACGGAAGTCGGCCACCATCGCAAGCCCTAGGCCGCCGCCGACAGCCGCACCGTGAACGGCAGCGATGATTGGCTTTTTGGTGCGGAACAGGCGATTGCCCTCGATATACAGCGGCGCGACACCGGGCGCCGGCTCGTCGGGGCGGCGGCCTTGCGCGTCAAGCGTCGAGCCGTCGCCGAAATTGGCACCGGCACAGAATGCTTTACCCTGCGCCGCCAGTACGACAGAGCGAATGTTTCGGTCTTCGTCGAAGCGTTCGAAAGCGCTGGCGATGTCCTTGATCAGTGGGATGTCGAAGAAGTTATTCGGCGGTCGCCTGATCTCGACCAAGGCGACGTGACCAGTTTTTTCGACTCCGATGTCACCCATGGCATATGTCCCTTTATTCGGCTGCCGTGCTGCGGTTCGCTTGTTGTGCGGTGCGCTTGACGATCAAGGCATCCACCACGGTGACACCGTCGCCCTTGCCGTACACGATCACAGGATTAAGATCGACTTCGGCAATCTCATCGGCGTGATCGAATGCGAATTGCGAGAGCTTCGCCATGAGATCGGCAAGCGCTTCGGTGTCGGCCGCCGGCATGCCCCGATAAGGCCCGAGAACAGCCGCACCTTTGAGGCGGCCGAGCAGCGCGAGCGCTGCATCGCGATCGAGCGGGACTGGTGCGAGCACTACGTCGCGCATGGCCTCGACCAAAGCGCCCCCTAGGCCGACCATCAGCTGCGGCCCCCAACGTTGATCACGGTTGATGCCAACGATCACTTCGCGCCCGGCGGCCGCCATAGCCTGCACCAGCACTCCTTCGATTTGCGCCTGGGGTGCATAGCGTCTGGCACTCGCAAGCACTCGCTCATGAGCAACGCGCGCGCCATCAACGCCGACATTTAGTGCCACGGCGTCAGCCTCCGTCTTATGTGGAATATCGGCGGACTGGACCTTCAGAGCGACCGGGCGGCCGATGGCCTTGGCGGCCGCCTCCGCCTCCTCACCCGAGCGCGCAAGCACTCCTACATTGCCGCCAATGCCATAGGCGTTGAGCAGAGGACGTGCGCGCCATTCGCTCACCACCATGCCAACATCAGCGAGCGCTGCGCGGACCTTGGCATGGCCCGGCTGCGGCACAGCAGAAGCTTGCGGCCTCTTTAATGCCCGGTCGCGCAAGCTGCGGTAGTCGGCCATGGCGCGCATAGTGCGTGCGCAGCCGAGCGCGCTGATGAACAGCGGATAGCCGGCCTCGTTGAGGATCTCGACGCTGCGGTCGGCTGGCAGCGTATAGGTCCACATGAATATCGGCTTGCGAGAATCCTTTTTGAGTTCCTTAAGCTTCGGCAAGTCGTTCTCGAGGAATGCAGCTCTTCGTGCAGTCACCGCGATTACGACGCCATCGATAAGTGAAGATTGGGCGACGAGCCGCGCAAACGTGGCGTAGCCCATTTGGTGCACGCCTTGCGCG
>DATFXJ010000204.1:0-3952 GCA_035315965.1 Pseudolabrys sp.
AGATCGTTGAAATAGACGCCGTCATGCGATGACCAGGCGAGGTGTTCGGAGAAACTCTCCGGCTCATAGCGATCGCATAAGCTGCGTAACCGCGCCAGATGATCACGGTCGAGCGGCTGCATCGAGCCGATCGACAAGCCGACGCCGTGGAGCGACAAGGCATAGCGTTGGCGCAACGCGGCAAGCTGCGCATGCGGCGGCCCGCCCGCACACATGTAATTCTCCGCGTGCACCTCGAAGAAGCCAATTGGCTGCGGCTCGACGAGAATGGCGCGAAAATGCACCGGCTTGAAGCCGACGCCGGCACGCGCCGGAAGTTTCGAGGCCTTGCGCACGTTCAGCATCTAACGTAGCTGGGAGCGACCAATGAGAGGCGCGCAGGTGCGGTGCCCCTCACAACATCAAGACTTGATCGGTTGAAGCGAGCCCATGCCTTTTGGCGTCTTGATCGTCTCGCACGTTCCCTTCGGAACATACTTCCAGGCATTGCCCTGATAGTCGGCGGCCGCAGTCCCTGCACAGGTGGTGCCGGGGCCGGCGGCGCAATCGTTGTCGCCCTTCAGCGCAATGCCGAAACATTTGTCCATTGTGGGCTGCGGGGGCTTCGGCCCGGCAGCTGCCGGCGCAGTGAGCATGGTCAACGCGGCGGTGAAGGAACCGACGATGGTAGCAGTGCTGACGACGTTTTTAGACCCCATGGGATTCTCCTGTCCAGAGAAACTGGCGTTGCGAGGCACTTGCTGCGCGCATTTCATAGCAGAGCCTGGAGCGCATCCCGCCATCATGTTTTATGACGAGGCGTCACAACCCTGTGATGGTAGTCGGCGGTCCATATAAAATTGTCTCGATGCACGCACGATGAATGCGCAAGCCACGGACCCTGTGCATACCAAAAAAGCTGATCCGCTACTTCACCTTCATTGCATTTGTTGCTTGCCAATCTTGTCCCGGCGGTGAACTGAGAAATTCACTGCACCGCGCTAACATGAGGCGCGCCGGCTGATCCGCTTCGCGCTCTGCCAAAACCTGCCGAAAGAGCAGTATGGCACCGGCGAAATCCTGCGAGCGATAGGCGGCCAGGGCACGCTCATAAAGCGTAACCCAGCGCGGCAGCACCGTGGCCGCATCGTCGACGTCCAGCAATTCATAAATTGTTAGCCCACCTGAGCGGCCGTAGACCATCAGTCGGTCCAGTTCGCGCACGCAGATCCGATCACCAGCGAGCCGACGCGCTTCCTCGCCGATGATGATATCGGTGCCATATTCTTTATTGGCGCTTTCCAAGCGGCTTGCGACATTCACCGCATCGCCGATCACGGTGTAGTTGAGCCGGAATTCCGAACCGATATTGCCGACCAGCATGTTGCCAGAATTGATGCCGATACGGACTTTCAGCGGCCGGCCGCCATCATCAGTCGGTCCCGAGGCCCGCAGAGAATGCTGGCAGGCGAGCGCAGCGCGGCATGCATCGATGGCGTGGTCGGCGTTCGTTACCGGAGCGCCCCAAAACGCCATGACCGCGTCGCCAATGAATTTGTCGATAGTGCCGCCGTGGCTGTTGACCTCGCGCGACATAATATCGAGATACTTGGAGAGCAGCGGAATGATCTGATCGCCAAGCCGTTCGGACAATCCGGTAAAGCCGGCAATGTCCGCGAACATCACCGTCAGCGTTCGCACCGAGCCCCCCGGCCGCGGCTCGACGCCCTCGCGCACCAGCATCCTCACGAGATCCGCCGGTATATATTTTCTAAAAGCCGCCAAACCGCCGGCCATGTCGGCTATGGCGTTGGATAGATTGGCGAGTTCAGTGACGCGCGAGGGATGGCGTCGCACTTGGCCGAGTTCGAATCGCTCGACGTGTTTGACTTCCTCCATGACCGTTATTAGCGGCTCGGCCAGCAGGCGTCGCGCGAGCCAGGCCGATAGAACAGCCGCAGCCGCCACGAGAACTGCCAGGCCAATGAGCAAATGGCGGATCGTCGTTTCAACCGGGCCGAGAAATTCGGCCTCCGGGATCACGGTCGCCAGCGCCCATCCGGGAAAGGCGAGCGGGGTTAGCGTGACCTCGTAGGCATTTCCGTCGGCGACCAGCCGTACCTGACGCGCGCTTTTATCATTCCCGTCCGCGACATCCGCCTGCTTGATAGCAGCTTGTGCGATCGGTAGCAGAGGCTGATCCGATCGCTGCATATTCGTTTCATCGGCATCCGGATCGGGCGCGGCGATTACGATTCCGCCAGGGCGGAGGATAAAGGCCGCACCCGACTTTCCCACCGACAATTGCGAGAGGAATTGCGCCAGCCGCGTATTTTCGATGATGACTGCCAGAACTCCCTGGCGTTTTTGGTACACGTCAATTGGGCCGGCGTAAGCGATGGATGGGCGCAATCCGACTGGATATGCAGTGACTTCAAACCAGCTCGGCTCGTCGTTTTTTATCCCTTCGCGATACCATTGCTGATCGGTGACCAAGTAATCGGTATTTTCGAAATGCCGTTTCTCGAATTGGATATCTCCGACAACCACTTGATACTCATCGATGCGGCGTTTGAGAACGCCGTCGGTCCGCGCGATTTCCATCATTTCGAGGCCGAGATCGCCCAATTTATGGGCGGCGAAAAAGGCGCCGTCGGGCCAACCGAACACCACCCAGGATATGCCCGGTTGCGCCTGCAGCTGAGAAAGAAAGACAAACTCCCGCTTGTCCGCCTCGCGTGTCTCCAGCACGTTTTGAACGAATAAGGTGCGAATGGCAGTGTGCGCGGCACGCGCTTGCGTCGTGATGGTCTCAAGCTCTTTTCCTACGGCCGAGACGATCTGCTCGTTGATGGTCGCCGCGAGGGCTTGACTATTTCCCTCTGCCGTCCGCCACCACAGCAGATGGACGCCCATGGCGCTCACGATGATGGAGGCGAGCACGAGACTGGTAATGGCGAGGCGAATTCCAATTCGCATTTGGCTTCTTCGGCTCGGCGTTCTACCGCCGGCGCGCCTCATAAGTCGAGCGCGTAGTGCAGGTAGACGTTGGTAGCGGATCCGCGTCTAGCGCCGAATCCGGACCGCCAACAAGGCCAGCGGTAACTGCGGCGGCTCCGGCGCCAAGAAGGGCACGGCGGTCAAGGAGTCCATTCCCGGCCGCCATCTCCGAGGGAACGGTATCAAATGATCGATCGCCAACGATAGAGATCTTCGATCTCGCCCGAGATTTCGGCCTCGAAAGACGGGAAATTGCGGCTGGTCTAGGCCCGGCTAGGACGCTTCGCCATCGAGGAGGGCGTGGAGCAAAATTTCGGCTTCGTTGCAGGTCATGTTGGCGGTCCTTCCTCTGCAATCCATGCCTGCCGGAGCATGGACCGCGCACGTGCCAAACGCCAAATCACCGTGCCGACAGGTACACCGACGACATCGGCGATCTCGCGATAGGACAAATCGTTGATTTCGCGCAGCACGATCGCCTCGCGAAAGGGGTCGGGAAGCTCCGCAACGAGACGGCGGATTGTTTCTGCGTCCCGCTGATGCAGCAGTTCCGTTTCTGGTGACACCGGCGGCTCCTGCCACAGAGGCGTGACGGCGTCTTCGTCTTCGTCCGTTTTGCCGTCGATCGAGTGATCAATGTGGTGCAAGGCGCCGGAGCGGCAAGCGAATTCGCCACGGCAAACGTTGCGCAGGATGGCGAAGAGCCAAGGCTTGATCGCCGGCCCGCGAAACGTGTCGAAATAGCGCAGCGCGCGCACATAGCACTCCTGCACGGCATCTTCGGCATCCGCCGTGTCGTGGAGCAGGTATCGTACCAGCGTGTAGACATCGTCGAGATGGGGCAGCGCGGCGTCGCGAAACCGTCGCGCTTTGTCTTGGTGAGCATCCCTGCCGTTGCCCGCCATCATGTCGTCCCCGCCTTTCCAGGGTACCGCCAGGCCCTGTCGTTGCGATCGATCGAGCATTATTGCAC
>DATFXJ010000205.1:0-5193 GCA_035315965.1 Pseudolabrys sp.
GAACCGTAAAGCGCGGCAACGAAGGTGGCCTCGCCAAAATCATAAACGAGGGTAACGGTCATTCGCATTGTCTCGAAGTGCGGCTTTGAGCAATGTTTGCTTCTGATGCTGCTCGGTGCCCATCTGGCGCTGAGGGGGCTCTTGTGATCGATTAACTGACCTTCCATCATCAGGACTCGCGCGATGAAGATCGTCGACCTCTCCCATGTTATGAATGTGCACACGCCTGGCTGGGTCGGTTACGCCGGCAACAAGATGTACTACGCGCAAAATCTCCAGACCCAAATGATCGTGGCGCAGCGCATCGACACTGCATTGCATGTCGGCACGCATTTCGATGGCGCCATGCACGCGACCGATAATCCCAAGGGCGACATGGCTTCGCTGCCGCTCGATTATCTGGTGAACCGCGGCGTTGTGGTCGACATCTCAAGGCACGTGCACGATTGGGCGGTGATTACACCAGAGATGCTCGAAAAGACCGGCGCTGATATTCGAGAGGGCGATATCCTCATCTTGCACACGGGCTGGCATCGCCACTATGAAGGCCAGCCGCAGCAAGATCTGGTGAAATACTTCTGCTATCACCCCGGGCCCAATCTCGACACGCTGCATTGGATGCTGAAGAAAAAGATCCGGTGGTGGGGAATGGATTGCGGCTCCTGCGATCACGCCATGAATACGTCGATCCGCCGGATGCGGCCCGATCTCGCCGACGAGTTTACGAGGAACCACGGCAAGACGCCGGCGGAATTCTTCGGCGCGTTCGAATTCACGCACAAAAAATCAGGTCGCAAGGTGCGGCAAGATATGTTCCCCTTCCACAGTTGGGCTTTTCAGGAGGGCTTGCTCCATGCAGAGAATCTCGGTGGTGATATCGAGATGATGCTTGGCAAGCGTTGCGTGATCGGCGCGTTTCCGTGGCGCTTTGAAGGGCTTGAAGGTTGCCCCTGCCGCATTGTCTGCTTCCTCGACACCGACATGTCGGTGGAAGCCGTCGGCGACGCGGCCAAGGCGATCATGCGCAGTTAGCGCTACTTCTTTCGCTTCGTTTCCGTACGCGGATCCTTCAGCCGCGGATCAGGCCGGTCGCTTTGCAACGTCGACTGAATCGCCTCGCGCAGCAGCCCGTAATTCGGTTTCGACCATTGCGCGACATGAATGTCGGCGAGCAATTTGGCTGACTTGCCAAACACCACAATGCGGTCGCCGATGCTGATCGCTTCTTCCAGTTGATGAGTGATTAGGATCGCGGTAGAGCCGCATTCGCGCGCCAGCTTGAGAAAAGTGTCGCGCAATTCCGCAGCGGTAACCTCGTCGAGATGGCCGAAGGCCTCGTCCGCCAACAGAATATCGGGCTCGACTGCAAAAGCGCGCGCAATAGCCACACGCTGGCGCATGCCACCTGAGAGCTCGTGCGGATAGGCATTGGTGAAATGGGCTAAACCAAGCCGGTTGAGCCAGCTAAGCGCGCGCTCGTGCTGCTCCTCCTCGGGCACGCCAATGAGCTCAAGCGGGAGCCGTGCATTGTCTAGTGCTGAGCGCCAGGGCAGCAGCCGGTCCTGCTGGAACACGGTTGCGATCCTGCCCCGGAAATAGTCGAAGTCCGCGTGGGGGCTTTTGGCTCCGATATGGATCGAGCCCTCCGTCGGCGCTTCGAGGCCGATCATCAAGTCAAAGAAGGTAGACTTTCCGCAACCAGTCTGGCCGACAATTGCTACCACCTCGCGTGGGGAAATGGTTAGGTCGAGGCGCTCGATTGCGATTACGGATTGTCCCGTTGTGGTCTGCCGGAAGATCTTGCGCAGGCCACGCACCTTGATGGGCGGAGGGCCGCTCATACGCGCCACCGCAATACGCGGGTTTCAACGCGTGCTACGACTGCTTCGAGCAGGAACAGCAGGGCGACCAGCACCAATGTCCAGGCGAACACGTCGGCGACAGAAAACAATTCCTGCGCCACCGATAATTGATGTCCGATGCCGGTCACGGCGCCGACCAACTCGGCAATAGTCACAACACGGATCGCCAAGCTGATATTGACCTTCCAGCTTGTAAAGATAGTCGGCACAATCGCGGGGAGCATCAGCTTAAAAAAATATTGCCAGGTTGTCGGCCGGAAAGACTGCATCATATGACGCAATTCGCGCGGCACACCGTGCATGGCGTCGAGCGTGTCAATAAGGAATACGGGTCCGCAAACAATCACCAGCACAAAACCGATGCGGAATTCGACGCCTGGAAACCACAGCACCGCGAACAGGATCCATGACACGACCGGCACTGCCATCAGCAGGCGGATCATGGGATGCAAATACTTGTCGAGCGATTCCGAGCGATACATCGCCATCGCGACGGCAAGGCCCAGTAAAAATGAGGCGATGAGAGCCGCGATTACGCGCGCCAGCGTCACGATGATGTCGATCGGAGTAATCGTCGCGACGCTTTTTGCGATGCGCACAAAGCTTGGTATTGCGAACGGCGGAATCCCAAGGTAAGGCGCCAAATGCGACAGCGCCTCCCAGACGACCGCAAAGACGAAAAGGGAGACGAGAGTCTGGCGCGGGAAAGTCAGGACCGGGACAGACTCACGCAACTCCTCATGGGGCATAGATGATTTTCTCGTCCGGCATCTTTTCGTAAAAACCCGTCTTTACCGCCCGGTCCATCATATCGGTGATCGACTTGCGGGTAGCCGGCTCCCAGGCGGGATGGATCACCATTTGCAGGCGGTTGCTTGCAAGCGCAGCGGTCAGGATGCCCGGTGGAAGCTTGAGCGTCTCGTTGGCAATCTTGTCCGCTTCCGCAGTATCGGTTTTCAGGAATTGGGCGACATCCTGCAGAGCCGCGATCAGCATTTTCGGTGCGTTCGGATATTTTGCGATCGCATCAGCGCGCATCGCTGTGACGATTTCCCAACCATCTTGTCCGGTGATTTCCTTCCAACCTTCAGCGCCGTTGAAAATCACCTTCCAGTCGGGATTTTGCTTCAGGATGATGCTGGCTAGCGGCTCGATTACCAGTGCCGCATCCACACGGTCAGCCTCGAGTTGAGCACGGGCGACGGCAAAATTTGCGTTGACCACAATGATATCTTTTCCGAGATCGATGCCTTTGGCGGCGGTGTACATCTTGGTGACCTGGAACTGGGAACCGCCCATGTCAACGGCAAGCTGTTTGCCCCTGAGGTCGGAGAGTGATTTGATCTTGTCGTTCTTGGTGAAGATGACGAGATCGGCGAGCGTGAAGCCGGTACCGATGATCCGAACCGGCACACCTTCCTGATAAAGCTTCTGCAAAATGGTCGGGCCGCCGATCAGCACGTCGGTCTCACCGGTGGCGAAGCCGGCATAGAAAGCCGAAATCGAAGGATAAGCCTTCGCATCAAGTTCGAAACCATTTTTGGCGTCGAAGCCGCGCGCCTTCATGATGTTCCAGACCAAGGGATTGAATACCGGCAGCGTAAGGCTGGAAACCTTGATCACCGGTTTTTGCTGTGCGTGCGCAGGCGCAGACGCAATTCCGCCGGCCGCTATTGTCAAAGCAACGGTGAGTGCGGCAAGGCCGCGACGAGACAAGCTGCGCATTGACACTTCCCCCTGGAGGTCACTTAAACCGTGATCTTGCGCGCCATATGGCTTGAAGGCGAGTGCGACTTTACTCCGCTTTCACTTGCGTGCAAATAATTGGTCGCAAGTAGACGGAGGGCGTGATGCCGCACATCGCTGCGCGAGATGGGACGCGGCTCTATTACGAAGAAGCTGGAATCGGTACGCCGGTGCTGTTCATCCATGAATACGCTGGCGACTACCGCACTTGGGAGATGCAGATGCGATATTTCTCCCGCGCCCATCGTTGTGTCACCTACAGTCAGCGCGGCTATCCACCTTCCGATGTACCAGAAGATGGTGCAAAGTACAGCCAAGACATTGCGCGTGATGACGTCATCGCAGTCATGGATGCGCTCAAGATCGAGAAGGCACATATTGTCGGGCATTCCATGGGCGGCTACACGGCATTGCATGTCGGTATCCATGCGCCGGCACGCTGTATTTCGGTTGTCGCAGCAGGTTGTGGCTGGGGCTCGAGTCCGGATGTCAAGAAGCGCGAGGAAATGAAGGCGCTCGCGGCCGAGACCGGGAAGATGTTCGCTGAGGAAGGTATTGCATCGGCGGCAGTGAAATACGCCGACGCGCCGATGCGCCAGGCCCATAAAAACAAGGATCCTCGAGGCTATGCCGAATTTGCCCGCATGCTCGCGGAGCATTCGGCAGAGGGTCATGCGCAAACCATGTTCAATCTCCAACTCAAGCGGCCGACGCTGTGGGAAATGGAAGCGGCACTGAAGAAATACTCGGTGCCGCTTTTGGTGATTGTCGGCGATGAGGACGAGCCCTGCATCGAAGGCAGCATTTACCTCAAACGCACAGTGCCAACCGCAGGTCTGCTGGTGATCCCACGCTCGGGCCACAACATTCCGACCGAAGAACCGTTCGCGTTCAACGCAGCGTTGGCAGATCTGTTCGCAGCCGCCGAAGCCAGCCGCTGGCTCGCCCACAAACCAACCCACTAGAGATTCTGGAGGGAAGCGATGGACCTCAAGCTAAAGGGCAAGACCGCACTGGTTACCGGCGGTAGTGAAGGCATCGGCAAGGGCATTGCTCGCGCGCTGGCTAGGGAAGGGGTCGACGTCGCCATCTGCGCGCGCCGCAGGGAACCGCTTGAAGCCGCGGCGAGTGAAATCGCCAAGGAGACTGGGCGCAAGATCCTGGCTATTGCGGCTGATCTACGCAAGGACGCGGATGCAAAAAATTTCATCGAACAGGGCGCCAAGGCGCTCGGCCGCGTCGATATCATGGTGAACAATGCCGGTTCCGCGGCCGGCGGCGTGATTGAGCATTTAAGCGAGGACGACTGGGAAAAAGGCCTTCAGCTCAAGTTCATGGGCTATGTGCGTTGTCTGCGCTACGTCTTGCCGATCATGGTCAAGCAAGGCGGAGGCCGTGTCGTTAATCTGATCGGCAACGACGGGGTGAAGCCGTCCTACTGGGAAATTTGCCCCGGCGCAGCCAATGCCGCAGGGCAGAATCTCACGCTTTCGCTGGCCGGTCAGTACGGCAAGAACAACATCAGCTTCGTCGCAGTGAACCCGGGGCCCGTGCGTACCGAACGCTGGGCCGGGTTAGTCAAGGC
>DATFXJ010000206.1:0-29408 GCA_035315965.1 Pseudolabrys sp.
GATCGTCCGAGTGATCGCCATCATCATTGGCATTTTGTCGCTGTTCAAATATCTGGCGGTCTACTAGCGAACGGTCGATCGGGGCATCTCAAGCGCGATACCTCGCAGCCGCAGCGCATTTCCAACGACGCTGACAGAGGAAAGCGCCATCGCGGCGGCTGCAATGATTGGCGACAGCAGCACACCGAACACGGGATACAGCACGCCTGCGGCAACCGGTACGCCGAGCGCGTTGTAGACGAAAGCAAAAAATAGATTTTGCTGGACATTGCGCATAACGACAGCCGAGAGGATGCGCGCTTTCACAATGCCGGTGAGGTCGCCCCTAAGCAGCGTTACGCCGGCGCTTTCGATCGCTACGTCGGCACCAGTGCCCATGGCGATGCCGACTTCGGCGGCAGCAAGCGCTGGCGCATCGTTAACACCGTCGCCGGCCATGGCCACCACGCGGCCCTCGCGGCGCAACTTTTTAACGACAGCGTTCTTTTGGTGGGGTAAAACTTCGGCCTCTACCTCCGCAATGCCGAGGCGGCGGGCAATGGCCTGCGCTGTGGTGCGGTTGTCGCCGGTGAGCATGACCACCCGGATGCCGTCCGCGGCGAGGGCCTTCAAGGCGTCGGGGGTGTTTTCTTTGATGGGATCGGCGACGGCAATGACACCAGTAGCCTTGCCGTCGACGGCGAGGAAAATGGCAGTCGCACCGTCGCTGCGCAGTCGCTCGGCTTGCGCGGCAAGAGCGGTTACATCGATATTCAATGTTGAGAGGAAACGCGCATTGCCAAGCGCGATCCGTTTGCCTTCGACCTTTCCAATTGCGCCTTTTCCTGCAGGGGCATCGAAATCGCCCACCGCTGAAAGCTCCAGTTTGCGCTCCGCTGCGGCCGCGACCACGGCTGATGCCAGCGGATGTTCGCTGGCGCGTTCGACGCTGGCAGCAAGCTGCAGCACCTGCGCTTCGTCGAAACCGGATGTCGGCACAACGGCGACCACCTTTGGCTTGCCCTCGGTGAGCGTGCCGGTCTTGTCGACAACGAGGGTGTCGATCTTTTCCAAGCGTTCCAGGGCCTCGGCATTTTTGATCAATACGCCGGCCTGTGCGCCACGGCCGACACCGACCATGATCGACATCGGCGTGGCGAGCCCCAGCGCGCAAGGGCAGGCAATGATCAGCACGCTCACTGCCGCTACCAGGCCATACGCGAAACGTGGCTCGGGGCCGACTGCCGCCCAGGTGGCGAATGCGATAAGTGCGACTGCAATCACTGCCGGCACGAACCATGCGGAAACCTGGTCAGCGAGGCGCTGTATCGGTGCGCGGCTGCGCTGCGCGCTGGCGACCATCTGAACGATCTGAGACAACAGGGTATCGCGGCCAATCCGGTCCGCACGCATTGTGAAGGTTCCGCTCTTGTTGATCGTGCCGCCAATGACGCGCGACTCTTTTTCCTTGGCAATCGGCATGGACTCGCCGGTAACCATGGACTCGTCGAGCGTTGACCGGCCGTCGAACAGGATCCCGTCCACCGGCACCTTTTCGCCGGGACGAACGCGCAAACGGTCGCCGACCTGTACTGCCTCGAGAGAAATGTCTTCTTCGCTGCCGTCATCTTTTACGCGGCGTGCAGTTTTGGGGGCAAGATCGAGCAGCGCCCGGATTGCCCCCGACGTTGCCTCGCGCGCACGAAGCTCCAGAACCTGGCCCATCAGCACCAGAACAGTGATGACGCTGGCCGCTTCAAAATACGTGGCCGGCGCTCCGCCACGATCACGAAAGGCTTGCGGGAAGATTCCCGGCGCGAAGGTAGCGGCCAGGCTGTAGACCAAGGCCACACCGGTGCCCATCGCGATCAACGTGAACATGTTGAGATTGCGCGTGATCAAGGATTGCCAACCGCGAACAAAGAACGGCCAGCCAGCCCACAGCACCACCGGCGTCGCGAAGGCGAATTGCACGTAGTTCGACAGCCTCGGATCGACCCAAGTATGCGCGCCGGCGACGTGAGCGCCCATTTCCAGGATGAAGACCGGCAGCGTCAGCACCAGGCCGATCCAGAATCGGCACGTCATGTCCCCAAGTTCGGGATTGGGTCCGGTTTCGGTGCCGGCGATTTCAGGCTCGAGCGCCATGCCGCAGATCGGACACAACCCGGGGCCGACTCGCCGGATCTGCGGATGCATTGGGCAGGTGTAGGTCGTTCCCTCGGCGACAGGTTCGGGTTCGCGCCGCCCCAGATATTTTTGCGGATCGTTGAGGAATTTGGCGCGGCAGCCCGCCGAGCAAAAATAATAAGTGTGACCGCAATAGTCGGCGCGGTTTTTAGCGGCACGCGGGTCGACCGGCATGCCGCAGACGGGGTCGAGCGCAGCGCCTGAGGGCACTTCGTGGTGATGGTGATACTCTGACAGCACGCACGCACGTCTTGCGTTTAATACCCCCCGGGGGTATATATCAGCTATGGCAAAGGACAGCAAGGCTGCAACGCTCAAGCGGCTCAACCGCATTGAAGGGCAGGTAAGGGGACTCGCCCGCATGGTCGAGGACGACCGTTATTGCATCGATATTGTGACCCAGATCGGCGCTGTGCGCGCCGCGCTACGGCGGGCCGAGGAAGAAATCCTGCGCGATCACGTGGCCCATTGCGTGGATCACGCGATCAAGAGCGGAAACAAGGCCGACCAGCGACGCAAGGTGGCTGAGTTGATGGACGTGATGGGAAGGGCGGCGCGCTAGCGAGCGACCGAATGACGCTTTCTGCGAAGCTTTCGACTGTCATGGCCGGGCTTGTCCCGGCCATCTCGCTCAGTAAGCCAATGCACTACAAACGTCATCATCGGGACAAGCCTGGGGATGATGAGCGAATGTGTAAAATCTCTCTGCATGCCCCCGCGGAGAGATCTATGCGTATTTCTTCCGCGCCAGTGCTGCACCTTGGCCCAACGCCGTAAGCTTCGCCTCGGCAATGTCGCGTCGCATCGGCGCCATGCCGCAATTGGTACACGCGACTATTTTCTCCCGGGGCACGAATTTCATCACGTCTCCGATCACCTGTGCGACACGTTGCGGAGTTTCTACTTCGTCAGTTGCTACATCGATGACGCCGACCAACACATCCTTGCCATCGAGCAGCGAAAGAAGTTTTAGCGGAACGCGCGAATTGATGCATTCAATCGAGACCTGGCCAATGCGGCTTTTTGCGAGCGCCGGAAAAATCTCCTCGTATTGACGCCATTCGTCCCCAAGCGAATTCTTCCAGTCGATGTTAGCCTTGATGCCATAGCCATAGCAGATGTGCACAGCGGTGGTGCATTTGAGCCCGTCTACGGCACGATGCAGCGCCTCGATCCCCCAGTCGGCGACCTCGCCCATAAATACGTTAAAGGCCGGTTCGTCGAACTGGATGACGTCGACACCGTCGGCTTCGAGTGCACGCGCTTCCCTGTTGAGCAGGCCGGCAAATGCCATCGCCATTTTTATTCTGTCGCGGTAATGCGCATCGGCGATCGTGTCGGAAATGGTCATCGGCCCCGGCAGCGTGATCTTTAGTTTACGTTCGGTGTGCGCGCGGGCGTGGCGTGCTTCCGCCTGATGCACGCGGCCCTTCAGTGTCAGGTCTCCGCGTACCACGGGCACCATGGCTTTGTAACGATCAGCGCGGATTCCCATCTCGACCTTGTGCGAGAAGTCGATCCCATCGACAAATTCGAGAAAGCCGTGGACGAAATGCTGGCGTGACATCTCGCCGTCGCTGACAATATCGATGCCAGCATCCTCTTGCCACTTGATCGCGAGCAATGTGGCGTCGAGCTTGGCCGCCGCCAGTTCACCGCCTTGTTGCCGCCATTGCGGCCATAGCTTGGTCGGCTCGGCGAGCCAGGAGGGTTTTGGGAGGCTGCCGGCGACGGTCGATGGAAACATCATGCTTGAAGAGTCTCGTAACGTTGTGGTGGTCGCCAACTATAAAGCCAATCGTAGTGCGCGCGCAGTCTTTCTCCGCCCATTGCCCGCATCGTCAGATTGCGAACGAGCGCTTCCGGTCCTGTCAGCCCATAAATGCGGTTCTGGCGCCGGGAAAATTGCTGGACACGCGCGGTGCGGTGCCAACGCGCGCCCTCATAAGCGCGCAGTGCGTCGGCAGGGTCGTCGAGATATTTCGCCAGCATGTCGGCTACTACGGCGGCGTCCTCGATTGCCATGCTGGCGCCTTGGGCAAGAAAGGGGACCATCGGATGGGCAGCGTCCCCGATCACCGTAACTGGGACCTTGGCGCCACGGAATGGGACCTTACGGTCATACAACGCCCATTTCAGCCAGCGATCCGGAGTCGCGATAAGTGCTCGGGCCTTCTCCGACCACGCCCAGCGCGCGAAATGCTGGAGGATTTCAGCGCGTTCGCCGGCTGCCGTCCATCCGGTTTCATTCCATTCGTCGTGTACGATCCCGACAATGTTAATCAATTTGCCGGCTCTGACCGGATAATGCACAAGGTGCGCATCCTGACCGAGCCAGAGGTGCACCAGCGGCTGGCGAAATTCTGCCGGCACGGCATCGGCGGAAACAAGAGCACGCCAGGCGGTGCGGTGCCGGAATTTCGGCTGAGCCTGCCGGCGCAAACGGGCGGCGATGTTCGACCATATTCCGTCGGCGCCGATCAGTGCGACGCCGCGCTCGTCAAGCACCTGGGTGCCGCGCTTGCCGAGCACACTGACGCCTCTGACATGGGCGGCGAAGTCTTCGACCCGGACGCCAAGTTCCACCGCCACGTCGAGTTGGCTCCGGGCGGCGTCCGCGAGCGCCCATTGCAAGTCCCCGCGATGAATCGACCAGTAAGGTGCGCCGTAACGGCGTTCCACCTCGTCGCCTAGTGGGATACGTACGATCTCTCGGGCGGAGCCACCTGCCATGACTCGAATTGCCTGCGGCCTGACCACCACCGATGAAAGACGCTCTTGGAGGCCGAGAGCGATCAACACGCGGCTCCCATTGGGCGAAAGCTGGAGCCCAGCGCCGGTCTCTTCAAGTTTTTCGGCTTGCTCGAACACCGTCACGCGAATCCCCGCGCGCGCCAGGGCTATTGCGGCCGTCAATCCGGCAATGCCGGCGCCAGCTACAATGACATGACGCGCGGGCGCCACCGTCACAATATCCCGACAACGTCAGGCACCTGCGGAATTCGGCAACGCGCATTGCGGTGGGCGTGCCGAGCGCGAATCAAGCGCCGGATCGAAGCGGTAGAGCGTTGAGCAATAGGGGCAAATAATTTCCTTGTCCTCGCCCATGTCGAGGAACACGTGCGGGTGATCGTGGGGAGGTGTCGCGCCCACGCACATGAACTCCTTGGCGCCAATGTCGATCACCGGCACGCCCGGATCATTGTGAAAGTGGGGGACAACGTGTTCTGCCATAGGCAAACCCTTTGCTACGTCGCTCGGGTGGCTGAATTTTCTGCCGCACCATAGCGAGGCTGGCTCGCAATGCCTAGCTAATTGCGAACGCGACGCACCGATTGCCGCTAAAACGTCTTGGTTGCCGTTCATAGGGGCGTGCCAGATCAGTATTCATGAAGCGCAGTTTGGAACCGTTGCCGCGAAGCCTAATACGCGTCCCGCGTGTTGGGCCTGCGTTAGTGGCAGCAACGTTGCTCGCTTTGGCCGCCGCGTATGCGGTGCCGCGGGCAACAGAGATGCTTCTTGGCCTCGACGACCTCTCGCGCATTGCCCACCATTGGCTCAATAACAGCGCCGCCGAACGCGAGATCGAGGCGGCTCTTGCCGCAAATGATGCCGATCTCGCCCAGAGCTTTGTCGGCCTTTCTAGCGACTGCCAGGTGACACTCAATCCGTCGCTGGTGGAGAAGGTGAACATTGCGACGGCCGATGCTGCCACCACCCGCCACGCGGCAAAAAGCTTCGCTCGCGGTCTGATTACCGGCGAATCCGACGACATGGCCGCGCTTGCAGGAACCGCCCTGTCCGCGCCGGGTTTTCACTTATGAAAATCGCACGCAAGACCAGAAGTCTTGGGGCCGAACTCGCAGAGAGTCTCGGCCGCATGGTCCGCCAGGCGGGTCTGTCGGAACCTGCGATGGCAGTGCGCGCAGGGCACCAAGCCACGAAGGTCGAGCGCGCCAGCGGATTGCTGAATTTTGCACGCGATGTTGGTCGTGTCGAAAAAGCAGCCGGCGGTCGCGCGGTTTTCGATGGTTTGAAGATCTCAAAAGAGCCGCGCGACATGAGACGCGTCGCCAAACTCGCCGAGAAGGAAGGTAGCCGTACCCGCGCTATACTGAAACTCGCCGGGCGGGGCGCAATTATGCTTGCGGTGTTTGCCCTCGATGCAAGCCTCTGGCTCCTGGGTGCGTTATTTGCCGTTTTTGGTTTTATATCCGCACTCAAGAGCGCTACCGAGCGTATGACCTTGCGTATTCTGCGTCGGCGCAAGGAACGGCACAAGCTGAAACAAGTTCAACTGATTGCTGCAGCACCGGCTCGCAGCTAAAAATCACGCATGCCGGGTTTCAGGAATGGCGAGGTCGAGATTGCTTATCTCGACGAGGGAGATGGCGAGCCGATTGTGCTTGTCCACGGATTTGCTTCTACCAAGGAAGTGAACTGGGTGCAGCCCGGCTGGGTTACCACGCTCGGGGGCAGCGGCCGGCGCGTGATCGCGCTCGACAACCGCGGCCATGGCGCCTCGAGCAAGCTCTATGATCCTGCCGCGTATCACAGTGCGACAATGGCCAAGGATGTTCACGCGCTACTCGATCACCTGAAAATCGAACGCGCCGACGTCATGGGTTATTCGATGGGCGCGCGCATCACGGCGTTTCTCGCAATCAATCACCCCGCGCGCGTGCGTTCGGCGATTTTCGGTGGACTCGGCATTCGATTGGTGGAAGGTGTTGACCTACCGGATAGCATTGCCGTGGCGCTGGAGGCGCCCGCTCTTGCCGATGTGCACGACCCGACGGGGCGCATGTTTCGTATTTTTGCCGAACAGACGAGATCGGACTTGCGCGCGCTCGCAGCCTGCATTCGGGGCTCACAGCAAACCTTGAGTCGTGTTGAGGTGGCTAAAATCAACGTGCCGGTATTGGTTGCGGTCGGGACCAGAGATCTGGTAGCGGGCAGTGCCCAGGAATTGGCCGCGCTCATCCCGGGGGCGCGCGCACTCGATATTCGAAATCGTGACCACATGCTTGCCGTTGGGGACAAGATTTATAAGGCAGGCGCTATCGACTTCCTTAACCAACGCGCATGAGCCATGCGCAAAGCGCCTCGTTGGGCGCTCTTGGCAGGTGCGAAATTGTGGTAAAAGAGCACGGGGGACTGAGAGGCGTTGGGAGAAACTGGTCCATGGCTCAATATCAGACACGGCCCGCTCGGGGCCTCGATAAAGTCGATCCAGTCTGGGCGCGCATCCGCGGCGAGGCTGAGGATGTGGCGCGTAAGGAGCCGGAGCTCGCCACGTTTATCTACGAAAACATTCTTCATCACGATACATTGGAAGCTGCGATCGTGCATCGGGTCAGCCAGCGGCTTGCACATGCCGATGTGTCGGCCGACCTGATTCGCCAAGCTTATGACGACGCGCTTGAGGACCAACGCGCGTCGCTTGGCGAAGCCTTTCGTGCGGATATTGTCGCTACTGTCGACCGTGATCCGGCCACCAGCCGCTTCATAGAGCCTGTGCTTTATTACAAGGGCTTCCACGCTATCCAGACTCATCGACTCGCACACTGGCTCAATGGAAAAGGACGCAAGGATTTCGCGCTTTATCTGCAATCCCGCGCGTCATCAGTATTCCAATGCGACATTAATCCGGCGGCAAAAATTGGCCGCGGTATTTTCCTGGACCATGCTACCGGGCTTGTGGTCGGTGAGACTGCGGTGATTGAGGATGACGTATCGATCCTGCACGATGTGACGCTCGGCGGGACCGGAAAGGAGCATGAGGATCGCCATCCGAAAATCCGACGCGGCGTCATGATCGGCGCTGGTGCAAAGATTCTCGGCAATATCGAGGTTGGTCATTGCGCACGTGTCGCCGCGGGGTCGGTCGTCATTAAATCGGTGCCAAACAATGTCACCGTCGCCGGTGTACCCGCAAAGGTCGTGGGTGAAGCTGGTTGTCCGGAGCCCTCGCGCGCCATGGACCAGATGCTTTACGGTATCATGCTGGACGGCTGAAAGTGGAGAACGCTTGCACCGCGCCGTTCGATCGGGCAAGGACATTGCCTTAAAAAAGGAGCGGATCGTGGACGTCCAGGAAGTCCGAAAGATCGACGGTTATCTGAAAAAGCTCTTCGGCAACGCGCACATTCGCGTGGTGCCGAAAGCTTCCGATACCGCCGAGGTTTTCGTCGGAGCAGACGATCTTGGGGAACTTACCGTCGACGACGAGGAGGGCGAACGCTCGTACAATTTCCGAATGGTCATTCAGGTCGGTAACGATCCCAGCATTCAGCCTGTGCCAACTCTCAATGCTTACCTGCGAGATAAATTCGACAACGAGAAAATTCGCGTCGTCCCGCGTCCGAAGAAAACAGACTCACTCGAAGTTTATATCGGCGAAGAATTCATCGCCGTGTTGTTTCTGGAAATCGAAAAAGGCCGCCGGTCGTACATTCTCGAATTGCCTATCCTCGACGTCGATCTGGTGGACTGAAGCGTCACCTCCGCTCGTTTCTGCTTAGCGGAATCCAGGTATATCCACGGATTCAGAAAGTTTCGCGTTTGGTCCCCGCGTCCGCTGGACGCGGTTGGGCGTTCGATTAGTCCGGAGCAATCTTACACAGCTTATCGATATTACTTGCGATGTCTTGCCAATTTGTTCAGCTACTTTCGCGGAAGAGGTAATGTCTGCATCGCCGACACGTCGCTCGAGCAGACAGGCACCTAAATTCGTGATGCCCTTGAACGATCACCGCGCCAGAAAGTGCTCGGGCGTGTTCGATTCGAACACGAGATCCTGGCCGATAGGGTGTGTCGCTACGAAAGCCGCGAAACGTAATACCGGGCGGACCCGGATGGCTTGTACGCGCTCTATTAAAGATAGGTGGCCTCTCCGGGTACGCTTACCAGAGATGATCGCCAGCTTCTGGACCTTGAAGTCGGGGCTTCGTGCTTGTGATGACCTTGCCGGCTTGCGGTTTCCTTGCACGCCTGAGACGCTTTCCTCGAGCATTCCATTGAGGCAAGTTCGCGCGCCTTGAACGGAGGCGGGAATGGCGATCTATGAGCTTGACGGACAAGCACCGGAATTACCCGGCGAGGGCCAATACTACATTGCCGAAACCGCTGTGGTGATAGGCCGCGTGCGGCTTCAGGCCGAGACGAGCGTCTGGTTCGGAGCGGTCTTGCGTGGCGACAATGAGTGGATCGAGCTCGGTGAGCGGTCGCAGATCCAGGACAATGCAACACTGCACACCGATCCGGGATTTCCCACGACGATCGGCCGCGATTGCGTGATTGGCCACAATGTCATCCTGCACGGTTGCACCGTTGGCGACAATTCATTGATTGGCATGGGTGCCATCATGCTCAACGGCGTCAAGATCGGGAAAAACTCGCTCGTGGGTGCAGGTAGTGTCGTCATCGAAGGCAAGAGCTTTCCGGACAATTCATTGATCGTGGGCGCGCCTGCGCGCGCTATCCGCCTGCTCGACGAGAAGGCTGTATCGCTGATCCGCGAGGGTGCCGAGATCTACATGCGGCGCTGGAAACGGTACGCAAAAGGACTAAAACGGATCGGCAAGCCTTGAGTTTTGTGAAAGACGCAGGCCCATTTTTTCCACCATGATTAGGTAGTTTAATACCGGTTTTACCGTTGCGACCCGACAAAAGTTGTTAGCAGCTGCGTCTTTGAAATACGCCTTTTTGTGACGGCTAGCACTGCGGATCCGTGCCGCGTCCGTATCCTCAACATCGCTGAAAAACGATGGGGGCTAACCATGACAACTGCGAAAGATATACCTCCTCTGATCGAGCTGCTGAAAATGGCAGCCGACCAATGGCCAAGTTCAGAACCCGGCGAGGTGTCGCAAAGCGAATTATTCCGGCGCGACCAAGTCTTGCTACAAATGTGGCCCGAGGCCTGCCGGCGCGTTGGCGCCGGGGAACGTGCATTCCCGGCTGAAGTTATCAAACTCTGGCAATTCGAAATGAGCAGAGGTCGGGCAAACTGAGCGAACTCGCCGCTCAAATTGCACAAAAAGCCCCGGCGTCTGTGGCCGAGACACCTAGGTGTCGTCGTGAGTATGAGCGTAACTTGTAGTCACAGTTCGACGCTCGACGGTTGAGCAGCGCGCCGTTTTTCAAACACAACTTTCACACACGCTGCAGTTGGAAAAAAATCACGACGGCAGACGACTATTTGAGCGTCACAGTATTTTGCGGTATTAAGATGCCGGCCAAGGATGAATGTACGGTGCCTCCATCGCTCTTTTCGCGCGGGCGCGCCGCAACCGAGTTGCCGCTCAAATGATCGAAACGATTATGTATTTCGGGACTGGCTTCCTATTTGCGGCCCTCATCGGGGTAGCGGTCGCTCCTCTCATCCACGATCGCGCAGTGCGGCTCACCATGCGGCGCTTGGAAAATTCCATCCCGCAGTCGATGGCTGAAATACAGGCCGACAAGGATCTGCTGCGAGCGGAATTCGCGATGTCCGCGCGACGCCTCGAGATCGACGTTGAACAACTTAAGGAGCAGACGACCAGTCAGCTTGCCGAACTCGGCAGAAAGGGCGACGTCATAAACCGGCTTAAGATTGAGCGCGAGGCGCAGAATGTCGAGACCTTTGCGCTCAAAACCGAAGTCGAAGCGCTTAAAGAGCGGCTCGCCTCCATCGCAAAAGAGATGAAAGCGGCGGAATACCAGCACCATAATCTAAATCTCGCCTCCCTTGCGCAGAGGGATTGGCCCAGAGCCCAACCGCAAAGACCAACGAATTCCGCAATACGGAATGACGAGCTCCACGAACGCGATGTGATATCCTTAGTGTTGGATCAACCGGCGACTGAAGGAGCGCCGCCGAGTGTTATAGGACACGGTCCATCCGACGAGCACATCGGGATGGCTCAGGAAGCTTCCGGCATTTCTGCCGCGTTGCGGACGAAGCCCTCGATTCATGTATCTCCAGATGATCAAATCGGGCACGAGAAGTCTGTGACCGGGGGTCGAGCGTCCCGCAGCCTTCGACGTGTGTTCATAGTGGCGTTGATCAGTTTCGGCGCCACAGTTGCCTGGCGGTCCTATAGTGACGAAGCAATGGAGATGATCAGGACATTGGTCTCGCCGTTTAGCCGGTTGTTATCCGCCTCGACCTCGACAGAGAAAACGCCTTCCGCACCAGCATCGGCCGCAGCCGCGACCTCTGCTGAGCTGCCGCAGCAGCTCGACACCCTGACTCGCGATCTCGCCGATATACGAAGTCACGTTGAGCAATTCACCGCCAAGCAAGAACCGAGCAGCCACAATAGCGTGACGCCACAGGCGTCCGAGCAAGACAACAAACCGAAATTGTCATCAACGGAGCCGCAGAGCCGGGCAAATCTCACTCCGTTTCCGGAGACGAAACCAACAACAATTGCAGGATGGGCGCTTCTTGAAGTTGTTAACGGCACGGCGGTCATCCAGGGACCCAATGGCGTCTGGCGGGTGACGCGCGGCGATAACGTACCGGGCGTAGGAAGAGTTGATTCTATCGTTCGCTGGGGCGATCGTTGGATAGTTGCAACCAGCACGGGTCTGATTTCAACGCCATAGGTCGCTCGCCCCGAGACTGCGCCGGTTACTGCAGGTCAATGGATTGATAACGGCCGTTCTCGTCGAGCTGTGTAGCCCATACCTTGTGCACGCCCTGGTGCTCGGATCGGCCGAAGGTCACGGGTACCCCGAGTCCAAGGTCCAGGTCGCGTAGATTTTCGAGAGTTTGAACGAGCTTTTCAGTATCGAGGTCAGGCCCGTTGCGCCTTAACGCGGCGATTAAAACGTTGGCCGCCACATAACCTTCGAGGGACACGTAGTCCGGCTGCTCCCCTTGGAAGTATTTGGCCATCGCAGCCTTATAATCGAGGACCAAAGATGAGTGGCCTTCAAGCGCAGGCACGACCTGCGTCACGATCACTCCACTTGCGAACCTCTTTCCCAGGAGCATCAGCTCGTTGGCCAACGCGGTGCTGCCAACGAAGGAAACACTGGTGTAAATCATGCCCGGATAGAGATCGCGCGTCTTCTCGATGAATTTTGCCGCGGCCCGATACGTGGGCACCATGATCACCGCTCTTATCGGGACGCGGCTCTTTTTGAGTTGCTCGACGGCGTCGTCCACGTCAACAGTGTTGCGCTGGTAATTGAGACGCAAAATCGCATTGTCATCGCCCCCCAGCGCACGGACAGCTTTTGTTACGCCGGCAAAGCCTGAGTCCCCGTATGAATCCTGCTGCGCAAAGACCGCGATCTGGCTCGGCTTTAGCCGCTTCACCTTCACCAGATAGTGCACCATGGCGCTGGTCTCTTCTGCGTAACTGGCTCGGTAATTGAAAACATATCGGTCTGGCGGATCGCTCCTGAGCAAGCCGGCGCCAGTGAACGCACCGAAAAACAGCATCTTGCGCTCAAGGGCGTAGGGCAATGCCACGGTTGCCGTGGGTGTCCCCACATTGCCGACGACTGCAAAAACCTGATCTTTCTCATAGAGCCGCTTCATTGTTTCGGCAGCTCGAACAGGCTCGTAACCGTCATCTGCCGCAACGAGCCGAAGCATGCGGCCATGAACACCACCGCGCGCGTTGGCTGCGTTGAACGCAGCCTCAATGCCCAGCTTCATATTCTGACCGAGCTCCTTGGCCGGACCGCTGAATGCCGCGGAAATTCCAAACCAAATTTCGTTGTCGGTTATGCCGCGAAAGGTAGTCTTGACGCTGCTAGGTTCTTGCCCGAGTGGCTGAGCAACCGATGAAAGCGACGCTTGCGTCTGTACGTTCGGCGAAGACTGTCCAACGGAAGCTCCTGGTTGGGCATCAGGGGCCGCAACCGGTGGGGTAACGGTCGCCGCTGCAACCCGCGTAGCTGGGGCGCCTGGATCATTCGACGGTACGTTATTCGGCGTCAGCGCATCAATTGGTTTAGATGTTTGAACTGCTTGTGAAGCTGAATCGAACAGCGCGTGCACGCCTTGCGATATCGGTCTTGCGAAAATGAGCACCAATGCAACGACGGCGGCAAATGTGACGACCAATGCGATCCGGCCGATCAATGTTGACGTTCCGTCCTCTAACCGATGCGGTGGCGTTGGCGGTTCCGGGACAGGTTCCGGCCACGAAGAAAAATCAGATGTTGTTCGTCGATCTTGATGCGCGCTTCTAGGCAAAGGAGC
The DNA here is from genome assembly GCA_035315965.1 of Pseudolabrys sp. Classification (GTDB taxonomy): domain Bacteria; phylum Pseudomonadota; class Alphaproteobacteria; order Rhizobiales; family Xanthobacteraceae; genus Pseudolabrys. Next base: position 13,379 of record DATFXJ010000206.1, read on the forward strand.
GGTTGGCGCTGAAGGGACATACGGTCTCTCGGCGGAAGATGATGACGTCGGTTCGCGAAACCGTTTGGGCGCATATCTACTATAATCGGATGAGTCGTCATCCCGGGTTGTACCACTCATGATTGCCTCTTACGCGCTACTCGTCACTAAAAGGAATGCTAAGACGTTTCAAAGACTAGCACATTAGTTCCATTGTTGGACCGGTATTACCGTACCCGGAGGGGGTGGCGTGTCAGTATGGAACAGACAGCGTGGGCTTATTCGTTCGGTAGTTCGTGGGCTTATTCCTTCGGTATTTCGCGTGTCCTCGAGCTGTCGGCCTCTACGAAAAAAATAAAATCAACCCCCGAATATCGTGACTGCGCGGGGTACCGTCGAAACCGAAGCCAAGAGCTTTTCCAGACAATTCGTTGATCATGGCGACCCGGGCGATCGGCACGGTTAATAAAAAAGCCGTGCCGATAGTACGGAAAGCCGATCGGCTGAGGCCGCTGCTTTGTTTACCGCGAGCTCGCGCGCACTGTAGATCGGAGCTTCGCGTCAAGCACTGAGTAGATGCATGCGCTCTTAGGTTTGGCCAAGCTTGCGTGCATCGCGCCTATGCATAGTAAGACGATGAGGCAGGTTGATTTGAGAAGCACGAATATTGATAAGTTCGCACAGTTCCGCATCTAGGCCGGACTGGTCGACAAATGTCTGTAGCCCTGCAACCTGATACCCGGCCGGACTTACTTGGTGACTTCAATTCGCTGTTGCACGAGAACTCGCAAACCTGTGCCCAACCAAAAAAATGCCGGCAATCTGACCGCTTTGTGGCATTCGCCGGAGGAAGGAACAGAACGTTCGAAACGTCTGCGGCAAGACCTTGGGGAGGGGTTGGTGTATTTAGGAAGACCTTTGGCCTAGGTCTGCCGCTACCTCGATTCCAGGCTCGCAAGAAGCCCAACTTGCTGAGGGAGTGCGAAAAGGCCTCCCTTATTTTTTCTGCCGTATAGCGCTTGCGGCCGGGTGGCAAAGCGGCGTAACTCAGTCGTACCCCACCGGACCTTCTCGTGAAGCGCCAACCACTTTTCAATATCCCTCCAGTGGTCATCGCAGTCATGGCTGTGCTGGTGCTTGTGCACGTAATGCGCACGCTTGTGCTTAGCGAGCAGCAGGACACCGAATTTTTGCTTAGTTTTGCTTTTATTCCCGTACGCTACGACAGCTCGGTTGTATTGGGTGACGGTCTGCCGGGTGGCGGCGCGGATATATGGACTTTCGTCACCTACGCTCTCATCCATGCGGATTGGACCCATCTAGTCGTCAATGCGATTTGGCTATTGCCTTTCGGCAGCGCGGTCGCACGACGTTTCGGCGCGCCGCGCTTTCTCGCTTTTTTTGCGGTGACTGCTGCCGCGGGAGCCACTTTGCATTTAGCTACCCATGCCGGTGAACAATTTCCGATGATAGGCGCGTCTGCAGTTGTCTCCGGCACCATGGCGGCCGCGATGCGTTTTGCCTTTCAGCGCGGCGGGCCGCTGGCACTGCTGGGAAGAGCCGATGAGAGCACCTATCGCGTACCCGCCATCCCGCTAGGCGGCGTATTGTCGGATGCGCGTGTGTTGCTTTTCCTAGCGGTGTGGTTCGGTATCAATATTCTGTTCGGACTGGGGTCGTTGCCGGTTACCGGCGGCGAGCATACCGTAGCCTGGCAGGCGCATATCGGCGGCTTCCTTGCGGGGCTGTTACTGTTTTCCTGGTTCGATCCGCCGCCGCATTTTCCGCAATTCGAGGATTCTACTGCAGTGCGGCATTAGCCAGCTGGCAACGCAGACCAGTTCTCTCTTATAACTCCATCTTGACGGAACTACCCCGTCGGCACGATCGTTCATTAGGTCCGGCCACAATCCCGGTTGTGAGCCGGTGCGTGTTTTTCGCGCATGATGCTTCCTAAAAAAATCATGCGCCAGGGAGGCTGCCATGAACGTCAAGGCGATTCTGGCCGCTAAAAAACGTAATTTGGGCGGCGACATCGTTAGCATCGAACCGACAGCCGATTTGGCGGCGGCGGCAAAATTACTAGCCGCGCATCGTATCGGCGCGGTCATTATCCGTGGTGCGGGGGATTGCCTTGCCGGCATATTATCGGAGCGTGATATTGTGCGCGCACTGTCGGAACACTGTGCTGATGCACTCGCTTTGTCGGTCGGTCAGGTTATGACCCGCGACGTTGCGACCTGCGGTGAAGACGATACAGTGGCAAGCATCATGGAGCGGATGACGGCGGGAAAATTCCGTCATATGCCGGTGATCGCAAACGGCCGACTCGTTGGACTCATATCGATTGGCGACGTCGTGAAGCAGCGCGTCGAAGAGATCGAGAGTGAATCCGAGGCGATGCGCGATTACATCCGCACCGCGTAACCTAGATTGCTTCGTTGCTCGGCTGTGACAGCGCCGTTATGGCCTCGCTGATCGCGTCTACAGCTTTTTCGGCAGCCTCAGTGCCTATTTGGATCGCTTCGGCGGCACGGTGGAATTCAAACCAACCGACGCCGCCGAGCCGTGGACTGATGAGCACGTCGGGCGGATCGCCGGCAAGCCGCGAGCGGGTGATACGATCCTGCATAACGTTGAACGCTTCGACCATGACTGTCGGCAATCCTGGACGTCCACGTCGGCCGAGAAATTGCCGGCGCAATAAACGCTCGCCACCGAACATACTGCGTAGTCCATTGGACCTAGCCTGCAAGCTGATCGGCTCGCTGTCGTCGGAGCCGTGACTCGCAATAATCGTACCGCGTCCGAACAGATCGGCATTCAGGTTGACTGCGATCACCAATCGCGCGCCAAGCGCGCGGGCGGCTGAAACCGGTACCGGGTTGACCAGTGCACCATCCACCAGCCAACGGCCGCCGATCAAGACCGGCGGAAAAATTCCCGGCAGCGAATAGGATGCCCGCAGGGCCTCACTTAACCGCCCGCGCGTGAGCCAAATTTCATGACCCGTGTTGAATTCGGTAGCGATTGCGGCAAAGCGGATCGACAAATCGTCAATGCGGGTGTCCTTGAGCGAGGATTCAAGACGACTGGCAAGATGGCCGCCTCCGATCAGTCCGGACCCCGTGAGGCTGATGTCGAGATAGCTGAGTACGCCGCGCACGGTGAGTGTGCGCGCCCAGGTTTCCAGAGTGTCCATTTCCTTTGCGGCATAGCATCCACCCACGACAGCCCCGATCGAGGTGCCGACAATCACATCAGGCACGATGCCATGCTCTAGCAGCTTACGCATAACGCCGATATGAGCAAAGCCACGCGCGGCACCTCCGCCGAGCGCCAGTCCGATGGTGGGTCGTACGGCGGTCGGGTGAGGCTGCGTGGTAGCTTCCGCGGCACGGTCGCCATTGCGCGTTCGCGCGAATAAGCCCTCAAACACCAAGAACCTTACTCCCCATCGCCGTTCATTCTCTCGGAAAAATCCCTCGCCCCCCGAGCAAGACAAGAGTGCTGACGGAGTCTTGTGTCCGAAACGTGACAGGAAGCGTGCGCCCGCCTCATTACATAATAGTTAAATTTCGACATTAATATTGCGCGAACGATTGGTTCCCTAGCGTCCAAACCGCGTGACTATGGAGTCGAGGCTCGGGCGCTCGCGATCCTCTGGAGGCTTGGCAGGGCGTCCAATGTGTACAAAACCTGCGATCCGCTCATGCGGAGAAAGTCCAAGGGCAGCGAGTACGCGCCGATCATAAGCGTACCATTCGGTAATCCAGCTTGCGGCGTACCCCATGGCATGTACGGCGAAAACCAGGCTCATAGCAGAGGCGCCGGCTGAGAGCTGCTGCTCCCATTCCGGAATCTTCACATGCGGGCCGGCGCGACTGACTACGGCGATCACCAGCGGCGCACGCGCGAGCCGGTTGCGTTCGAAATCTAATTGGTCTGGAGTAGCCTCGGGACGGTCAGCGCGAAACGCGGAAGCAATCGCTTCGCCGGCGGCGGTACGCGCATTACCCTCAAACAGGATGAATCGCCAAGGCGCAAGCTTCCCATGATCAGGCACCCGCGAAGCAATCCTAATTAGCGTATCGATTTCGCCTGCCGTTGGGCCCGGGCCGACAAGTTCGATTGGTTTTACTGAGCGGCGGGTCCTCAGCAGTTCTAAGGCGTCGGGCATAGACGGTCTCTGAAAGATGTTGCGATGCGCCTACCACAGCGCAAATCAGGTCACAAACAAGTTGGTGGCGGCTTGAAATCGCCTCGATTTCGGCCGAAAACAACCACGTCATGAATAGGGCACCTGCAACCGCCGCCTTAGGCGGCCGGCCATGCTCGGCGCTTTTGCTTGTCGCCCTTGCATGCCTGCCGTCTGTGGCCAAGGCGCAGAAATTGGCTCAGAATTCGCTTTTTTCGGCTACGCCATCCACCGGGCTGATCTCGCCCATCCCCGCTACACGCACCGACATCTTCGGGCCGAGCAATCTGCCGTTACCGGCGGCGCCGCCCGCTCAAGCGCCATCGCAGGCGCTGAATCCAACTAATACTGCCGCTTCGATTCCGATGGTGCCGGCTGGTCAGGTCGCACTCGCTCTCAGCGCGCGTTTCGGTAAGGACACTTCGCCAATTGGCGGGGGTTTGACGTGGCGCGTCTACAGCGCGAAGGCCGATACGAATGGAAATTTCAAGCTGGTGAAGGAAGATAAGTCCCCCACGCCTACCCTCGTTCTGCCGGCCGGCGCCTATATCGTTCACGTCGGATTTGGTCTCGCCACCGCCGTCAAACCTGTCGACTTGCAAGGCACCAATGTGCACGAAGAATTTGACCTGCCGGCCGGCGGGCTGCGCATAGAGGGCAAGGTCGGTGATGCGCGCATTCCTGCGAGTCAAATTTCATTTGATATTTATAAAGGTAGCCAGTTCGCATCCGGCGATCGCCGTCCCATCGCCGAGCATGTCGTCACCAGCGACGTAATAGTCGTTCCAGAAGGCACCTACTACATTGTGTCAAATTACGGTGATGCCAATTCGGTCGTGCGCTCTGACATTCGCGTGCAGCCCGGCAAGCTAACTGATATTACGGTCACTCATCGCGCCGCCGTCATCACGCTCAAACTGGTGAGCGATCGCGGGGGCGAGGCGCTTGCCAACACCGCGTGGTCAGTGCTCACGCCGGGTGGCGACATCATCAAGGAATCGATCGGCGCATTTCCGCGCGTGATTCTTGCCGAGGGCGAATATCGTGCAATTGCCCGCAACGAAGGAAAAGTTTACGAGCACGAATTCAAGGTCGTCACCGGGGTTGATGGCGATATTGAGGTGCTGGCGCACTGATGGGCGAACGTCTTGCCGAACCTTCCTCCCTAGCCCAGAATTAGTGTAGTGCAGACGATTGCCAACGACGCGATAATGGACGTTTTTACTAAGCTAGATGTACAAAAAATTGCTCTATTACTCGATGTGGACGGCACCATAGTTGATATCGGCCCGTCACCAGCCGAAGTGCAGATTGCCGATGGACTGCCTGAAACACTCGGGCGCCTGTTTGATCTCATGAGAGGTGCGATCGCTTTGGTGAGTGGCCGGCCGATCGCCGATCTTGATCGCCTGTTCGCGCCGTTGCGTTTGCCGTCGATCGGCGGGCATGGTGCGGAAATGCGCGTGAGCGAAAATGAGGTATTTTATTGGGCAAAGGCGTTGCCACCACAAATGCGTGAGCAGCTCGCTGATGTGACTAGCATAAGTCCGGGCGTTGTTGTGGAGGACAAGGGCTATTCCCTGGCACTGCACTACCGAAATGTACCGCAGCAGGCAGAACGCCTCCGCCACCATGTGGCCGCGAGCCGCACGGCATTTCCCGGCGAGGCAACCGAAGTGTTATTGGGTAAAGCGATGTTCGAAGTTAAGCGCCCTGGCATTAACAAAGGCGACAGCATTCGCAAGCTGATGACTCATCCGCCTTTCATCGGCCGAATACCGGTCTTCATTGGCGACGATATCACGGATGAATCGGTTTTCGAGGTGTTGCCGGAGATCGGCGGCCAGGGCTTCAGTGTCAGTCGTTACTTTCCGGGGCTGACTGGAATATTCAAGAGTCCGGCCGAAGTACGTAACGCACTCCAGGTGCTCATAGCCAATGGGCAGGTTCGGCCGTGAGCGACTACGGACTCGATCTTGCGGTCATCGGCAATGGCCGCACGGCGGCGCTCCTTGATCCGTCCTCGCGTGTCGTTTGGTGGTGCCTGCCGCGCTATGACGGTGATCCCGTGTTCTGCCGGCTACTCGCCGGCAATGAGGACAAGGGTTTCACTGACGTATTCCTCGACGGACAAGTTGGGATCCGCTCGGACTATGTGCGCAATACTGCAATCGTGGTGACCGAGCTCATCGACAACAATGGCAGCGCAGTGCGTATCACAGACTTTGCGCCGCGCTTTGAGATTTATGGCCGCACATTTCGTCCACCGCAACTCATGCGCATAGTTGAGCCGATCGGTGGAATGCCGCGCATCACCATTCGCTTTCGAACGACACACCGTTACGGCGAGCCAGTGACGTCACGTTCTTCCGGCAGCAACCATATCCGTTACTGGCGCGATGAGGTGCAGGTCAGGCTGACGACCGACGCACCACTCTCATATATTGAGAACGAGGCTTCGTTCGTGCTGACGCGGCCGGTGCATCTAGTGTTCGGCACCGATGAACCGTTCGAGGGTTCGCTCGATACGACCTGTCGGGATTTCTGCGATCGCACCCGCGACTACTGGCTGGAGTGGGTGAGGCGACTTGCATTCTCCATTGATTGGCAGGATGAGATCATTCGTGCAGCGATCACCCTCAAGCTTTGCAACTACGAAGAAACCGGCGCGATCGTAGCGGCACTGACCACTTCGATTCCGGAGGTTCCGGGATCCGGGCGTAACTGGGACTATCGTTTTTGCTGGATGCGTGACGCCTTCTTCGTCGTGCGCGCACTGAACCGCATCGGCGCGACGCGAACGATGGAGGATTTCATTTTCTATATTTTGAGTGTGGCGGGAGGACGCACCAAACAGGTGCGGCCGCTTTACGGTGTCGTACATACCGATGTGCTTGAGGAGAGAACAGCCCCCGCGCTTGCGGGATATGGTGGAGACGGACCAGTACGCATTGGAAATGCGGCGGTCAATCAGAGTCAACACGACGTCTACGGCAGCATCATCATGGCGGCGACGCCGATGTTCTTCGATCGCAGATTGCCGCGGCCGGGCGATTCGGGGTTGTTTCATACGATCGAGCCGCTCGGCGAGCAGGCCGCGAAGTTCGCGCTTGAGCCGGATTCCGGTATATGGGAATACCGGGGCCGTAAACGGTTGCACACACATTCGGCTGCGATGTGTTGGGCCGGTTGCCAGCGGCTTGAGGCGATTGCCAACCACCTTAACTTGTCGGAACGCGCGACCTATTGGGGCGAAATTGCTAACCGTATCGGCGAACAGGTGCTCAAGCGCGCCTGGAATCCCAAACGGAAAGCGTTTTCCGCGGCTTTCGACAGTGATGACCTCGATGCCAGCGGGTTGCTGCTAGCCGAACTTGGCTTGGTGCCACCGGATGATCCCCGGTTCGTTTCGACTACCGAAGCGATCGGGCATGAACTTCGACGCGGTTTCAACGTTATGAGGTATGCCGCTGCCGACGATTTCGGCCTGCCGGAATCGGCCTTTTTGATTTGCCGGTTCTGGCTAATAGATGCATTGTGGGAGATTGGACGGCAAGATGAGGCTCGCGACATGTTCGTCGATGCGCTTCGATTACGAAATCGGTACGGCCTTTTGTCGGAGGATGTACACCTGGTGACCGGAAAACTGTGGGGGAATTTCCCGCAGACCTATTCAATGTCGGGATTAATATTGACGGCAATCAAGCTGTCGCGAAGCTGGGGAGACCGGTATTGGCGCGGCTCGTCGTAGTGTCGAACAGAGTTGGCGTTCCTGATCATGGCGCGCGGCCCGGTGGGCTCGAAGTTGCGATCAGGCCAGCGCTCAAGCGGTACGGCGGCCTTTGGTTCGGCTGGAGCGGTCGCGTTGCCGACGACACGCCGCGGGCGATGAAATCGGTCACTCACGACAGCATTTCGTACGCCACCGTTGACCTAAGCAAGGACGACTACCAGGAATTCTACAACGGCTTCGCCAACCGTGTGCTTTGGCCGATTTTGCATTACCGCCTGGATCTCGCCGAATTCACGCGTCGTGACCTCGGCGGCTATTTCCGCGTCAATCGGTATCTCGCCACTCATCTTGAAGTATTACTGCGGCCTGACGACATCATATGGGTGCACGATTATCATTTGATACCCTTGGCCAGGGCGTTGCGTGATCGCGGGCGTGACAACAAAATCGGCTTCTTCATGCATATCCCATTCCCGCCGCCGGAAATTCTGACGGCCATACCGAATCATGATCAGCTAATCCCGGAGCTCTGTCACTACGACTTGGTCGGATTCCAGACCGAAGTCGATTCAGCCAACTTCTCTCGCTACATCGCGAACGAATGCGGATTGCCTTGGGCAAGCGGCAACAGCTTTTACTTCGGCAATCGTGTCGTGCAAGTCGGTACCTTCCCGGTCGGCGTGGAAACGGAAGCTTTCGCGCGGCTGGCGCGCCGCGCCGTGCAGAGCCACTTCGTGCGTGAGGTGCTCGAAAGTCTGTCAGGCCGCGTGATGATTATCGGCGTCGATCGGCTTGACTACAGCAAGGGTATTCCCGAACGTATGAGCGCTTTCGAGCGCTTCCTTGCCAATTTCCCCGACTGGCGTGGCAGGGTCACTTATCTTCAGATCACACCGCGCAGCCGCACCGGCATTCCAGAATACGCTGATATGGGCCGTGTGGTGGGCGAGGCGGTCGGGCGCATCAACGGCGCTTATGGTGAAGCCTCGTGGACGCCGGTGCGCTATATCAACAAAGCCCACAGCCGTACTGCGCTAGCCGGGCTCTACCGCGCCGCCCGCGCTGGGCTGGTTACGCCGTTGCGCGATGGCATGAATCTGGTTGCCAAGGAATTCGTTGCCGCACAGAACGCGGAGGATCCCGGCGTATTGATTCTTTCACGTTTTGCCGGCGCGGCAAGCGAATGTGCTGCTGCGCTGTTGGTTAATCCTTACGACCCAGAAGGCGTTGGCAATGCCATAAACCGAGCCCTCTCGATGCCGCTGGAGGAGCGGCGGCAGCGATACACGGACAATTTCAAGATTCTTGTACGCAACGATATCGGTCATTGGGGTGATCGCTTTTTGTCCGCGCTCGCTCAGCCACCCAGCGGTATCGACACGCGGACGCTGGCGCCGCTGCTGGGGCACGCTGACATTTCCCCATTGACGGAGGTCAAGGCGGATGGCGGACATGAACTAACGCAGCCGTAATGCCAACAACCGCGCTATATCCCATGACCATATCGCGACTGGGCTGCTCTCTCTGATCTTGACCGCAGTATTTGTGACGTCACGCGCATCGAGGCGACCGATCTTACTGCGTATATCAAGACACAGAAATAACGCTATGCCGCCGTCCTCATCCGCCGGATATCGGGGGGCACCGCTTCTTCGGTGAGGGCCTTAAGTGCGGCGTCAAGTGGCATGACTTGCTGGATTTCCTTACCCAAGCGCCGGATCGACACTGTGCGTTCGGCCGCTTCTTTCTTGCCAACGACCAGCAGGGCAGGGACCTTGGCGAGCGAGTGCTCGCGCACTTTGTAATTGATCTTCTCGTTGCGCAGGTCGGATTCGACACGCAGGCCTAACTTTCGGGCGGCCTCGATTGCCTCCCGGGCAAATTGGTCTGCATCTGAAGTTATAGTGGCGATAACTGCCTGCACTGGCGACAGCCAAAGCGGCAAATGCCCGGCATAATGCTCGATTAGGATGCCGGTGAAACGTTCAAGCGAGCCGAACATCGCGCGGTGGAGCATCACAGGCGTGATCTTGTTTGAATGCTCGTCGATGTAGAATGCGCCGAGTCGGCTTGGCAAATTAAAATCAACCTGTACCGTGCCGCACTGCCAGTCGCGGCCAATTGCGTCGCGCAAAAGATATTCGAGCTTCGGCCCGTAGAAGGCACCTTCACCCTTGTTTAGGGTCCATGGACGACCAGAAGCCTTTAGTGCTGCCATGAGGGCCGCTTCTGCTTTGTCCCATACCACGTTATCGCCGATACGCTTGTCCGGCCGGTCGGAGAATTTTATGCGCACGTCGGAGAAGCCAAAATCCTCATATATCGAGAGGATCAGGTCGTTCATCTTAAGCGTCTCCTCCGCGATCTGGCCTTCACTGATGAAGACATGCGCGTCGTCTTGCGTGAAGGCGCGCACCCGCATGAGCCCATGCAGCGCACCCGACGGTTCGAAGCGATGGACCTTACCGAATTCGGCGATTTTCACAGGCAGCTCGCGATAACTGCGCAAGCCGTGCTTGAATATCTGAACATGGCCGGGACAGTTCATTGGCTTGACCACATAAACCCGCTCGTCTTCTTCGCGTTTTTGCGTGAGGAAAATCAATTCCGAATAACTCGGGATATGACCTGTTGTCTCCCACAGAGTTTTGTCCATGAGCTGCGGTGAATCGACCTCGACATAGCCGGCTGCGATCTGAGTGCGGCGAATATAACTTTCGAGTGCCTGAAAAAGGGTCCAGCCTTTGGCGTGCCAAAATACCGAACCGGGCGCTTCCTCCTGGAAGTGAAACAGGTCCATTTCGCGTCCCACACGACGGTGGTCGCGCTTTTCGGCCTCCTCGATCTGGTTAAGGTAAGCGTCAAGCTCTTCCGGCTTGGCAAAAGCTGTACCGTAAATACGGGTTAGCATAGGATTTTTGGCGTCGCCGCGCCAATAGGCACCGGCGATCTTCATGAGCTTGAAGGCATTCCCGACTTTGCCAACTGAGGTCATGTGCGGGCCGCGGCAGAGATCAAACCAATCGCCTTGCTTGTAAATCTTGATCTCTTGATCGGACGGAATAGTGTCGATCAATTCAACCTTGAATGCCTCACCCATGTCGCCGAAGGTTTTCTTTGCCTTCTCTCGCGACCAGACTTCCTTTGTGAAAGGCTTGTCGCGCGCAATGATCTCGCGCATCTTTTTTTCAATGACGGGCAGGTCTTCCAGCGTGAACGGCTGGTTGCGCGCAAAGTCGTAGTAAAAGCCATTTTCGATCACCGGCCCGATCGTGACCTGCGTGCCGGGCCAGAGGGTCTGGACCGCTTCAGCCAGAACATGCGCAGCATCATGCCGGATCAATTCGAGCGCACGCGGATCCTCACGTAAGATGAATTCGATAGTGGTATCGCGATCGATTGGGTCGCTCAAATCGCCAAGTACACCGTCAAGGGTCATCGCTACGGTACGTTTCGCCAGAGAGGGTGAGATGCCCTTGGCGACGTCAAGACCGGTTGTGCCTGAGGGGTATTCGCGTCGTGCGCCGTCGGGAAAGGTCAGCGCGACCATCAACAGCTCCTGTTGCTCACTCGCTGCCTACGAATGCAGGTAAGCGTGGAGCTCGATATAGCAGACGAATCGCACGGCGTAACTAGGCCCGAGACGGGTCATTTAGGCTGCGCCAGCGTCCGTACCGCCACGGCAAATACCACCGCGCCCGCTCGGGTAGCGCTGTCGGCACGAAATCCAGCCCAGACGTTCCCCACGGGTGGCAGCGCAGAATACGGGCGAGCGACATCCATCCGCCCGCCCATAATCCGAAACGGCCTAGCGCCTCCTCCGCATAGTCAGAGCAGCTGGGCAGATGCCTGCAACGCGGGCCGAGGAGGGGCGAAATTATGACGCGGTAAAGTACGACAAGCCCACGCCCGGCAAGGCCAGGTAACCGAGCTAAGGATGAAAACTTGGCTCTGTTTGCGGCAGGCACATTCAAGTTCCGGTGAAAGTTCAAGGTTTACGCGGTTCCCAGCCGGGAGTTCCATACCGATGGAACCTTTTGGACTGCGAGAGGACAGACGATAGCGACTTTTTTACACTAGACCCGAATCTCGCAACTGCATTAAGAAAATTCCGACGCCGGGGGTACCAGCGCCGCCCAAGCCTAGCCAGAACGTGGATGACCACGCCAGAAAAAGGGCCAGGGCAGCGAGACAGGGGAAGAATGAGCCGTTCCCTATTGCTCATTGCGCTTGCTTTAGCGGCGCCAGTCGCTCTGTTGCCGGGGTCGCTATGCGCTTCTGATCGCACGCTGCCGATGCGCTTCGAATTGCGGACGCAAGGACCAGCCGATGCGTGCACTACTAAATGTATAGTCTTTATCTCCGCAACAGGCGCGATTACCGCCGATACGCCGCGTCACTTTCTTCTCTTCACGCAGGGGCATGATCTTACGGGCGCTACTCTTGCAATCGATTCTGACGGCGGTTCAGTGCTAGGCGCCATCGCTTTGGGTCGTGAAATCCGAAAGCTCAAGCTAACCACGACAGTCGGTCGCCTTGTCGACCTTCCGGGGGAGGGGCAGGATGGGACACGCGCTGTTCTTTCGCCGAATGCCGATTGCGAGTCGATGTGTGCCTTCGTTCTGCTCGGAGGTGTGCGTCGGTTGGTTCCGGCAGACGCGCGCGTGATGGTCCACCAGATCTGGCTCGGCGACCGGCGCGAAGATCCGACGGCTGCGAACTACTCGGCCGAAGACCTCGTGCTCATCCAGCGTGATATCGGGCGTCTTGCACAATATACGGCGGAAATGGGAGCAACCGCTGATCTACTCGATTTGGCACTGCGTATTCCGCCGTGGGAGCCGATGCACGCATTGACGCGGGCCGAATTAAAGCGCACGCGTCTGACGACCGAGGATCCCGAAACGCCGGTCGCTGCACCCGTCGCGGCTTCGTCGTCGGCACCAGTGTCGCAACCCTCGCCGCGAATTACCAATGGTTTGCGTGCGACCGCAATTAGCGAGCAGCGATGGGCAATTGTCGATCGCTCGGGCGTCGCCACGCTGGCTCGGCGGCATCCTCTTACTGTTGAAAGCGAAGAAATCGGGAGTTTCGATCTGGTCGTTGCTTGCGTCCCCGGTGGTGACGGCTATGACGTGAGCTATATCGAACGCCGCCACCCCGCCGAGCACAAAGCGCTGCCCGACGCCTTGGGGACCGTCAGCCTGCGGGTGGGTAGCAACTCTGCCACCCTCAAGGTCGTTTCCTCCGAACGCCGCGCTACCCCCGACGAACTTGTGACTTATGCAGCGGGACGCGTACCCATCGGACTGATCGGCGCTTTTGCCGTGGCCGGCAGTCGCTCAATGCTTGTCAAGACCGAGACCCCGAACCTCGTTACGGGTATTCGCATCGGCAACACTGGCGCTTCGCAGTACCTTCCCCGGTTGGCTGCGGGTTGCAGCAAGCCAGGCGACCGTGCGGATTTGCCCAGAACGAAAACCGGCGGCTCCGCTGCGGCGAAATAAATTATTTGGCGGTTTGCACGTGCTTACTGTCTGATTTGGCCTCGATCTGATCAAGCGCCGAGACCACAGCATCAAAGGTCAGCAAAGTTGAGGCGTGACGCGCCTTGTAGTCACGCACCGGTTCAAGCACGGCGATGTCGGCCCATTTGCCCGTAGGAGGAGGGCCATTCTCTTTTAACATCTTGCGTACGGTGTCACGCAACTCCCGCAGTTCGGCTGGCTTTGCCCCGATGACATGGCGCGCCATGATCGATGATGAAGCCTGCCCGAGTGCGCAGGCCTTCACGTCATGGGCAAAATCCGCAACCTCGTCCCCATTCATCTTGAGGTCCACGGTGACAGTGGAGCCGCATAATTTTGAATGGGCGGTGGCAGTGGCGTCGGGAGCAGGTAAACGGCCCAAGCGGGGGATATTACCCGCCAGGTCCAAGATGCGATCGTTGTAAACCTCATTAAGCATTTGCGTTTTGATAGTCCAGAGAGCCGATTTGCCTCTAAGAGCCGATTTGCCTCTAACTTGCAAATGACTATATAGGGGCTGATGCGGCGCCATGAGAAGAGTTCTTGGCGCCGGGCAGGCCGAATGCGGTTTGTCGAGTGGGAATGCAGCGTCCAGGCGCCCTCGTGGATCGAGAATCGGTCCTGAACGGTTAACTGACGCGGCCAACCCGGCGACACACCGGCACCGTGGGTGCTGGTCGAACGGAGAGACCCGTCATGGACGCAAAGATCACCAACGTAAGGATGTGGCCGAAGCAGGGTTTGTCCGACCATGTACGGGCAGCTCCTGCACCGGTTGAGCCGCGGCCCTCGCGCGAGCAGGCTGAAGCCGCCGTGCGCACGCTGATTGCTTATGCCGGCGACGACCCCAGTCGCGAAGGTTTGCTGGAAACACCCAAACGCGTGATCGGCGCCTACGAGGAGATCTATCAAGGATACCGGGAGTGCCCCGTAGAGGTGCTCGACCGCACATTCACCGAGACTAGCGGTTACGATGATTTCGTTCTGGTGCGCGACATCGGCCTCAATTCACACTGCGAGCACCACATGATGCCATTCTACGGCAAAGCGCATGTCGCCTACATGCCGGTGAATCGCGTTGTGGGGCTTTCAAAGCTTGCGCGTCTGGTCGACGTATATGCGCGACGATTGCAGACACAGGAGCATCTGACATCGCAGGTTGCGACTGCGATCGATGAAATTCTCAGGCCTCGTGGCGTTGCAGTCATGATCGAAGCGGAACACATGTGCATGTCACTGCGCGGGGTAGAGAAGCCTGGCGCTCTTACGGTAACCACACATTTTACGGGTGCGTTCCGCGACGACAGTAGCGAGCAAGTGCGTTTCATGACCATAGTGCGCGGTGGACAGCGGTAAGTTGTCGACCGGGTTTGTTCTATTTCTCCGCCATCTGAGGCTCGTGTTGCGCGCACACGATTCATGGTGACGGCGAAAGGAGTTGGGCGTTGTCCTCATCCGCGTACGATATCGAAGAAGGCCTGGCGTTCACACCCAAATTCGACGCCGACGGTCTGATCACGGCTGTTGTCACCGATGCCAAATCCGGCGACGTGCTGATGATTGCGCACATGAATGAGGAAGCCCTTCGCCGAACGATCGCGAACAGAGAGGCCTGGTACTTCAGTCGCTCCCGCAAGACGCTTTGGAAGAAAGGCGAAACGTCCGGCCATGTTCAACGCGTAACCGAACTACGGGTTGATTGCGACCAAGACTCGCTCTGGCTGAAGGTTGAGCAGCAAGGGCCCGGCGCTTGTCATACTGGCCGACGTTCGTGCTTTTACCGGACGGTATCGCTCGGCAAGAGCGGCGCGACTACGCTCGAATTCCGCGACGCTGATAGGACCTTCGACCCGAATTTGGCGGATCAGCCAAAGCGTTGAGTTCAATTCTTGCTTGATTTGTTTAGTGACCGTAACGCGCCAGTAACGCCTGCGCGCGAGCTAGATGCGGTCGGTCGTACATTTTCCCCTCGATCCCGACAGCACCGGCACCGGGCTGCGCGGCAAAGGCAGCAATCACGGCTTTGGCCTTCTCGATCTCTGCCATTGTGGGCGTGAACACCTCATTGATCACCGGCACCTGGGCCGGATGAATCGCTAGGCGCCCAGTGAATCCATCGCGGCGGGCCGCTTCACTGTCGCGGCGCAATCCTTCCGAATTGCGGAAATCAACATAGACGGTCTCAATCGCCGGCAGCTTTGCTGAGGCTGCGGCGTACAGACAGACTGATCGCGCGAGTCGATACGGGTCTGTTAGATCGCCCTCGACGTCGCGACTGGTAGCCGCACCCAATTCAACCGAAAGGTCCTCCGGACCCCAGGTCAACCCGATCAGCCGCGAACTTGCGCCGCGAAATGTCCCGGCGGTGAACAGCCCGGCAGCTGTTTCCACCGCCTGCGCCAGAATTTTTATGTGTCCTTCTGGCAAGCCGGCGATTGCCTCTCGCGCCGTGAGTTTGGCGTCGAGATGTACCACACTTGTCGCCCCTTCAGCCTTTGGGAAGACAATGGCGTCCGGCTTACCTGAGACAATTGCATCAAGGTCGGCATCCGTCATGCCCGTATCTAGCCCGTTAACGCGCACAAGCAGGCG
>DATFXJ010000207.1:0-10019 GCA_035315965.1 Pseudolabrys sp.
GCGGTCGAATAGCCGCCGGAAACAGAGAATTCGCCAGTTGGCTGCTCCTCGACGTCGACGTTGACGACGACACGATCGGCGGCCGAACCGGGCTCGTTAGTAATTTTGACGGTCTTGAAGTAGCCGAGATTCTTCAGACGCCGCTCGGCACGGTCAATCAGAGCTCGGTTGTAGGCATCACCTTCGCCGAGATCAAATTCACGACGGATCACGTAGTCGCGGGTGCGGACATTGCCGCGGATGTTGATGCGTTCGATATAGGCGCGCGCGCCTTCCTCTATGACGAACGCGAGATTTATGGTTTTGGTTTCGAAGTTGCGCTCGCCGCGCGGCCGCACATTGGCGAAGGCATAGCCTTGCTTGGCGGCCTGGATAGTCATCGCCTCCACGCTTTTTTCAACGAGGTCAGCGTTGTAGACGCCTCCCACACTCAGCTTGACCTGACGGCGTAAGGTTGCCGGGTCGATCGCGCGGACGTTCGAAAGAACTTCAATACTGCCGACGCGGTACTGACTGCCCTCGTCGATCGTGAAGGTAACAATGAATCCTTTTATGGCGGGATCATATTCGCCAACCGCGGCGACTATGCGCACATCGGCATAGCCGTTCTTCAGATAGAAGCGGCGCAATAGATCGCGGTCTGCTTCCACACGGTCCGGATCATAAATGTCGGTTGTTTGCAGAAAGCTCAGCCAATTGCTTTCGGAGGTCTTGATCACGTCCTTAAGGCGGCTCGACGAATAAGCTTGGGCGCCGACGAAACGAATGCTTTTGACGCCGGTCTTTTCGCCTTCTGTGATTTCGAACACGAGATCGACGCGATTGTTCGGCAACTCAATTATCTTCGGATTGACTGTCACATCGAACCGGCCGCTGCGATGATAGATCTCAATAATGCGCTGTACGTCCGCCTGGACCGTCGGCCTTGAGAGCGTCCCGCGGGGCTTCGACTGAACTTCTGCCGCGAGTTGTTCGTCCTTGGCCTTTTTGTTGCCTTCGAATGCGACCCGATTGATCACGGGGTTCTCGACTACGGTCACCACTATGCGACCGCCAGTATGGCTGATGCGGACGTCGGAAAAGAGGCCCGTGGCCACGAGCGCCTTGAGTGCCTCGTCTTCCTGTTCAGGGCCTATCCGGCCCCCCGGGCCGGGCTTGAAATAGGAGCGAATGGTATCGGCTTCGACCCTGCGGCTGCCCTCGACAACAATCGAGCTCACCGTCTGCGCGGCTGCGACGCCTGACGAGGCAACCGTCACGCAGCCGGCAGCGACGAGGATACCGCCGAGGATCAGGCAGCTGACAGCCAATCCCCGAACCGCCCTCATACCAAGTCCCATGCGCTATGCGCCCTTTTTATTCATGCGGTCGCCCCCATTGCGGATTCGACAGACGGTTTGGCGGGCTGGCACAAACGAGCTTTTTACAGCGTTTTTTCTGCGCTGCAAACGAACTCCGGCCCAAACTTTCCCTTTTCCCTCAAAAAGTTGCCCCTCAGCAACGGTCAGGATGTGGCTAAGTGGAGGATGTCGTTAAAGGTCGCAAAAATCATCAGCATCAGGACAATCGCCAACCCAATCCTAAAACCGAGTTCCTGCGCGCGTTCCGATAAAGGCCGTCCACGTATTGTCTCAATGGCGTAGAACAAAAGGTGACCCCCATCGAGCAAGGGAATCGGAAACAGGTTCAATAGTCCAATTGAAATCGAAAGGACCGCGGTAAGATGGATCAGCGGTGCAAACCCGGCCGTAGCAACCTGGCCTGATACTTGGGCTATTCGAATCGGCCCACCGAGCTGGTCGGCTGCCTCGCGACCCGTAAACACGCCTGTGATGTAGGAAAGCGTGCGATCTACCACGAACCAGGTTTCCTGCGCGCCCATGACGATCGCGCGCAACGGTGCCACCTTCTCCGTTTTGATATCACCTGGCGCCATGGACCGGCTGATGCCCAGCACGCCGAGCCGGTGAACGTTGCCGAAATTGTCCTTGACTTCCTTGAGCTGGGGTATGGCGCGGAGAGTCACTTGGGTATCGCCACGCTCGACCTCGATTGCAAGGAGCGCGCCCGCACTTATGCTCACAATACGCTGCATGTCGGAGAAGCTTTCGATCTTCTCACCATTGATCGTCAGCACCAGGTCGCTGGGCTTGAAGCCGGCTGCCTCGGCGGCACTGCCGGACTGTACGGCGTCTACGCGGGCGCTGGTGGTCTGCTTGCCGACGGTCATAAAAATGCCGGCGAAAATGCCAATCGCCAGCAAAAAATTGGCAATCGGGCCTGCCGCTACGACGGCGGCGCGCGCTCCGACTGGCTGGAATATGAAGCTGTCCTTTTTTTCAGCTTCGGTCATGACTGCGGCCGCCGCCTGATCAGGGACGCTCGCAGCGTTTTCGTCGCCGAAGAATTTCACATAGCCGCCAAGCGGAACCGCGGAAATCTTCCAGCGGGTACCATAGCGATCGTTGAAGCCTGCTATCTCGGGGCCGAAACCAATCGAAAACACCAACACCTTGATGCCGCACCAACGTGCCATCAGGAAATGACCAAGTTCGTGAAAGAACACGACGATTGTCAGGACAAACAAAAACGGAACGACATAACCGACGAGGCTACCGCTGAATGCGCTCAATCCCGCCATGATTTCCATACCCATTACTACCTCGTCTTGCCCTACTGGGCTGCTTGTGCCACGTAAAAATAATCTAGGATGCCTTTACGGCAATTTCGGGCAAGAGATCCCGGGCCATACTTCTTGCAATATGGTCAACGGATAGCGCCGCATCGATTTCAGCCGGTTCCACCAATAGATCGCGTCCCGCTGCCATATCGAGCGTCGCTTCAACCAGAGCTGCGATGGCCGAAAAACCGATCCTGCCCGCGATAAATTCGCTTACGGCGACCTCATCCGCAGCGTTGAGTACGGTTGGCGCTGCCCCACCCATTTCCAGCGCGCACCGCGCCAGAGTCAGCGCAGGAAATCGCTCTAGGTCGGGAGCCTCAAACGTGAGCTCATGCAACGCAGTCAAGTCCAGCCGAGCTGCTGGTCCATCGATGCGCCGCGGCCAGGCAAGACAATGGGCGATCGGAATTCGCATGTCAGGCGACCCAAGTTGTGCGACCACCGAGCCGTCGCGAAATTCTACGAGCCCATGTATCACCGACTGCGGGTGGACGAGTACATCTATCTCGTCCGACCTGAGCGCGAACAGATGATGCGCCTCAATAATCTCAAGACCTTTGTTCATAAGAGTTGCTGAATCAACAGTGACTTTTGGCCCCATAACCCAGTTTGGATGACGCAGCGCCTGTTCCGGAGTTGCCGCTTTGATGGCTTCTTTGGACCAGGTCCGGAACGGACCGCCCGACGCAGTCAGGATTGCCCGTTTGACATCAGCGCGATTGCCTGCCCCAAGTGCCTGGAAAACAGCATTGTGTTCAGAATCGACAGGAAGAACTGTCGCGCCGGCGCTTGCGGCACGACGCATGAAAAGTCCACCTGCGCAAACAAGACATTCCTTGTTAGCGAGCGCGACCGTCGCACCGCGTTCGATGGCCGCAAGCGTCGGCTTCAATCCAACCGCACCGCTGATTGCCGCCATCACCCAGTCGGCCGGACGTTGTGCAGCCTCGACCAATGCATCTTCGCCAGACGCAGCCTCTGTGCGCGAACCGGAAAGCGCTTCCTTGAGCTCGCGATAGGCTGCGTGATCAGCGACTACCGCATGTCGGGCGCCAACCTCGCGCGCAATCTTGCCAAGCGCTGCCGCGTTGCGACGCGCACTGATCGACTCGACGCGGTACCGCTGCGGCGCGCGTTTGATCAAGTCAAGCGTACTGGCGCCGATGGAGCCCGTGGCTCCGAGAATCGTAATCGCGCGAATCTCGGCGGCAAACTGTGAGTTTGAACGGGCGATATCGAGGGCGGTCATGCACCTACCATAGCAATAGACCCCGCGCAGGCCCATCGAAGCCACCGCGCAGCATGCCGATCAGACAGCCGGCCACCGCCGCCGCCCAAAAACCGTCAAGCCTGTCCATCACTCCACCGTGACCAGGAATAAGTTGGCTGGAATCTTTGGCGCCAAACTGTCGTTTCACCCAGGATTCCAGCAAATCCCCAAATTGGGCCAGCACCGACAGCACAAAGGCGATGATGAGGATCGCAAGTACATTGAACGATCCAAATAGGTTGGTCACAACGAGCGCGACGATCATGGCGCCGGCTGCACCGGCAATTGCGCCCGACCAGGTTTTCTTCGGACTCACGGTGGGCAACAATTTCGGTCCGCCAAAGGCGCGCCCGGCAAAATATCCGAGGACATCGGTGGTCCAAACCACCGCGAACACCAGGACGATCACGGCGAAACCGTACGCATTGTCACCACGGATAAACATCGGCGCCAGCAACATTGCGCCGGCATACCCGACGCCGAGCGTCACCCACAGTTGCCGCCCGGACGCAGAAAAAATCGCTGTTGCAAGTGCGCCGAGTCCCACCATCAGCAACGCCACGACCGGCCTACCAAGCCATGCGAAGAAATCTGCCCCTGCGATAGCGCCTGCGCACGTAGAGAATACCAGCCGGTACGAGTTGCCAGCGACGAGCATGAACCATTCCCAAAGCACCGCGAGCGCGGCTACGCCCCAGAAAAGTGCAAACGGCCAGTCCCCAAGATACGCCGTTAGTAGCGCGAGCGGCGCCAGTACCATGGCCGAGAGGACGCGCCGCGCCAGGTTGCTTCCTGACACCTGCTTGCCGGTGTCGCCTGAGGAAACGGGTTCCACGCCTAGCACCAGTTCAGGATCCGGTCTGTGCGACGAGCCCACCAAACCGCCGCTCGCGTTGCTGGTATTCGCGGATTGCGGATTCGAGCACGCCCCGGTCGAAATCCGGCCAATAGGTCTGCACGAACACCAATTCACTGTAGGCAGCTTGCCAAAGCAGAAAATTGGAAAGGCGCTGCTCGCCGCTGGTGCGGATGATAAGATCGGGATCCGGGATGTCAGGCGCGCCCAGAAATCGACTGAACAAATCCATGTCGATGTCGGCGAGGCTGAGGTCGCCTTGTTTCACTGCCGCGGCAATGCCTTTCGCCGCGCGCACGATTTCCTGCCGGGCGCCGTAATTGAAAGCAACCACCAGCACAAGGCCGTCGTTATTCTTGGTGAGGTCTTCAGCCTCAACCAACAGGTGTCCGATATCAGCTTCCAGCCCAGTCCGTTCGCCAATCACGCGCACGCGAACATTGCTTTTGTGGAGTTCGACCAGATCATTGCGTACGAAGCGGCGAAGAAGACCCATGAGCTCGCCGATTTCGCTCGCCGGTCGCGACCAGTTTTCCGCGCTAAAAGAAAAAATCGTGACAATCTTGATGCCGATTTCTCCGGCCGCGCGAATTGTCCGTCGCAGCGCTTCGACACCGCATCTGTGCCCTTCCGCGCGCGGCAAGCCGCGTGCTGCCGCCCAGCGGCCATTGCCATCCATTATGATGGCGACATGACGCGGCACATCGAATGCCGTCGGAGAGCTTTGCTGGATTTTGGCTTCGGGCATGCAACGCGACCTCAGACCGTGAGGATTTCCTTTTCCTTTGCCGCTAGCATGTGATCGATCTCTGCGATGCCGGCATCCGTCGCTTTCTGAATTTCCGTAGAAAACCGATCGTGATCGTCCTTGCTAATCTTGTGATCCTTTTCTAGTTTCTTGATAACATCCATGGCGTCGCGCCGGACATGGCGTACCGCGACGCGTGCGGTCTCGGCATATTTATGTGCGACCTTGACCAATTCCTTCCGCCGCTCCTCGTTGAGCTCGGGAATGCGAAGACGGATAGTTTGCCCTTCCGTGGCCGGCGACAGGCCGAGATTTGAATTGATGATGGCCCTTTCGACGGGATGAACCAGCGAGCGATCCCAGACATTGACCGAGATAAGCCGCGACTCGGGCACGCTCACCGTTGCCACTTGGTTGAGCGGCATCTGCGCGCCGTAGGCATCGACCATAACAGGGTCGAGCAGATGGGCGGAAGCGCGACCAGTGCGCAGCCCCGACAATTCAGTTTTCAAGACGCTGCTCGCGCCCTGCATGCGGCGCTTGATCTCATTAAGGTCGTGCGTTGTTGCGTTTCCCATGGCAGTTCCTCTAACGCCGCACCTCCATCCTACGGCGCAAATGCCGCGTCAGCCTAGCCGACGACAGTTGCGCGCCCCTTGCCGCGTAAGATGGCCTCGATGGCGCCCCTTTCAGCGATAGAAAAGACGATGATAGGCATTCGGTTTTCTCGGGCAAGCGCGAAGGCTGCTCCATCCATGACCCGCAAGTCCTTTTCAATCGCTTCCTGGTGGCTGAGCTTGTCGTACCTTTTTGCCTTAGGATCTTTCTTGGGGTCAGCGGTATAGACACCGTCGACATTGGTCGCCTTGAGCACGGCCTCGGCTTCGAGCTCTGCCGCCCGCAGAACTGCAGTGGTGTCTGTCGTAAAAAACGGATTTCCGGTGCCGGCCGCGAGCAGCACGACGCGCCCTTTACCGAGGTTCTTCATTGCACGCTTGCGGTTATAGGTTTCGCACACCACCGTCATCGCAAGAGCAGACAGCGTGCGCGCCTCGCACCCGGCTCGCTCAATTGCAGCTTCGAGCACCAGACAATTCATCACGGTTGCGAGCATACCAATCGTATCTCCGATAGGCCGTGGAACGCCACGTTCGGATACTCCGACGCCGCGAAAGATGTTGCCGCCGCCGACCACGACGCCGAGCTCAACTCCGAGCTTAGCGCTCGCAGCAAGATCGTTGGCGAGGCGCTGGACCATCGCCTGGTCGATACCGAAGCCATTCGCGGCCGATAGCGCTTCGCCAGACAATTTGACGATGACACGACGGTAGACCGAGCCACTCATGCTTGCGATCCGTATAATCTACAATGCCCATGATGCTATCCGAAATTGCGGATAGATGCCCGACACTGAAGACGACCAAAGTTCGATCAAGTCTGACCGGCGGCGGTCGCCACCTCGGCTACGAAATCAGTTTCCTGCTTCTCGATACCCTCACCGAGTGCATAGCGGACGAAGCCGGTAATCTTGATCAGCCCACCCGCTTTGCCCTCGGCTTCTTTCAGCGCCTGTGCGACGCTTTTCTTGTCATCGAAGATGAACGGCTGCTCCAACAAGCAAATTTCCTTGTAAAAGGTCTTTAGTCCCGACTCGACGATCTTGTCGATCACGTTAGCCGGTTTACCCTGTTGGTTGAACTTGTCGGCGAGAACGTTCCTTTCGCGCTCCACAACCACCGGATCTAGTGCGCTAGCGTCGAGTGCCAGCGGATTGGCCGACGCCACGTGCATAGCCAGCTGGCGGCCGATCGCCGCCAACTCATCGGCTTTGCTAGTCGATTCGAGAGCGACAATCACGCCGATCCTTCCGAGACCGTCGGCGACCGCATTGTGCACATACGACCCGATCGCTCCCTTTGCCACAGAAAGCGTGGCCGCTCGGCGAAGCGTCATGTTCTCGCCGATCTTGGCGATGGTGTCGGAGATAGACTCTGAAACCGTGATGCTGCCGGCTTTCGCCGCCTTGATCTTTTCGACATCGATTCCGACCGACAGTGCAACATCTGCGATCATTTTCACCAGGCCCTGGAAGAGATCATTCCGCGCAACGAAATCGGTCTCCGAGTTGACTTCAACGACCACACCTTTTGTGCCCTTCACCTGCACGCCGATAAGACCTTCAGTTGTGACGCGGCTTGCTTTCTTGGCGGCTTTGGAAAGGCCCTTCTTGCGCAGCCAATCCTGGGCCGCGGTGATGTCGCCCTTGGTCTCGGTGAGGGCGGCCTTGCAGTCCATCATGCCGGCGCCAGTTGATTCCCGCAGCTCCTTGACCATCTGGGCGCTGATTTTTGCCATTGAACTTCATCCTTTATCCGTTCCGGCAGCGCGTGTCGCGACCGCCGACGTTCGACGGAAACGACGGCCTTACTCCGCCGTCAATTCCTTGGCCTTGGCGATCCAGCTGTCGACGCGGCCAGGCAAGCCGACCTCTTCGCCAACATTGTGCGCGGCCTTCGCATTAAGCTCGGCGATCTGCGAATAATGGAAGATGCCGAGATCGTTGAGCTGCTTTTCGATCGCCGGCGAAATGCCCGGCAGCTTTTTGAGGTCGTCGGCAACCCCACGCGGACCCGGCAGTTGTTCGAAGCCGAGATCGCCGGCAGCCGCAGCTGTCGGCACCTGCTCTGCAACGATCGGCTTTTCGGCGGCGCCGAGATCAACGCCCATTTCGCCCTGCGCACGGGAAATTCCGTCGATCGCTGCCTTGGCGACGAGATCGCAATAGAGCGAGACAGCGCGGCTCGCGTCGTCGTTGCCCGGCACGACGTAAGTAATGCCGGCCGGATCGCAATTGGTGTCGACAACCGCAGCAACCGGAATGTTGAGGCGCTGCGCCTCCTTGATCGCGATGTCTTCCTTGTTGGTGTCGATTACGAACAACAGGTCCGGCACGCCGCCCATGTCCTTGATCCCGCCGAGCGAGCGATCAAGCTTGTCTCGCTCGCGTTGCATGGTGAGGCGCTCTTTCTTGGTGTAGCCCGCGGCTTCACCGGAATTAAGCATCTCGTCAAGCTTGCGCAGTCGCGCGATCGACGCCGAGATTGTTTTCCAGTTGGTCAGCGTGCCGCCAAGCCAACGCGAATTTACGTAGTACTGCGCGCTGCGCTTGGCGGCGTCGGCGATTGAGTCCTGTGCCTGCCGCTTGGTGCCAACGAACAGGATGCGGCCACCTTTGGACACAGTGTCGCTAACCGCCTGTAGCGCACGATGCAGCATCGGCACGGTCTGGGCTAGGTCGACGATATGGATGTTGTTGCGGGTGCCGAAGATGTACAAGGCCATCTTCGGGTTCCAACGATGGGCCTGATGGCCGAAGTGCACGCCAGCTTCCAATAGCTGACGCATAGAAAATTCAGGAAGCGCCATAATCTTCTCCGGTTGATCCGCCGCGGACGATTGTGAGCCCATTCGGGCCACCGGACGGCCTTTGTGACCCATTGTCGGGGCCTAAAGCCATGCGTCCGCGTGAGTGATGCCGGGCTTATATAGGGACGATTTCCGGAATGCAAGGCGGGACAAACGGTTAGCCGTCCCTTCTCGGCAGCCTGCGCGTCCGTCGCATGCTCATCCGTCATGGCCGGGCTCGTGCCTGCAAGTCGGGTTTACCCGACTTGCAGCTCGTTATTATGAGGAAGTCGGGCACGCCCGACTTCCGAAGCCATCCACGTCTTCACGGCATCGCAGCAGGCAAGACGTGGATGGCCGGAATAAATCCGGCCATGACGCTGCGTGTCTGGGCCCGGCCTCTCACCCGTCATGCCCGGCCTCGTGCCTGCAAGTCGGGTTTACCCGACTTGCAGCGCGTTATTATGCGGAAGTCGGGCACGCCCGACTTCCGGTGGCATCCACGTCTTCACGACATCGCAGCAGGCAAGACGTGGATGGCCGGAATAAATCCGGCCATGACGCTGCGCGTCAATCCGGCCATGACGCTGCGCGTCAATCCGGCCATGACGTTGCGCGTCAATCCGGCCATGACGTTGCGTGTCTGGGCCCGGCCTCTCATCCGTCATGCCCGGGCTTGGCCCGGGCATCCACGTCTTTCTATTTGTGATGAAGGTAGGACGTGGATGGCCGGAATAAATCCGTCCATGACGCTTCGCGTCAATCCGGCCATGACGTCGGGTGCGTTGCACGCCGGCCCATTCCCCAGTTTCCTGATTCACTTTTCAAACAGCCCGTCATCAGTCCAAGCGTCATCACCCGTATTCTTTGTCGAGGCCCCGGGTAGGCCCGTCTCCTTCTCGTCTCTCTCACCCCTCGACATACGAGGGGGATGGCGCGCCAGGTGGCGCAACCATTGTTCGTTGTTGCCGCACTCTCTCTCGAGAGCACGGGCGCCTCCCGGCGCGCCATCACGGCGTTCTCCTTACGGCACCGGGCCGCGCTTTTCGCTGGCCGC
>DATFXJ010000208.1:0-10776 GCA_035315965.1 Pseudolabrys sp.
AGGATGGCAGCATGGAACTGCGCTGCCTGATGAGCGCGCGTTCGCCGGGTCAGACTTTCGATCTACGCTGTGAGGTCCGGGAGAAACTCATCGATTTCCTGCAGTGGGAGCACCCCGAGGCGCTGCCGCGCTCGCGCCAGATGAGTTTCAGGGGAAACGTCGATTCCGAAGCAGCTGCCGCACCTGAAGAAACGACCCGCAAGCGGGTCAGGCCTGCCTGAAGCCCTGCCCCCAAGTACGGTTGCGTTTGCGACAGCGTCGCGGCTATCCTGCCCGGAAATTCATCAGCGCTGGATCCGAGTCGCTCAAGATTTGGCTCGTCCAGGCTGAGACTTCGAATGACAGTGCCGGGCTAAAAGGCGGACTCCCTATGGGTCCGCTTTTTTTATGACTTACCGGGATATCGGCCCGCTACACCGATTAGGCCTTCGAATTGAATTCACAGGAGTGCGTTACCGCGACGGCCGCCGGCGTGGACAGTGTCTAGGCCATAACACCCTGAGATGTTTTCGAGAATCAGCGACTCCGGTCGAGCAATTGAACAATTTTTCCCCGCTCTGTCCCCGTTTATATCCGCGCAGGGTTTTGTCGGCCGTCCGCACGGAAGTCCCATTTTTGCGTCATTTTTCCGTCATGGACAAAGGCATAAAAACCTACGCCGTCGGCCTGAGAAAAATACTTTTCGCCAGTCCGGCATGGGCCAATACTGGCCGGGTTTCTTGCGGTCCGTTGTCCCCAAAGTTAACCGATGGACACAAGATTTAGTGTTTGATTCAGATTTGATGACTATCTCTTGTTGACGCGTACAGTGAGTCCACCTAGCTTTGGTGTGTTCGGTGGCGTTGAGTATCAGGTTCCCTCCGAACCCTCAGAACGGCTTTTCAGTCGATGAGCTCAACCCACGCCAGAACCATTGGCGTTTGGGAAAGGAATTTTCTGTGCCCGGGATCAAAAAGCCCCGGACCGAACCGGTGCCGGATCAGAGCACCGGGGGTTACATAAGGTGGATGGGTCGAACGAGTACGAGCGACAACGGCGGATCGGGACAGGTCCGTCAGAAACAAAAGGGCGGTTTTCAATCGTCCTGCATTTTGGGGCTAGAGACATATGCGCATTGAGCGTCGCTACACCAAAGATGGGCAATCGGCCTACGCAGGTATCGAGTTTCGGCTCACCACCAGCGAGATCCGCAACCCTGACGGCTCGGTAGTTTTCAAGCTCGACAATGTCGAAGTGCCGGAATTCTGGTCGCAAGTCGCCTCCGACGTTTTGGCGCAGAAATATTTCCGCAAAGCCGGTGTCCCCGCGCGCCTGAAGAAGGTCGAAGAGAATTCCGTGCCCTCCTTCCTGTGGCGTTCGGTCGCTGACGAGGACGCCCTCGCCGCTCTGCCCGAGAAGGAGCGCATGATCGGCGAGCAGAGTTCCAAGCAGGTGTTCGACCGTCTTGCCGGCACCTGGACCTATTGGGGCTGGAAGGGCGGCTACTTCGATTCTGAGGAAGATGCGCGGGCCTTCTTCGACGAGCTGCGCTACATGCTGGCGATGCAGATGTGTGCGCCAAATTCGCCGCAATGGTTCAACACCGGCCTACACTGGGCCTACGGTATCGATGGCCCCGGCCAAGGCCACTATTACATCGATCCTTTCACCGGCAAGCTGACAAAATCCAAATCGGCCTACGAACACCCGCAGCCACACGCCTGCTTCATCCAGTCAATCAGAGACGATCTCGTCAATGAAGGCGGGATCATGGACCTGTGGGTTCGCGAAGCGCGGCTATTCAAGTACGGCTCCGGCACAGGCACCAATTTCTCTGCGCTGCGCGGCGAAGGCGAGAAGCTCTCGGGCGGCGGTCGCTCGTCAGGTTTGATGTCATTCCTGAAGATCGGTGACCGCGCAGCGGGCGCTATCAAGTCAGGCGGCACCACGCGCCGCGCCGCCAAGATGGTGATCGTCGACATCGACCATCCTGATATCGAGACCTACATCGACTGGAAGGTAATGGAAGAGCAGAAAGTGGCGGCGCTCGTCACCGGCTCCAAGATCAACCACAAGCACCTCAAGGCCGTTCTCAAGGCTTGCGTGAACTGCGAAGGCTCGGGCGACGATTGCTTCTCGCCGGATAAGAACCCCGCGCTCAGGCGCGAGATCAAGCTCGCGCGCAGCGCGATGGTGCCGGACAATTACATCAAGCGCGTGATCCAGTTCGCCAAGCAGGGCTACAAGGACATCAATTTCCCGATCTACGACACCGATTGGGATTCGGAAGCCTATCTCACTGTTGCCGGCCAGAATTCGAACAACTCGGTGCGCGTCACCGACGGCTTCCTCAAGGCGGTCGAGGCCGACGGAAAATGGGATCTCACCTATCGCAAGAACGGCAAGCTCGCGAAAACGCTCGATGCCCGCGCTCTTTGGGAGAAGATCGGCTACGCCGCGTGGGCCTCTGCCGACCCTGGCCTGCAATATCACACCACGGTCAATGACTGGCACACCTGCCCTGCCTCGGGCGAAATCCGCGCCAGCAATCCGTGCTCGGAATACATGTTCCTTGACGACACCGCCTGCAATCTGGCGTCGCTGAACCTGCTCACCTTCCGGGACGAGAAGACCGGCCAATTCCAGATCGAGAGTTACGAGCACGCGGTGCGCCTGTGGACTGTCGTTCTCGAAATCTCGGTAATGATGGCGCAGTTCCCATCGCGCCAGATCGCCGAACTTTCTTACGAATTCCGCACGCTTGGGCTAGGCTATGCCAACATTGGCGGCCTGCTGATGACTTCCGGCATCCCGTATGATTCCGATGCAGGCCGCTCCATCTGCGGCGCGCTGACCGCCATCATGACCGGTGTATCCTATGCGACCTCGGCCGAAATGGCCGAGAAGCTCGGCGCCTTCCCTGGCTACAGGAAAAACCGGGAGCACATGCTGCGCGTGATGCGCAACCACCGCCGCGCCGTCTACAACGAACGCACCGGCTACGAGAAAGTCGCGACGCCGCCGGTGCCGCTCGACCATGCCGTCTGCCCCAATCAGGCGCTGATAACGCATGCCAAGGCTGTCTGGGACCGCGCGCTCGCGCTCGGCGAGAAACACGGCTACCGCAATGCGCAGGCCACCGTGATCGCACCTACGGGCACCATCGGCCTTGTGATGGATTGCGACACCACCGGCATCGAGCCCGACTTCGCGCTGGTGAAGTTCAAGAAGCTCGCAGGCGGCGGTTACTTCAAGATTATCAACCGCGCGGTTCCGGAAGCACTGCGTACGCTCGGCTATAGCGAAGCTCACATCGCCGAGATCGAGGCTTACGCCGTCGGCCACGGCACGCTGGCGCAGGCGCCTGGCATCAATCACACCACCCTGATAGCCAAGGGCTTCACCGAGGAAGCCATCGCCAACGTCGAGAAGGCGCTGCCGACGGCCTTCGACATCAAGTTCGTCTTCAACAAGTGGACGCTCGGCGAGGACTTTTGCCGCGACAAGCTCGGCATTTCCGCCGACGACCTCGCCTCCCCGACATTCGATCTGCTCGCCGCCCTCGGCTTCGGCAAGCGCGAGATCGAGGCCGCGAATATCCATGTTTGCGGCGCCATGACGGTGGAAGGGGCGCCACATCTGAACGCGGAGCACTATCCGGTCTTCGATTGCGCCAACCCCTGCGGTCGCACTGGCAAGCGCTTTCTCTCGGTCGAAAGTCACATCCGCATGATGGCGGCAGCGCAGCCCTTTATTTCCGGCGCGATCTCCAAGACCATCAACATGCCGAACGACGCAACGGTCGAGGATTGCAAGGAAGCCTATCTGCTGTCCTGGAAGCTGGCATTGAAAGCCAACGCACTTTACCGCGACGGCTCCAAGCTCAGCCAGCCGCTCAACGCGCAGCTCATTGCCGACGAAGAGGACGATGACGACACGATCGAGGCCTTCCTCGAGAAACCGGCCGCCGCACGCGCAACTGGCCTTGCTGAGAAAGTGGTCGAGAAGATCGTCGAGCGGGTCACCGTGCTGCGCGAGCGCGAGCGCATGCCCGACAGACGCAAAGGTTACACCCAGAAGGCGGTGGTCGGTGGCCACAAGGTCTATCTCCGCACCGGCGAATATGACGACGGCCGGCTGGGCGAGATCTTCATCGACATGCACAAGGAAGGCGCTGCGCTGCGCTCCATCATCAACAATTTCGCCATCGCAGTATCGCTCGGCCTGCAATACGGCGTGCCGCTGGAAGAATATGTCGACGCCTTCACCTTCACCCGCTTCGAGCCGCAGGGCCCGGTGCAGGGCAACGACTCAATCAAATACGCGACCTCGATTCTCGATTACGTGTTCCGCGAGCTTGCCGTCTCCTACCTAGAGCGTTTCGATCTCGCCCACGTGGATCCGAGCGAGGCCGGCGGCTTCGACGCGCTGGGCAAGGGCGTGGCGGAAGGCAAGCCGGCGCCTGCGACCAATTACGTGTCGAAGGGCCTGACACGCTCGCGCACGGATCGTCTGTCCGTGGTGCGCGGCACGACGCCCGCGTCTGGCGGCAATGTCACCGCCCTTGCCTCAGTCGGTGGCGCGCGCGCAGAGGTTGCCGGCACCACCGCGCTAAAGAGCGAACCGGACGCCAAGCTCTCGCCCGCCGAGCAGCTCGAGCATCGCATCGACACGCAGGACTCGCGCGCCCATGCGAAGGCCGTTGCTTTCCAGAAGCGCGCTGAGGCCCGCGCAAAGGGCTACGAAGGCGAAGCCTGCGACGAGTGTGGCAACTTCACACTGGTGCGCAACGGCACCTGCCTCAAGTGCGACACGTGCGGGAGCACCACGGGGTGTTCATGAGGTAAAATTGCAGGTGCCGATGTAGCGACTTGTTGTTACGCATATGTTTGACGCATTTGGTGACGAGAGCTGCGGCGAGCGAAGCTAGAAAACTCATAGCAAGGACAAAAATTGCCGCAGGGCTCACTTTGGTCCACTAACCAACGAAGGCAAACGGCACCGGCTAACTGCATGAGGGATTGTTCAGCTTCCAACCAGCGCGCCATTTGAACGAATCAACCCCGAGCAGATTGCCTTTGGAATCGCGCCTGATGGACATTAAGTTCCAAGGGTGGCTGTTCAAGCCAGCGCTGTTTCTGCGTTGATCTGTTCCAGCACCCTCCCCTTGGTTTCTACTCCCACCATCCATAAGGCGATGGAGGCGATAAGGAACGTCAGCGCAAACGTGTCTAGCACGTAAGCACCGAGGCCATACTGAAGCATGAAGCCAACCACAGCCGGCGCTAGGAACGAACCCACGCGGCCAATGCCGAAGAACCATCCGACGGCCGTCGCGCGCAGGTGGGTCGGATAAAGCTCGCTGACGTAAACCCCGTTCGAGCCGTACACGCCCGGATTGACCCAGCCGACCGCCGCAATAGCGACGTAGATCCACAGGCCGGTTGCGTGCGCGAACCAGAGATGGAAAAACGCGCCGACGAAATAATACAGGAACAGGACCGGCCGGCGGCCATAGCGGTCGATGAGGAATGCGCATGCAGTATAGCCGACGAAGGCCGCGACCGCCTGCACGAACAGAAAACCGAAAATTTGCCGGAGTTCGAAACCGCGCTGCACGAGGATCTGCGGCAGCATGAAGATGATGCCATTCGACGACCACAGGAAACAGAACGAAACGATCCACAGCAGGATCGTCCGTTTGCGTCGCTCGGGTATGAGAAGCTCCAGGACGGTCACACCGCGCTCTTCGACGCCAGCCGGAACGGCCGCAAGGGGCGGTAACGGTTTTCCTTCTGACGCTTTAATCTCGATATCGGCCACCGTGCGCTCGGCTTCGGCCACGCGGCCGCGGCTGACGAGGTAGCGCACCGACTCCGGCATCACGAGCCGCACGACGAAAAGCAGGACGGCCGGAATGACGCCGATGACAAAAACTGTCCGCCAGCCGTAGGTCGGAATGATGAAGTAAGCGAGCGCGGCTGCGAGCGCGAGGCCCATCGGAAATGCTGCCAGCATCGACCCCGTCATGCGTCCGCGGATTTTGCTCGGGCTATATTCCGAAGTCAGGGTCAGCGCGACTGGCACTTCCCCGCCGAGCCCGAAGTTCGAGATGAAGCGGAAGATCGAAAGGGAAAGCACGTTCCACGAAGCGGCTACCAATCCGGTGAAGAGCGAGAAGATTCCGATTGTTGTGGCGAAAGACGTGCGGCGGCCGATATAGTCCGAGATCGTGCCCCAGAACAGCGCACCAAGGAACGCGCCGACCAGACCGACGGTCGCAAGCAAGCCCGCCTCCGCCTGATTCAAGCCGAACTCGCGCGCAACCGGCGGCAACGCCATGCCGAACAGCGCAAAATCGCAAGCGTCGAACATCACGCCAAGGAAGCAGAGCGTAAACAGGTTGCGATGCCAGCGGGAAAACGGCAGGCGCTCAAGACGGCCCACCAGCTCGGCCGATTTGCTGTCTTTGGTTTGCATGAAAGGTCCCCTCGGCGCGCCTCGTTTTTTTCTCGCACCACAGCAGCATTATGCGAAGTCAGAGGCCGCGCCGCGATAAGGAGTTAATAGCGAAAAGAAATGGCTGACAAGCTGCTGAGCTCGCAAAGCATGAAGACAGCTTGAAACGACGTTCGCGATGGCGCGTAAGTTTCTCCTCCTTCCAGGGCGCGACCGTGATCATCGACATATTCAATCATTTCATGCCGGCGACTTACTTTGACCGGCTAAAAAAAATTGCGCCTGAACTGCCTGCTGCGACGGCGTTCCCGCGTCTGCGCACGCTGTGGGATCTCGACGCGCGGCTGCGCCTGCTGGATCAGTTCGGCGACTATCAGCAGGTGCCGTCTCTCGCCAATCCTCCACTCGAATTGCTCCCCTCGTCCGAGCAAACGCCAAACTATGCGCGTATGGCCAATGATGGATTGGCTGACCTGTGCCACTGCCATCCGCAACGTTTCCCGACCTTCATCGCCTCACTGCCGATGAACAATATCGACGCAACGCTCAAGGAGATCGACCGTGCGGTGAACGATCTCGGCGCAAAAGGCATTCAGGTGTTCACCAACATCGCGGGCAAACCGCTGAGCGCGCCGGAATTCCGTCCGGTCTTCGCCCGCATGGTTGAGCTCGACCTGCCGGTTTGGGTGCATCCAATGCGCGGACCGCAATTTTCGGATTATGCAAGCGAAAAAACATCGGAAAATGAAATCTGGTTCACCTTCGGATGGCCCTATGAAACGACAGCGTGCATGACGCGGCTAATCTATTCGGGTCTTTTCGATATGTTTCCGAAACTGAAAATCATCACCCACCACATGGGCGGAATGATCCCTTATTTTGCCGGACGGATCGCGCTCGGCTTCCGGCAGATCTTTTTTGGCGCGCCGGACCGCAATCCGGCTGCCGAAACCCTGAAAAAGCTGCCCGCCGACTATTTCAAGATGCTTTATGCCGACACCGCCTTGAACGGAGACGCCGCCGCGACGGCATGCGGGCACGCCTACTTCAGTACATCGCGCTGTCTCTTTGCGACGGACGCGCCCTTCGATGCGGAACAAGGCCGCGGGCTGATCGCCAAGACGATCGCCGCGGTCGAGGCGCTCGATATCGGCGCCGACGAAAAGACCAGTATTTTCAGTGGCAACGCCGCGCCATCCTCAAGCTCCAGTAAAGGTTTAAGATGCGAACGCAAAACGTGAAGGTGCGACTAGGTGATGGCGAAATGGGCGCCTATCGCCGTTCCCGACAAAACGCCGGCCGGTTCGATTGTCGCGATCATGGAGATTTTTCGATGAAGGACCGCTGGGCGCAGGCGGAGGTCAATCACCTGCTTGAGCGGCGTTTGTCACCCAATCCGCTCGGGACTATTCACAAATATCCGCGCGCCGATGCCTTCGCCCAACCCACAGCAAGCCGGAGGGCGGATCGCGCGTTGAAGCTGACGTTAGAACTTTTCGATCGGCACCTGGCGGCTGACCTTAGCTCAGCAGAAACCTGCGCATGATCGCGAGCGCCTCGGAAGGACGCTCGATGACGGACGCGTGCTTGGCGTTGCTGATCCATTCGAGCCGCGCGTTTCTGATGTTGCTTGAGAGCCAGCGCGCGGCATCAAGAAAGCTCGGAATGTCATCGTCACCACATATTACCAAAGTGGGCGCGATGATCTTGACCGCATCTGAACGAAGGTCAGCCGCCGCCAGCGCCTCGCAGGCCCGCGCGTATCCCTCCCCCGGCGATCGCCCAAGCGTTTTGCGCACATAACGAACTCCCTCCGTGTCGGCAGCAACTGATTGTGGCGTGAACCAGATTTTCAAAAGGCCGTCTACCAGCGCTTTGACGCCCGCGTTCCGGGCTGTTGTGGCGCGCTGCGCCCACATTGCACGCAGCTCATCCGTGTAGCGTGGTGTGGTGTCGATGAGGATAAGACGGTCGACCATCTCTGGCCTGCTGGCTGCGAAATGTTGCGCGATAAGGCCGCCGAGCGAAATCCCGGCGACATGCGCACGCGCGATATTGTGCCGGACGAGCAATTTGGCGAGCTGGTCCGACAGGTCTTCGATCGTGTAGGCGCCGCCCGGAACGGACGAGCGCCCGTGACCCGGCAGATCATAAGATACCAGCGTGAAGTCTTTAGCGAGCCCATCAGCGAAATCCCAGAAGTGGTGGTCGACGCCGAGGCAATGCAGCAAGACGAGCGGCCGTCCCGCGCCGTGTCGTTTCAGCGCTATCGAGTCAGTGTCAAGCCTAGCCATGCCGTGATCCGAGCGATATCACCCATCGATTCATGCGGGCGACTCACTTAGACGGTCGCCATATTATGCCGCCTGACTTCGGCTAAGCGAGTAATGCGGGGACTCAAAATGTGGTGGTGCATTCAATGCGCTCAGTCACGCTGATGACCATCCCGCCATCTTGCTGGCGGGGATGCATAGCAGGCGCGTCGAGCAATGACTGCGCGACGGGCCACTAGCGGATGGCGCAGGAGCAGCAGGGCGACGATACGGCCTCAATCGATGACGCTCACGGCCGATCTTTCAGACTCGAAGGGATAGCTTGATTCGTGTTTTGAAATGCCGGCTTCGATAGGCGCGATAAGATGCCCGAATCTAACGTTCCAATTCTGCTTCAGAGGAATATTTAACCAAACCCTACACCAGACCAGTCACTACTCTGATCGTGAAAGCGCCGCGGCTCGCGCGCATAGTCAGCCCGCGATTTATAGTTTCGACACAAAAATTTATAGATATCGAGGACGTTGCGCTTCAGGCCATATCCAAACGCACCGCCGATAATAGCAAGCGGCTTAAAGGCCGATGTCACCACGCCATCGTCGTAGAATGCAACCTGTTCGGATCCTGAAAGGTCGAGTGATTCAAAGACGCGCCACAAATTCGTGCGCCAAATCTTTGCAGCGGAATTGCCTGTGCCGTCAGAGAGAAGGACAATTCTTTTTCCCCATGGGCCCCAGCAGGAAAATTCAACTCTGATGTACGATCTCTCAACTGTCGAGTGCAATATCGATTAAATGTCAGCTATTTGTAATTTAGTGCGACATGCTTTTGAGACCGCCCACTCTTGCGTTCCGGCCGGTCATTTGTCTCACTTCATGTACCTTATGTACCTTTGTTATTTTTCAGACGAAGCAGCACGTACCCATACTTGAAGCTGCGACTTTCGTCACCGAGTGCTTCAATCTTGAACGTTCCAGCGGTCTGGAAGGCCTTCACACTCGATCCATGTATGATCGTTGTTTGATCGCCATCCATCGACCTCCAGTAAATCTTGGCTTCGGTATTCGATTCCACGATCGTGAAAAGCACCGTGTGCCGGTCACTATCATCGACAATCGTCTTGGGTGGTGATCCACCACGTTGGGTCCCTGTGCCCATTGATTCAAACGCGTTGATCTGACCGAAATCAAAGACCTGAGCGCTTGCAATCTCTAAGTAAAAAAAAGCACCCGCGCAGAGGAGCGCCGAAGTCGCCACCATGCGCATGAATGGCCGAAGCTTCATGGCTTTTCCATCCTAGTGCTTCGGATAACCCCAGTTCCAGTAGGTTCGTTCCGGACACAGCATGGGCCGTTTAGCCAATTTTTGCTCAGCCCTCTCCCTGCCGCAATGCACAACTATGCGAGCGGTGTGACCGCGCAATTTACCTGGAACTATGACCGCGGCGAGACTGTCGCCGACGCAGTTGTCCATATCCTCGGGCTCGCCATGGCGACCGGTGGCGCTGCGGTACTTGCCGTCGTCGCTGCGCATGAGGGCGATATCACCGAGTTAACTGCGGTGGCGATCTATCTGACCGGATTTCTGGCGATGTTCGGGTTTTCCGCGGCCTATAATTTATGGCCGGTGTCGCCGTTAAAATGGTGGCTGCGCCGGTTGGATCATTCGGCGATCTATCTGCTAATAGCTGCGACCTACACCGCATTCATGCTGCCGATGCGTGGCATCGTCCCAGCCGTTCTGCTTGCAATCATTTGGATCACCGCGCTCGCAGGCATAGCTATCAAAATCCTGTGGCCCGGCCGTTTCGACCGCACATCGGTTGCCATCTATCTCGTAATGGGTTGGAGCTGCCTTTTCGCTGTCAGGCCGGTCGCGGCCGCGCTCGCGCCCGTCACGTTCTGGCTCATCGGCGCTGGAGGTATACTCTATTCGGTCGGCGTCGTATTTCACGCGTGGAGCAGCCTACGTTTTCAGAACGCAATCTGGCACGGCTTCGTGCTCGCCGCCGCGCAGTGTCACTACGTGGCTGTCCTGACGTCATTTGTGACGTGATCGCGGAAGT
>DATFXJ010000209.1:0-8881 GCA_035315965.1 Pseudolabrys sp.
CTGCCGATGCGCTGGTGGTGAAGACTTCAGCAGTATGAACTAGCGCGCTAGCGGGCGCCGGCGGAAGGCCTATCGCCATCAGTGCGGTGTTGGACAGCACGCCATAGGCCATCCCAAGGGTGCCGTCGACCAGCTGCGCCAGGAACCCGACGGCGAAAAACAACCACCAACTATCCATGGGAGATCTAGCCTCCGGTCGATCCTAGCAGAGGCTAGCCTGCCGTTTCGGGTCAAAGGCCGTTGGCATTGTGACGCAGGGAAAACGGAAACAGCAGTATTTTCGATTGCAAATTCATAGGCAAATTCGAGGTCCCTCATCCCCGCTTCAAACTTGAATTTCATCTTCCACCTCAAACTTGAAGAAGAAACAAGCTATCAGCCTTTTCGTCGGCCAGGTTTTTTCGTCGATGAGACGTTCATCGCCATTTTTGCAATAACCATTGTGGGTCCGCGAACGAAAGCCAGATAGCTGCCAGCCAAGTAGCGACCAGCACGGCGATCACCGCGCCAAGAATAGCCCTACCCCATATACATTCCATTTAGCAGGATTGCGGCGTCGACGCGCACCGGGAGCTAACGAACTGAGCGTTCGGCGCTGTTTGGCGCGCTGTTGGACGCCCTTTAGCGAAGCGGCCTCTCTCTGACGACAAGGGGCGATACATAATAAGCTATTTGGAGGCAAACGTCTGTGACAGAGCATCGTTTTGCGCGGGAACGCTACCTCCCGTGGCATGCACTAACCGCTAAGCGCGCGGCGGCCGGCGCCGCTCGTGGAACCACGCGCGGTACTGCGTCATCTTCGCGCGCTGCGCCGACGACGCATGCCGCTTACATGCCGACGCCTCGTCGCTCTTGTCCGGCGCTCCCCACCGCAGCTCGACGCAGTCGTTCGGGTTGTACGCCATCTCGAGAGCAGAAGCGCGGTCGGCCACGTCCTTGAGCGCGAGCGTCCACGCGGAGCCGTCGCTGCGCGTGTACGAAAACTTGCGTTTCGAAAGTTCCGACGCGAGCACTCCCTGCAATTCGGCCTTCACGTCCGCGACGCTCCGCCCGGTGGGCATCGCGTAGCGCTCGGGCCGCCGCGCGACGTGATCTGGAAACCCGCGCACCACATCGACCGCAATCAACAAACGCAAATCGCGCGCCGGCGTCGAGAAATCTTCCCAGGCTCCGGTCGTCTCGAAGATCGACGCGCCGTCTGGCATCTGCGCGTCGCCGCGCCCGCTGTTCTGAAACTTTCGACCGTTTTCGACCGAGGTCACGCGCGTCTTCACTTGTTCTTCGAGCGATGTGATCGCCTCTTTCATCGCGCGCAAAGGATCGAGCGGCGTCGGTGACATCACGTCATCCATTCGATCGTAAAAGTCTTCGACCCCGAGCCGCGCTTGATCGAGCGAATAATCGCCGTACTGCGGATTTTTCGCGATTTCCGCGTTGGTCAGCCGTCGCAAACCGCCGTTCGTGTCGCGCACGATCGGCCGGAAGCGCTTGAACCCAGGGCCCCCGAGCGCGGGATCCTGCGCGAATAGGAAATTGCCGCGCCAGAAGCGTTTTCGCGCGACCGTCCCGTCCGGCTGCCCGTCGACGGCCAGGAAGACGCCCGCCGCGCCGTCCGACTGTGACACGCGTCGCACAAGCATCAATATGTGCCCGTACGGATCGGCGTATACGGTCCCCGGGCGCAGCGTCTGCTGGGTCAGCGGCACAGGATAATAATCGGTATTGTCGTCGTTCGCCAGCGTTCGCCCGGTTCCGGAATGAACGCCGTCGGCGACAGTCCGCAAATAATCGCCGAAAGACGCCGCGAGCCCCGGCCGCTTCGTCGCCTCGGCATTCTGGTTGCTTGACCACCCGAAGCATTTCGGCGGCTTGCCGCCGGCGCCGCGCGAGCAGTTCGAGTAGCCAAACGGCAGCCCCATCTTGAACGCAAAATATGCGCGCAAAAAATACGGAAGGTCGGCGCAGTCGGGACGAAGGACGATGCCCATCTCGTCTTCGCCGAGGCCCAAATGATTGAACAGGAAATTGCGCGATCGATCGCGCAGCACTTCATGCAGCGCCGGCCACGAGGGCGCCGCGTCGAGAGGCGCGTCGAAGAGCTTCTCGACCCATGCGGAAAACAGGTTTTCTGTCGCGCGGTTCCATGTATTGCGTAAGGGCCAGACGCTCTCAGGCGTCGCGCGTGGTCGCGGCGGCTCGTCGTCGCGCACGGCAATTTCCCGCGTGATCGTGCTGCACTCGGACGGCGCACGATCACGTACGAGCTTGGCGTGCCACGTCCCCGCAGCCGGCGAGGCGACCTCGGCGAACCAGAAATAGGGCGGCCCGCCAAACCGCGCGCGCGATCTGGCCGCGACGTTTCCGTTGGGCGCGATCAGCGCAAGCTCCCCTTCGAGCGAATTCTCAACGGCGAAGACGACACGCAAAGGCGCGCCCTTCCACGGCACGACCGGCGAGGGCAAGACTGCGAGCTCGGCCGCGTCTTCGCAGACGCCGGATGGACCTTTGGCCTGCGCGTCCACTACCGGAAAAGCAAAGACGAAAGATGCACCTGCGACCAGCAATGATGCTGTCACAACAGCGAGATGGCGTGCCCGAAACAATTAAGTCCCCTTCCCTTGACGGAGATGAAACAATACTGCGAAAGCTTTGGCTGAATCATGGCAAAATCGCCAAGAGGAGGCTACAAAGCAGTTCAGTCCCGTGCCATGCGTAATGTTTTATTTACTTATGAACCCTTCATTCGCCTTGGCGGGTTCGCCAGCGTGTTCATTATCATGGCGGTATGGGAATTCATCGTGCCGCGGCGAAAACAGGCTATCGGACGCTTGTGGCGGTGGC
This sequence comes from Pseudolabrys sp., assembly GCA_035315965.1. Classification (GTDB taxonomy): domain Bacteria; phylum Pseudomonadota; class Alphaproteobacteria; order Rhizobiales; family Xanthobacteraceae; genus Pseudolabrys. The sequence continues at coordinate 2,842 of DATFXJ010000209.1, forward strand.
CCAACAATCTTGGTGTCGTAATTGTAAACACGGCGCTGATCCGAATTCTTTTTCCCACGACCGCCGTTGGTCTGGCCATCCTGAACGAGACGCGTGGCTTCGGTCTCTTCAACATCATCGCGCTCCCAGGCTGGATCGCCATAACGGCCTCGGTCGTGATCCTCGATCTCGCAATCTATCTACAGCATGTTCTGTTCCATGCCGTCCCGCTTTTGTGGCGGCTGCATCGTATGCACCATGCCGATCTTGAATTTGACGTGAGTACCGGCTTGCGCTTCCACCCGATCGAAATCTTGCTGTCGATGCTTATCAAGTTCGCGGTGGTAGCCGCGCTCGGCGCTCCAGCGTCAGCGGTGCTGATCTTCGAAGTTCTGCTCAACGCCACGTCAATGTTTAACCACGGCAATGTCCGCATGCCATTGGCAATCGATCGCATACTGCGCTGGCTCGTTGTGACGCCGGACATGCATCGCGTCCACCACTCTATTATTGTGTCCGAAACCAACAGTAATTTCGGATTTAACTTGCCGTGGTGGGATCGTCTATTTGGGACTTATCGGCCGCAGCCAACCGCCGGCCATGAAGCCATGACCATCGGCATCGAACAATTCCGGGACATGCACGAACTGAGATTGGATCGGATGGTGGCTCAGCCGTTTCGCGGCGGCGTCGGTCAGTATCCATTAGGACACCGCGATAAAGCGGAGTTGTAAGGATTATTGCCGGACAATGCGGACTCAATGTTGGTCCCAGGCGGCAGCGATTGGACGTCGCCATAGCCAGAACCGCACCGGCGCCCGCCTGCGATGAAAAACCGTTCCCCACAAAAGGCGGTTTGTGATTGATCGGGTCAGCCGCTCGATTGGCAAGTCCGCCGGATTGGTTCCTTTTGAGGATCCTATCTTACCAGACGAGCTCTGCCGGTTTGGCATTCCATAGCGTGATACCAATCGCAATTCTTGTGACCGCCATCACAGGCGGAATGCGAGCACAACCCTAATTAACTGACACTTCGAGGATTGGAGACACCCACAACAAAAGGCGCAATGCCATGACTGACCCAAATATCGGGCACCAAGAGGAGGAATATCTCACCTACGATGTCTCTGACGAGGCGATCGAGGCTGCAGGAAGTGCACTAGCAGGACACTATACCCTCGCGGCCTGTACTGGACTGTCTGTTTGCCCAGGTTGACGGTCCCAAGTATTGGAGGAGGCACCTATGTCGAACAGCTTCCTGAACTGGACCAGCCGGGTCGCTATCGCAGGACGTGTCGCTGGACATCGCCGCCCACAGGACTCGAACGAGTTAACGACGCCGGGCGATTATCACTTGCCCTTCGGCAAAGTCGACGCCGGGACAAAAGCCGCAAAGTGGTTCTGGCAAGTCTACATCATCTGACAGAAAAAGTTTAATCGCGCTTCCCGTTCGGAGCGCGGTTAAACTTCTACTGACACGTATATGGTTGCGAGCCAAGTACTCGCTATGGGCTAGGACAGAAATACACAGCAGTGCACATCCATTGGGTGAAGATATTTGCTTTTTCATTTCCAAGGCACGCTGCCGCCTCCAGCGCGTCATCGCGGATCTCGTATAACAAGAAGTCTTCTTCATGCTGGTCAAGGGTGATGTCATTCATGGCAGGGCTCTCACGATCGTGCGTGCCGATCGAGCGCTATCCGTGACAGTACCAGTAGTAGCGCCGTCCCAACTGGCCTGTTCTCACATACGTGCTAAACCGCGTTTGCAGCAACTTTTGCATTTTGGCGCTGTTATATTCTTCCTTAAGAACGGGGACGCATCCATTCCAAGGGGGCTGCGCTGCATTCACCGGTTGAGTGGGGGATGCAATTAGCATCAACCCGATGGTGCAGGTCCCAGCTCCGAGAACTATGAGGTTTGCCCGCTTCATCCAATGATCTCACCTACGCGGACAGTTTCTGCATTCGGATATTTGCTTCCCTTGCACAAAAGAGTTGTGAGCTAATTCACACAGCAGCTTTTATTTGTTTCTTGCACGTGTTGGTATTGGAGTGCCGAGCTGGTGCGATGAACAGCAAATTCGCAGCAGAACTAACCGCTGGTACGAATATCTCAGTGGACGTCGTCGCTGCCAAAAGCGAGGCTGCATCCGCCCTCGATCCAGCAATTGCCTTTTGCCGGGGGACTCCGTTGCGGAACGAAATGGAGGCTAGCGACATCTCGCAATTAGAAGAAGAAGGAAACACGCAGCTGAAGCTTCAGTATGTTGCTTTGGAAAGGGTGCTGTCGACAGTCGTATTCGGGGCGCGTAATTAACGCGACGCGCGCTAGCGGCCGCCTCGGTAGAAACGCCATGCCGCAAAACAAAGAAGGACCAAGGAGATTACTACGACCAAAAGCTTTTCAAAGTCGTTATTGAAGTCGCCATGTGGAATAAGAACAATCTGCGCTTTCGACGAGTTCACGAAGGAGCTCATGCACGGGTTGATCCAAGTAAGATTCAGAGGAAGAATAATTCGCAAATAGCGCATCGCATGAGCCCCAAGTTCGCGAATAAGCCATCGTAGTCGGTCAAAGCAGCCCTGGAAAAGGCCTCCCCCTGACGCTCTGATTGCCGAGTTTTCGGCGGTTGGCCCAGATCGCTCCCTCTAGTTTTTGTCAGATCTTCGTGAGAGTAAGCCAGGCGGGTCAAATTCCACCCATGTGGCCGTGTCGCGCGGAGGGAGATCAGCGTGATGATTGTTACGCCAACTTTCGCCAATCTTCAGGAACGCTGATACCCGCGCAGGTCATATGAATCGTGCTATATGACTTGGCGCAACAAAGAGGACAACTTGTTGGACTACCTACCTGCGCAGGTTCAAAGCGACCTGACTCCCATTCGTCGATCGGGGCAGCAGTGGGCTCGCTCGACTAGTCTGTTTGTCTCGGTTGCAGTTGCTTACTTCCTGGCGGCGCGGCTGAGTCTCCTCCTGCTGACAAAACCTGATGGCGTGGCCGTGTTCTGGCCGGCCGCCGGCGTTTCCGCCGGCGCCCTGATTGCTCTTGGCCCGGCTGCGCGATTGCCGGTGGCAGCCGGCGCGGCGGTAGCAACCATTGTCGCCAATCTAATGGGTGACCGAACATTGATGGGCGCTATTGTCTTCGCCCTGTGCAATGCGGGCGAAGCGCTGCTCGCCGGATGGCTGATCCAACGTTACTTTGGTTTGGGTTTCAGTCTCGACAGATTGAGCCACGTGCTGGGATTTGTGGGTTCAGCGATCGTCGCCACGGCTATCTCGGGACTTGGTGGAACGGCAGGGTTTTTGTACTTCCACAGCTCGACCGCACCAGTTTTAGCTACTTGGCAGCACTGGTTCGCGTCCGATGGACTCGGAATCCTCACGGTCGCGCCGCTGATTATCGAGCTTGCTTCAACCACGCGGGAGCCGCCGCCGCGGAGGGAGCTCGTCGAAGGTATCGTAGCGCTCGTAGCGCTGGCCTGGCTCAGCGGATTTGTCATTCTTCTCCCACAAGGCCACTGGGGAATTGTCGTGCCCATTGCTGCCCTCTTCCCCCTATTGCTGTGGCTTGCCGCCCGTTGCCGGCCCATCTTTGCCTCAGCAGCTGCATTCATTATTGCGTTTACATTGGTTTGGATGACCACTTTCGGCATCGGTTATTTCGGCAACTCTAGTGTCTCAATCGATCAACGCATCATGGGCGCCCAAGCCAGCATCCTGGCCATCTCGCTCTGCGCGCTCGTTCTTGCTTCGCTTTTCGCTGAGCGGCGTCATCACGAGGCCGCTCTCTTTGAGGGCCAGGCGCGACTCCAGGAGGCGTTGACCGCGGGCGGGGTAGTGGCTTTCGAATGGAATGCCCAAACTAACTCCTCGCAACGCAGCGACAACGCTGCGCAAATCCTTGGCTTCGATCCAAAGAAAGGTTTTTCCGCGACCGAATTCCTTGAACGAGTCCATCCCGACGACCGGGCGCATTTCAGAGCGCTTATTCATTCTGTCCGTCCCGACAAGCCGGCATACAGGATGACTTTTCGTTTCGGATGCCCGGATGGCCGGGAGATTTGGCTCGAAGAATCTTCAAGAGCGCAGTTCGATTCGGCAGGTCGGTGTTTGCGCCTGAAAGGGTTGACTCTCGACATCACGGAGCGCAAGCAATCAGAAGAGCGCCAGGAAATGCTGGTTGCGGAGCTTGATCACCGCGTTAAGAACTTGCTTGCACGGGTCGCTGTAATCAGCACGTACACGCGCCAGGGCAGCAATTCGATCGATCAGTTTGTTGAAGTCCTCGACAAACGCATTCAGTCGATGGCTAATGCGCATTCGCTTCTCAGCCAAAGCCGCTGGAGCGGCGTCGATCTTGCCGATCTAGTTCGCAATCAGCTTGCGCCTTACGTGATGATGGCAAATACAACGATTGGCGGTCCCGACGTCAAGCTTACTCCGACAACCACCCAAGCTTTGGCAATGGCACTTCATGAACTCGTGACGAACGCCGCGAAATACGGCGCATTGTCCAACCCAAATGGCCATGTTTCGGTAAATTGGGATCGCGACCAGCTGGAAAGCGCGAGGCCGTGTGTGAAGATCGAGTGGCGGGAGAGTGGTGGTCCGCCGGTAGTTAAGCCATCCAAGCTCGGGTACGGCACCAGCCTTATACGTGAATTGATCCCTCACGAGCTCGGTGGAACGGTCGACCTCGCCTTCGCGTCCGACGGCCTGCGCTGCAAAATTGACGTGCCGATCGAGCGGAGGCGAGACATTGACCAATAAATGAGAAAGCTCAGTGCGGACCCGCTACCGAGCGCAATATTGCAATAAGCTTTTCCTCGCTAATAGGTTTCTCGAGGATATGCGCTTTCGCCGGGACCATCGGAAGATCGGAGTAGCCTGAGGTCACGACAACGAAGACACCTTGACCGATTAGTCGGTCGATGAGCCCGTATGACCGCTCACCCTGCCGAAGATTGATGTCGACCACCGCTGCATCGGGAACATGCGCGGAAATTAGATGCTCGGCATCAGTCGTAGTAGCGACCGGTCCATCCACTTCCGCATCATAACTACGAAGCAAGCTCTTCAAGGCAACACCGAGCTGCCAGGAATCCTCGACCAAGAGAATGCGCATTCCCCGCAGATTTGATGATTCAGACGCGGGTGCGTCGCCACCACTCAGTAGAGTCATTGGATATCCTGACAAAATGACTGCAAACGCCCCCGCTCCCGAAGTTATAACATAGGAACTATTGCACCACAGTTTCGACTTAGCAACCCGCCGATATCAGTGACCCGTATTCATGCGTCCAGCCGCGCCGATCAATTGTTCAAAGCCCTTTCGGGTCAAAAACATCCGCGAGAGTGATTATGAAGCAGACGTGACAGGACCTTATTCTGGCTTGAAGCCACGAAACGCCCATCCCGCCACGAATCCGAACAGCAACAGGGCAATAGGCGGGCCAAACAGCAGGACCGGTATCGGGAGGAAATCATCTGCACTTCGGAATCCGCCTTGTAACCCAGAAAGAATCAAATAGACGACCCATCCCATGATCCATGCGGCGGATACAAGCAGCCAAATGCGCAATAATCCGCGGCGCCAATTCACCTGCATTGATTTACTTTCTTGCTCGTCGGATTCGAGGCGAGGAATTCCAAAGCGGGGCATTGCTACTATTCCCTAAACGTCGTTAATCGCGTCCCTTCCCTCGGGCTTGGTGTCCGGCCACCAACGCAGGTCGGCGGACCCTGTTCCGTCATGTGTCCCAGTTTGACACGCCGAATGACACCAAAGCGCCTTAGTAGAGAAGGCACCATTGACGCGAGCCGGACATGACAGGAGGTCCGGTCACCGACTAACAGGGAGAGTACCATGTCACGAGCGACGCGTAAGACAGACGTGCGCCACACTGTGTTTGGACTGGGGCTTGCTGGCTTGGCGATTTGTTCGGTTTCCACAGCGAAGGCTGGCGATTTTGATGTGCCGGCATATGGCTCCTACGGGGTGCCTGTTGAGCGCGGTGGAATTTGCCGCATATTTCATGAGCGGCGTATTGATGCA
>DATFXJ010000210.1:0-9991 GCA_035315965.1 Pseudolabrys sp.
CTGATCCGCGGCAAAAAGGTCGCAAGCGCGCTCGCCGACCTCGAGTTTTCGCACAAGCGCATCGCCAAGGATGTGCGCAAGTGCCTGGAATCGGCGGTCGCAAATGCCGAGAACAACCATGACCTGGACGTCGATGAACTCGTTGTCGCCGAGGCGCATGTCGGCAAGGCGCTGGTGATCAAGCGCTTCACCCCACGCGGCCGCGGCCGTGTCGGACGAATTCTTAAGCCTTTTTCTCACCTGACCATAGTGGTGCGTCAGGTCGAGGCGCGGGCCGAAGCCTGAGGAGTAGGCAATGGGTCAAAAAGTCAATCCGATCGGGCTGCGCGTCGGTATCAACCGCACTTGGGATTCGCGCTGGTTTGCCGGCAAGGCGGAATACGGATCGCTCCTGCACGAGGACATCAAGATCCGCGAGGAACTGATGAAGCAGCTCAAGCAGGCGGCTGTGTCACACATTGTTATTGAGAGGCCGCACAAGAAATGCCGCGTTACGATCCACTCGGCCCGTCCGGGCGTGGTAATCGGCAAGAAGGGCGCTGACATCGAGAAACTTCGCAAGATGGTCGCCAAGCTCACCGACAGCGACGTCGTCATCAATATCGTGGAAATCCGTAAGCCCGAACTTGACGCCCAACTGGTCGCAGAATCGATCGCGCAGCAGCTCGAACGTCGTGTTGCATTCCGCCGCGCCATGAAGCGCGCGGTGCAGTCGGCGATGCGTCTTGGCGCCGAAGGCATCCGCATCAACTGCTCGGGACGCCTTGGCGGCGCAGAAATCGCGCGCATGGAATGGTATCGCGAAGGGCGCGTGCCACTGCATACGCTACGCGCTGACGTCGACTATGGAGTCGCAACTGCGTTCACCACGTACGGCACCTGCGGTGTCAAAGTCTGGATCTTCAAGGGCGAAATCCTCGAGCACGATCCGATGGCGCAGGACAAGAAACTGGCTGAAGGCGAAGCTGGTCGTCCCCGCCGTGAAACGGCGGCCTGAGGAAACGAGTAGAGCTTAAGTCATGCTGCAACCGATCCGCACCAAGTTTCGCAAGGCGTTCAAGGGCCGCATTCACGGCGTCGCCACGAGCGGCACCACGCTTGCGTTCGGACATTACGGCCTCAAGGCGCTGGAGCCGGAGCGCGTCACTGCGCGTCAGATCGAGGCCGCGCGCCGCGCTCTCACCCACTTTATGAAGCGGTCTGGCCGCGTGTGGATCCGCGTGTTCCCTGATGTTCCGATCTCGAAAAAGCCGATCGAAGTGCGCATGGGCAAAGGCAAGGGTACGCCCGAACTCTGGGTCGTGCGCGTGAAGCCCGGTCGCATCCTGTTCGAGGTCGACGGCATTCCCTCGGCGGTTGCCAAGGAAGCCTTGGCGCTCGCCGCGGCCAAGCTACCGGTCAAGACCCGTTTCATCGAACGTATCGCCGAGTGACTGCATGAAAGCCGCCGACGCAAGAGCGATGACGCTCGATCAGCTCGATGACGAGGTACTCAAGCTGAAGAAGGAGCAGTTTAACCTGCGCTTCCAGCGGGCCACCGGTCAACTCGAGAACACCTCTCGCGTGCGGACAATCCGACGCGACATTGCGCGCATGAAGACCATAGCGGCGCAGAAGCGTGCCGGTGCGCCTGAGCCGGCGCCGAAAGCTGACGACGTGCTGGCGGCCACAAAGACGACCAAAACGCCCAAACCGAAAGCCGTTGCGAAGCAAAAGTCGCGCGCCAAGACAAAGTCGAAGGAATAAGGGGTTCGAGATGCCGAAGCGTACGCTCCATGGCGTTGTGGTGAGCGACAAGCAGGATAAGACGGTGGTCGTGCGTGTGGAGCGTCGTTTTACGCACCCAACGATGAAGAAAACGATTCGCCGCTCGAAGAAGTACCACGCCCATGACGAAGCCAACAGATATTCGGTGGGCGATGTCGTGTGGATCGAGGAGCGTCGTCCGATTTCCAAGCTCAAGTGCTGGGAAGTTATCCGCGGCGAGAAGAAGCAGAAAGTCCAATGATCGTTATGCGACCAACAATGAGAGCCGCATCATGATTCAGATGCAAACCAATCTCGACGTGGCGGACAATTCCGGTGCGCGTCGCGTCATGTGCATCAAGGTGCTGGGCGGCTCCAAGCGCAAATACGCCACCATCGGCGACGTCATCGTCGTGTCGGTGAAAGAGGCGATTCCACGTGGCCGCGTGAAGAAGGGCGACGTGATGAAGGCCGTCGTGGTGCGCATTTCCAAGGACATCAAGCGGCCTGACGGCTCTGTCATTCGTTTTGATCGCAACGCTGCGGTCCTGATCACGCCTCAAATGGAGCCGGTTGGCACCCGCATCTTCGGGCCGGTCCCGCGCGAACTCCGCGCCAAAAATCATATGAAGATCATTTCGCTTGCCCCGGAGGTGCTGTGATGGCCGCCAAGATCCGTAAGGGCGACAAAGTGATAGTGCTCACCGGTCGCGACAAGGGACGCATTGGCGAGGTGATTGAGGTGCGTCCCGATCAGGACCGCGCACTGGTGCGCGGCGTCAACATGGTCAAGCGGCACCAGCGGCAGACCGCGCAGCAAGAGGGGGGGATCATCTCCAAGGAGAGCACGGTCCATCTGTCCAATCTTGCAATTGCCGACCCCAAGGACGGAAAGCCGACCCGTGTCGGCTTCAAGTTCGTCGGCGAAGGTGACACGCGCAAGAAGGTACGCATCGCCAAGCGTTCCGGAGTCGAGATCGATGGCTGAGACGCAGCAGCAGAACGAAGACAAAAAGCAGAAAAAGCCGCAGAAACCGCAGGGCGCGTTGAAAGGCGCTAAGGACGGCGGCGCTCCCAAGGGTGATGCGCCGAAGGTGAAGAAGCCACGCGAGCGATCTGACTATGTCGCACGCCTGAAGACCCATTTCGAACAAGTGGTGCGTCCGCAACTATCGAAGCAGTTCAACTACACCAACCGCATGCAGGTGCCCAGGATTACCAAGGTCGTGCTCAACATGGGAATCGGCGAAGGCGTTGCCGACCGCAAGAAGGTCGACAACGCCTCCAACGACCTGTCGCTGATTGCCGGTCAGAAAGCTGTGATCACCAAGTCGCGGAAGTCGATCGCCACCTACAAGCTGCGTGACGGTCAGGCCATCGGCTGCAAGGTCACGCTGCGCAAGGCGCGCATGTACGACTTCATCGACCGGCTCGTGAATATCGCGCTGCCTCGGGTGCGCGACTTCCGGGGACTCAATCCAGGGAGCTTTGACGGCCGCGGCAATTACAGCCTTGGCATCAAGGAGTACACCGTGTTCCCGGAGATCGATTTTGACAAGGTGACCGATACGTGGGGCCTCGATGTCACCGTTTGCACTAACGCGCGCAACGACGAAGAAGCGCGCGCGCTGCTTACCGCGTTTAACTTTCCGTTCCGGTAGTGAGGTTAGGCCTTATACGCGGAACCGCAAGGAGCGAAAGTATGGCTAAGAAGAGCTCGGTCGAGAAGAACAATAGACGGCGCAAGATGGCAAAGAAGTTCGCTAGTCGGCGCGCGAAACTGAAAACAATCGCGCGCGACAAGAAGCTGCCAATGGAAGAACGCTTTGCCGCTACTTTGAAGTTGGCTGAGTTGCCGCGCAATTCCTCCAAAACGCGCGTGCGCAATCGTTGCGAGCTGAGTGGTCGGCCGCGCGCCTATTACCGCAAGCATCGCTTGAGCCGTATCGCGTTGCGCGAGCTTGGCTCTAGGGGCCTTATCCCTGGCCTCGTGAAGTCGAGCTGGTAAGGAGGGATGGCAATGAACGATCCAATCGGCGACATGATTACGCGCATCCGAAACGCACAAATGCGCAACAAGTGGAAGGTTTCGATGCCTGGTTCCAAGCAACGCGAACGCGTGCTTGAGGTGCTCAAGGCCGAAGGGTTTATTCGCGGCTACGCCAGCGTCGCTCACGCGAGTGGCCGGTCCGAGCTCGAGATAGAGTTGAAATATTTCGACGGTGAGCCGGTCATCCGTGAAATCGAACGCGTTTCGAAGCCGGGGCGTCGCGTCTACGTAGCGGTTCGCAATCTGCCGCGTATTAACAACGGACTTGGCGTCGCCATTCTGTCGACGCCGAAGGGCGTTATGGCCGATCACGACGCACGCGAGGCGAACGTGGGCGGCGAAATCATCTGCACGGTGTTCTGATGTCGCGGATCGGCAAGAAAGCGGTTGTTGTTCCGACTGGCGTTACCGCCAACGTTGAAGGCCAGACCGTTAAAGTAAAGGGGCCAAAGGGCACCCTTCAGGTCGTGGTGCACGACGACGTTTCAGTCGCTATGGATAAGGGCGCCATCAAGCTCGAACCACGCAACGAAAGCAAGCGCGCGCTGTCGATGTGGGGCACCTCACGCACGCTGGTCGCCAACGTGATGTCGGGCGTAGCCAAGGGATTCGAGGAGAAGCTGGAGATTACCGGCGTGGGATTTCGCGCCGCGGTGCAGGGCAAAACACTGCAATTGCAGCTCGGCTTTTCCCACGACGTGAATTTTCCGATCCCTGAAGGTATTGCCATTACGACGCCGAAACCGACTGAGATCTTAGTAAGTGGAGTCGACAAACAGAAAGTGGGCCACGTTGCCGCCGAGATCCGCGGTTATCGGCCACCCGAGCCCTACAAGGGCAAGGGTGTGAAATACGTGAACGAGTACATCTTCCGCAAGGAAGGAAAGAAGAAGTAGAGGACACGCTATGTCAAGATCAAGTGATCGGACCGCACGGCGGACGGCGATAGTGCGACGCAAAGTCAAGCTCGCCGCGCGCGGACGTGCACGGCTTTCGGTATTCCGCTCGTCCAAGCATATTTACGCCCAGCTTATCGACGACGTGAAGGGCACGACACTGGTTGCGGCTTCATCGCTCGAGAAACCGATGCGGGAGGGTGCCAAGATCGGCGCCAATATCGCGGCAGCGAAGGCGGTTGGCAAACTGATCGCCGAACGCGCCAAGGAAAAGGGCATCAAAGACGTAGTGTTTGACCGCGGCGGCTATCTCTATCATGGACGCATCAAGGCGCTGGCCGATGCCGCGCGTGAAGGCGGACTTAACTTTTAACGGAACGAACGCATATGGCACGGGAAGGCCGACGGGAACGAGAACGCGGCGAGCGCGAAGAGCGCGACAGCGAGCTCATCGACAAGCTCGTCCACATCAACCGGGTGGCAAAGGTGGTCAAGGGCGGCCGCCGTTTTGGATTTGCTGCACTGGTGGTCGTAGGCGATCAGAAGGGCCGGGTTGGCTTTGGCCACGGCAAGGCGCGTGAGGTGCCGGAGGCGATTCGCAAGGCGACCGACGCCGCGAAGCGGGGTCTCACGCGCGTTCCGCTTCGAGAAGGCCGGACGTTGCACCATGATGTGCGAGGCCGTCACGGGGCGGGCAAAGTGTTCCTGCGCGCGGCCCCCCCTGGCACGGGCATTATAGCTGGAGGGCCGATGCGCGCCGTGTTCGAGACGCTCGGCATGCAGGATGTCGTGGCAAAATCGCTCGGCTCGTCCAATCCGTACAATGTAGTGCGTGCAACCTTCGATGCGCTCAAACACCAGGATTCGCCGCGCTCGGTTGCGGCCCGTCGCAACATCAAGGTGTCCACTTTGCAGTCGCGTCGCCGTGAAACCGATACGGAAGCGGCGGCTGATTGAGGATTTAGCGCATGGCTCAAGCACAAAAGACCATCAAGGTTGAGCAGGTGGGCAGCCCGCAACGACGTCGCCACGATCAGCGCGCTACGCTGATCGGGCTTGGCCTCAACAAGATTAGGCGCATGCGCGATCTGCCGGATACGCCTGCGACTCGCGGGATGATCCGCAAAGTCCAGCATTTGGTGCGCGTGGTCGGCGACGCGCAGTAAGAGGTGGTGCGATGAAACTTAACCAGATCGCTGACAAACCAGGTGCGCGCAAAAAGCGCATGCGCATCGGCCGCGGCATCGGCTCGGGCATGGGTAAGACCGGCGGTCGCGGCGGCAAGGGTCAGACCGCGCGAGCCGGCGCAAGCATCAAGGGCTTCGAAGGCGGCCAAATGCCGCTGCATCGGCGCTTGCCGAAGCGGGGCTTCCGCAACACGCCGTTCGCGGTCAAGCTCAATGAAATCAATCTTGGCAAGATTCAAGCTGCGATCGACGCCGGCTTGATCGATGCCAAGGCTCCCGTCGATGCAGCCGTTATGGTCAAGGCAGGGCTGATACGCCGCGAGAAAGGGGGAGTGAAGCTTCTCGGCGAAGGCGAGCTTAAGAGCAAAATTGAACTTTCGGTCTGGCGTGCCTCGAAATCTGCAGTCGTCGCCGTGGAGAAAACCGGCGGCGCGGTAAAGATTCTCGCGCCAGCGAAAAAAGAAGACGCCGAACCGAAGGGCAAGAATAAGCGCAAAGCGTTGGAAGCGGCCAAAAGTGACGACAAGCCGAAGGGCGGCAAGCCCAAGGCAGAGGCGGAAGGCGAACAAAAGAGCGCCGGATCCTGATAGTGGGTGCTTGGTGCGGCCCTCGTTGGGGTGCAGCCAATATGCGTCGGCTTACAGATTTGGGCCATCGCCCCTATCTAAAGGGCTGTGAGGAAGGGATGCCTCAATCTCGAGGGGCATGAGAGCGGAAAGGTCGAGCGGCCATGGTCTCAGCAGCGGAACAACTGGCGGCCAATCTCAATTTTTCGGCGCTCGCCAAGGCAGAAGAACTCAAGAAACGAATCTGGTTTACCGTCGGCGCGCTTCTGGTTTATCGCCTCGGTACTTATATCCCGCTGCCCGGTATTGATCCCAACGCTTGGGCGCAGATTTTCAACACCCAGGCCGGTGGCATTTTGGGCATGTTCAACATGTTCTCCGGCGGCGGTATTCACCGGATGGCGATCTTCGCACTTAACATCATGCCTTACATTTCGGCATCGATCATCATTCAGCTGATGACGACGGTCTCGCCAACGCTCGAAGCATTGAAGAAAGAAGGGGAACAGGGTCGCAAAATTATGAATCAGTACACGCGGTATCTTACTGTCGTGCTGGCTGCATTCCAAGCTTACGGCATTGGCGTCGGTCTGCAGGGAACCGGAAGCGTGGTGTCCGCTCCGGGCATTTTCTTCTTGATTTCAACGACGATCACCCTCACTGGGGGCACGATGTTTCTCATGTGGCTGGGTGAGCAGATCACCGCCCGCGGCATCGGCAACGGCATTTCGTTAATCATCCTGTCTGGCATAGTGGCCGAACTGCCATCAGCGATCGCCGGTACTCTCGAACTTGGGCGCCAAGGCGCATTATCAACCGGATTGATCCTCGCGGTGATCGTGATGGCGGTCGCGGTCATCGCCTTCATCGTGTTTATGGAGCGAGCGCAACGCCGGCTGCTGATCCAATACCCCAAGCGTCAGGTCGGCAATCGCATGTTTGAGGGACAGTCCTCGCACCTGCCGCTTAAGCTAAATACTTCGGGCGTGATCCCGCCGATTTTTGCTTCGTCGCTGCTTTTGCTGCCGACCACGGTTGCCAATTTCAATGCTGGTCAAGGGCCTAACTGGCTCACGACCATGACAACGCTGCTTGGCCACGGCAGGCCATTGTTTCTCATTCTTTACATCGCGCTGATTGTATTCTTCGCCTTTTTTTATACGGCCGTCGTGTTCAACCCAACCGAGACCGCGGATAATCTGAAGAAGCATGGTGGCTTCATTCCCGGCCTCCGACCTGGCGAGCGCACCGCCGAGTATATTGATTATGTGCTTACGCGCATCACCGCAGTCGGGGCACTGTATCTCGCCATCGTGTGCCTTGTTCCAGAGATTTTGATTTCCTACGCGGCGGTTCCTTTCTATTTTGGCGGCACGTCGCTGCTGATTGTGGTCAGTGTCACAATGGACACAGTCGCGCAGATCCAAGGCTACCTGCTGGCTCACCAATATGAAGGACTGATTAAGCGCTCTAAGCTGCGAGGTCGCACGCGATGAGATTGATCCTGCTCGGCCCCCCGGGGGCGGGGAAGGGCACGCAAGCGCACCGCCTGACAGCCAAACACGGAATTGTCCAGCTCTCCACCGGCGACATGCTACGCGCCGCGGTTGCCGCAGGCACTCCGGTCGGTCTGCGCGCCAAAAGCATTATGGAACGGGGCGAGCTGGTGCCCGACGAGATGGTGGTAGCGATCGTCGCTGATCGCATCGGACAGTCCGACGCCAAACGTGGCTTTGTGCTCGACGGCTTTCCCCGGACGGTACCGCAGGCTGAGGCGCTCGATCGCTTGTTGGCGGAGCGAGGGCTCAAGCTCGATGCGGTGATCGAGCTGAAACTGGACGAAGGAATTCTCCTTAAGCGCATTGCGAAACGCGTGGCTGAGATGATCGCGCGTGGCGAAAAGATCCGCACCGACGACAATCCGGAAGTGCTCAAGGAGCGGCTTTCGGCCTACCGGGCACAAACAGCGCCGCTCGCTGGCTATTACGCTCGCAAAGGCATGCTCAAAAGCGTGGACGGGATGGCTTCGATTGACGAGGTCACAGCGGCAATAGGTCGCCACTTAGGCTGTAGGACGGCTCGTGAACCCAAATCGATCCGTCGGAGGGCCAAACCCGCAAAGATGGCGAAGCAAAGGGCTTTTACCGCCGGCGCGCGTCGAAAGCGTTCGGTCGCGAAAAGACTCAAAAACAAGCCAGGAGGGCCCAAAAACCGTACTCGCAGGAGGTTGACGAGGACGCGATGAGTCCCTTAATAAGCAGCGCATTCAGAAGTTTGACGCGATGCTGGCTCCCACCAGCGGGGCAGGCGTCGCGTTACGCGTTCGCCTATCCCATTCAAGGGACACGAAAAATTAGGCGTCTTTCGCGCCATCGGTCGATATAGGAGAAGCTAAGTGGCTCGTATCGCGGGCGTCAATTTACCGACAAATAAGCGCGTGGTGATCGCGCTGCAGTACATCCATGGCATTGGGCCCACGATCGCTCAAGATATCGTCGGCAAGGTTAATCTGCCGGTCGGACGGCGCGTGTCGCAGCTCACTGACGCTGAAGTGATTCAGATTCGCGAAATTATCGACCGCGATTACATGGTCGAGGGCGATCTGCGGCGCGAAGTTCAGCTCAATATCAAACGGCTGATGGATCTCGGCTGCTACCGCGGCCTGCGCCATCGCAAGGGACTGCCGGTTCGCGGGCAGCGCACCCACACCAATGCGCGAACCCGCAAGGGCCCGGCCAAGACTATCGCCGGCAAGAAGAAGATCCCGGGGCCGAATTGATTACAGGATCGGCCCAGCACCAATGACGGTGCTCGGGCGCGAAAGGATTGAGAATGGGTAAGGAAGCCACCCGCATCCGTCGACGCGAACGAAAGAACATCGCGTCTGGCGTCGCGCACGTCGCCGCGTCGTTCAACAATACCATGATCACTATCACCGACGCGCAGGGCAACACGATCGCCTGGTCGTCGGCCGGGACCATGGGTTTCAAGGGCTCGCGTAAATCGACGCCCTACGCCGCGCAAGTCGCTGCCGAAGATGCCGCAAAGAAGGCGCAGGAGCACGGCATGCGCACGCTCGAAGTCGAAGTGTCGGGTCCGGGGTCGGGCCGTGAGTCAGCGCTGCGTTCGCTGCAGGCGGCAGGCTTCACGATTACTTCAATTCGTGACGTTACAACGATTCCGCATAACGGTTGTCGGCCGCGAAAGCGTCGTCGTGTGTGATTTTTTTCGCGCGGACCTGCGGTCCGCGCGGATGTTGCCGCCGAGATTTTCCCCATGCGGCGGGTGGGGTGCCGAGGTGCGACAAGGCCGCGCCACTGAAAAGGTGAAGACGTGATCCAAAAGAATTGGCAGGAACTGATCAGGCCGAGCAAACTCCAGGTTTCCGTCAGCGGTGACGCTGCGCGTCTTGCGACGGTCGTTGCCGAGCCGCTCGAGCGTGGCTTCGGTGTAACGCTTGGCAATGCGCTGCGACGGATTCTGTTGTCCTCACTGCAGGGCGCAGCGGTGCAGTCCGTGCACATCGACGGCGTACTGCATGAGTTT
>DATFXJ010000211.1:0-4063 GCA_035315965.1 Pseudolabrys sp.
CCCATTCGCTCCATTGCCCCCGGATGGTTTTGCGCGGCCGCCTTCTCAAAAAGCGCCCGCGCCGCGGCGTCGTCTTTCGGGCCGCCGATGCCATCCGCAGTCATCAGTCCAAGCTGGTATTGGGCCTCCGGCGAATTTGTCTCAGCCGCTTTCGCCAGCATGGCTCTTGCCTTGACGGGATCGGGCGGCCCACTGCCACCTGCGGAGAGAGCTGCAAGATTGGTGATGCCACGGGGGTTGCCGCCTTCGGCAGCGCGTTCGAACAGCTTACGCGCTTCGGCTTCGTTCTTTGCGACGCCCGACCCGGTGCCGAGCAGCACGCCGAGTTCGATCATAGCCGACGTGCTTCCCTTGTCGGCTGCCTTGCGCCAGGCGCTCACGGCTTCGGGCATTTGCTTATTCGCCGCGTAGGCGCGGCCAAGTTCATAAAGAGCACGGCGCGATGAAGCCGATGCGATTTTGCAAAATTTAATCGCTGTCGGGATGTCGGACTGCGCGATCTCGATTGTGCCTTTGACGTCGACCGGCTTGTCCGGATCGGACGGATCAGCGGCGATCCGATCGCACAGCACGAGATCGGCTGATTGAGCGTAAGCAGAGTAAGAAACGGCAACGACAGCCAATGATAACAGGCCCATGCTGAAGCCAAAGGTGATAAAAACTGCACCAGATTGTCTTGTCATGACCCACGGCGCCTAGTTGCATGAATTTTTGCACGAAAATGATCTTAAGACCGCTCACCTGCTCCAGCAAGCGGCGCTCAAATGATCGCGTGACGGATTTTGGCAGAAACCCATTCACTGACGATCACGGTGCCGATGATGACGAGCAAGATCAGCGAGACCTGCGTCCAGTAGAGTTGCGTGATCGCCCCATTTAGCTCGAGCCCAATTCCACCGGCGCCGACAAGGCCCAGAATGGTCGACTCGCGGATATTGATATCCCAGCGAAACACAGAGATGCCAGCGAAGGCGGGCAGCACCTGTGGCACAATCCCGTAAGCCGTCACCTGTGCACCGGACGCGCCAGTCGAGCGGACGGCCTCGACCTGCCCTTCGTCGATTTCCTCGATCGCCTCGTAGAGCAGCTTGGCGCAGAAGCCGATCGAGCGCAGCGCAATCGCAATAATGCCTGCGAGCACGCCTGGGCCGATGATTGTGACCAACATCAAGGCCCAGATCAGCGCATTGATCGAGCGCGACGAAACGATAATGAACAGCGCGATGGGTCGAACTACAGCGACGCTTGGCGTGGTGTTGCGCGCAGCGCAATAGGCGACCGGGATCGCGCACAGCACGGAGATCAGGGTGCCCACGGTGGCAATATTGATGGTGTCCCAGATTGGCCGGCCGAGCGCGCGGATATACAGCCAGTCCGGTGGCACCATGCGCAGGGCGAGATCGCCCGCCTGCTGCGGCGCGTCCCAGACAAAGGCCCAGATCGTCTTTTCGGAAATAAGCCTGAAACAACCGATGAACAACGCGACGGCGAACAGCCAGGCTAGCCAGATCAGCAATTGAACGCGCGTTTCTCGACGCCGCCAGGTTCGTGCCCGTGCCGGGATCGTGGCCATCACTGTGCCCAGCGCCGCAAGTGACCTGAGCCGTATTCGCACAGCATTACGATTGCAATGATCACGATGATAATCGCGGCAGCGGAGCTGAACTCGTAACGGTCGAAGGCAGTGTTGAGAGTGGCACCGATGCCACCGCCGCCGACAATGCCGATCACCGCGGATTCGCGGAAATTGATGTCGAAACGGTAGAGACCGAGTCCGATCATCCGCGGCATCACCTGAGGCTGCACGCCATAGTTGAACCATTGCAGCCAGCTCGCGCCCGAGGCCCGTACAGCTTCCGCCTGCGCCGCATCCATGTCCTCAATGTCCTCGGCGAGTAGCTTGCTGTAAAAACCAATGGTGGCGAAAGACAGCGTGACGAAGCCAGCAAAAGGTCCAAAGCCAAAAAGCTTGACGAAAAAGATCGCTAGGATGACTTCCTGGAAGCTGCGCGACACCGCCAAGACCGCGCGGCAGAAATAATAGACTGGAGCCGGCGCGATGTTCTTCGCGGCGCCGATTCCGACCGGAATTGATAACGCAATGCCGACCACGGTTGAAACGACGGTCATCCAAAGGCTTTCCGCGATGCCTTCGGTAATCTCGTCCCAGCGGCTGAGGAAATCGGGCGGAAAAAATGCCGACACGAATGCGGCGCCGCGCGGCAGGCCTTCCCAGACGCGGGTCCAGTTCACCGGTGTTGTCTGAAACACGAGTGTGAGGTAAAGCGCAACACCGATCGCCAGCGCCCAGCGTAGCCAGGCTGATTTGATCAGTGGCGGCCTTTTCCAGCGGCGAGGCGCGACGGCGGCGACGCTCATAGACTTGCCTCGTTGCAAACTCTGATCATTCCCGTGCAAGTGGGAATGCAAATTTCCTTCCAGTTGGCCCTGGTTTCCCGCTTTCGCAGGGACGAGCTGGACAGAGGTAACATTTCCAGCATCACGTTAGCCCCGCAAGACGGTCACGGTCGGGACGAGGCACTTCGAAAGGCACGACGTTGTCGGCTTCGTAGTCAAGCGCCTCCTCATCCACCTTGCGGATTGTCGCAGACCAGTCTTCCTCGCCATAGATCGAAGTGAGCACCGCAGGCGTGAGCTTGTCGGGCGACCCGTCATAGACGATCTCGCCGAGACGCAAGCCGACGATCCGTTCGGCGAACATCTGCGCTAGCAGGACGTCGTGGATGTTGATGATGGCTGACAGCTTGCGCTCTTCACACAGTTCCTGGATCAGCCGCATGATCTGTCGTGACGTCTTCGGATCAAGCGAGGCTGTCGGCTCATCGACCAGCAGCAGGTCGGGGTTTTGGATCAACGCCCGGCAGATTCCGACCCGCTGGCGCTGGCCGCCGGAAAGTTCGTCGGCGCGCTTGTCGGCCATGTGATCGAGGCCTACGCGCTCGAGCAGGCGGAAGGCCTCATTGATATCGGATTGCGGAAAGCGGCGCAGCCAGCTTTGCCAGAAGCCGACATAGCCGAGCCGACCAGTCAGGACGTTCTCCATCACCGAGAGCCGTTCCACCAGAGCATATTCCTGAAAAATCATGCCCATGCGACGGCGCTCACGGCGCAGCTCGGCGGTATCAAGCTTGACGATATCGATATCGTTAAGCGTGATCGATCCCGAGGTCGGCTCGATCAGCCGGTTGATGCAGCGGATCACTGTTGACTTGCCTGCGCCTGAGGGGCCGATCAGTGCCATCACCTGCCCATCGGGCACATTGATATCGATGCCCTTGAGCGCGAGATCGCCGGTGCGGTAGCGCTTGGTCAGACCTTTGATGCGCAGCATTTCAAAGCCTCCGCGGCTGCGCATTTTATTTGCAGGTGTATTTCACACCGCTCGCTGCGTCGATCTTACGGATAACGTTCCAGTCTTTCTTGTAGGTGATCGGAACGAACTTGTCCTGACCCTTGAACTCGGCCTGGAGCGACGAGCCTTCCCACGGGAAGGTAAAAAACGCGTCCTTGATCTTTGCCTGCAGTGTTGGATCAAGATTATGCGCCAAACCATAGCCGGTCGTCGGGAAAGTCTCGGATTTGTAGATTGTCCGGATCTTGGACTTGTCCACGACATTGCGCTCGAACATGCGGAACATCACCTCGTTGGCGATCGCGGCAGCGTCATAGTCCTTGTTGGCGACCCCAATAATTGAGTTGTCGTGCTTACCGGAGAACACCGGCTCGTAGTCGCGCTTCGCTATCAAATTAAATTCCGATTCGAGCAGCGCCGACGGGGCCTTGAACCCGGAATTCGATGTCGGCGACGTAAAGGCAAGTTTCTTGCCTTTGATGTCCGCCGGCGTCTTGATTGTACTATCGGCCGGCACAATGATTTCCATTTCGTAACCGAAAGTACCATCCTTGCCGGCCATGATGGCGAAGGGTACGAATCCTGCGCAATTTACTGCGATCGGATTGGAGCCGGTATTGAAGCCCGCGACATGCAGGCGGCCGGAGCGCATCGCTTCGATCTCTGCTGCGTTCGACTGCACCGGAAAAA
>DATFXJ010000212.1:0-8726 GCA_035315965.1 Pseudolabrys sp.
TTCGGCTTGCTTGATCCCCCGCTATTCCCAGGGAAATTCGATCGGAAGGAGCGGCCCGCCTCTGGTACGGCACACGCGTTGGCAATAGCGGTCGCACTTGTCAGTAAGCTTTAAACAACGGCCTTGAGAATCCTCTTTAAGGCAGCTGGCCAAACCCCAAGCACAGTACGATCCGCAATCGTTCCAGCACCAGTCCGAGGCCCAGACCGATTCGGCGCGCGAGCTGCGTGGGAACGGCAGCCCTGCACCGTCCGCGCTGTAGCGCCAGCGTGGCGCCGTCCTTTCGCCACCTAACGCCGGGTAAGCAGCCATCAAACAGCCGACAAATAAGAGCCTTAACAGACTGCCCATTCGTTTTATGTGATCCGCGTTCTGCCCGGGGTTACGATAGCGCTGGCAAACCGGTCCGCCAATGATCTAACGGATGGCTGTGTAATTTCAGCGCCATGGGCCCAGTTTGCTAGTGTTTGAGGAGAGCCAAAGGAGAAGGCCGGTTGAGTATCGTCGCAAGCCAGCAAGCTAACCATGAGCAAAACCCGGCTCAAAAATTTGGCACCACCGGTATCAAACCGATGGAGCGGCCAACCTTTTTAACGCGCCTCTTTATAAGCGTCGTTTCTTGGGCTGAACGGCTCAACCTTGTTTTTAGCATGATCGGTAACCCCCCGGTCTACGACAAGTCGATTTTTCCGTGGACGCGGGCGATCGAACAGGAGTGGCTCGCCATCCGTACTGAGCTCGAGCGCGTCCTCACACGAAAGGAAGACCTGCCCGGCTTCCACGAGCTGGCGGCTGACGTCTCAACGATCAGCAATGACAGCGGCTGGAAAAGCTTCATGCTGGCGGGCTACGGCTTCCGCTCCAAGAACAACATCGGCCTGTGCCCGCAAACCTGGAGGATCTGCCAGAATGTTCCGGGTCTGATCACCGTGATGTAGTCGATCCCCGAACCGGGGAAACATCTGCCGCCCCATCGTGGTCCATATAACGGTGTGCTACGGCTGCATCTCGGACTGATCGTGCAGGAGCCCCGCGAGCAACTTGGTATCAGGGTCGAGAACGACATCTACCGATGGCGCGAGGGCGAGGTGGTAGTCTTCGATGATGCCTACGTGCACGAGGCCTGGAACTATACGCCGCATACCCGCGTGGTGTTGTTCGTCGATTTTCGGAAACCGTTGCGCTTTCCGGCCAATTTCATCAACTGGCTGCTGTTACATCTGGCTGTCTTCACCCCTTTCATCCGCGAAGGCCTGGACAACCAAAAGGCATGGGAGAAGAAGTTCTACGCGGAAGCAGAAGCGTTCCGTAATGGGTAGGTAACATCGTCTTCACGTCGTTGTTTTCGAGTTCTCCCGTATCTCAGAATGATGCCACCGGTACTCGATCTTGCCGCTAATCGCGACCACCCCCATGCGTAATCCCTCCGCGAAATCAAATACCGCCGCACCGACTGTGAGCTTTGTCTCGCTCGGCTGCCCAAAGGCATTAGTCGATAGCGAGCGTATCGTCACCCGCCTGCGCGCGGAGGGCTATGAGCTTTCGCGGCAGCATCAGGGGTCCGATCTCGTGATTGTGAACACATGCGGTTTTCTTGACAGCGCCAAGGCGGAATCGCTCGCGGCTATCGGAAACGCTCTCAAGGCGAATGGCAAAGTCATTGTCACTGGGTGCATGGGGGCGGAGCCGGAAAGCATTTCATCTGCCCACCCCGATGTTCTGGCGATCAGCGGCCCGCAGCAATACGAGGCCGTAGTCGAAGCCGTCCATAAAGCACTTCCGCCAAAGCACGATCCGTTTCTCAGCCTTGTGCCGCCGGAAGGCATCAAGCTGACGCCGCGCCACTATGCGTATTTGAAAATTTCAGAAGGATGCAACAACCGCTGCTCTTTCTGCATCATCCCTCGCCTGCGCGGCAACCTGGTCTCGCGACAGGCTGCTGACGTTCTGCGTGAGGCCGAGAAGCTTGTCGTTGCGGGCGTAAAAGAACTGTTAGTGATCTCACAGGACACATCCGCCTATGGACTCGATATAAAATACGCGGCGAGCAGATGGCGTGATCATGAGGTGCGCGCGAGTTTCATCGATCTGGCGAGCGCCCTAAGCGAGCTCGGCATTTGGGTTCGGCTTCACTATGTCTATCCGTATCCGCATGTCGACGAAGTTATCGCGCTTATGGCGGATCGAAAGGTGCTGCCGTATCTCGATATTCCATTTCAGCATGCCTCGCCTGAGATCCTGAAGCGAATGCGTCGGCCGGCAGCTCAAGAAAAGACGTTGGAACGGATCACGCGCTGGCGCGAGCAATGTCCGGAACTAACCCTGCGCTCGACCTTCATTGTAGGATTTCCTGGCGAAACCGACGCAGATTTCGACATGTTGCTTGAATGGCTCGAACAGGCATCGCTCGATCGAGTCGGATGTTTCAAATATGAACCGGTGAAAGGCGCCGTCGCCAATGATATGGCAACGCCGGTGCCGGACAATGTGAAAGAACAGCGCTGGCACCGCTTCATGCAAGCCCAGCAAAAAATTTCGACCCGTCGGTTAAAGCGCAAGGTCGGCACCCGTCAGAAGGTGATCATCGATGAGATCGGTTCGACGGCCGCCAAAGGCCGCTCTATGGCGGATGCTCCGGAGATCGATGGCTCTGTTTTCGTGGTCAGCCGGCGGCCGTTACGGGTTGGCGAAATTACCACGGTCAAAATCGAGCACGCCGACGAATATGATCTGCACGGCATAGCGGTAGGATTCTAAAAGCCTAAAATCCGATAAGACTAAGCGCTTTCTACTGTCTCAATTCGCGCACGGTTTTGACGACCGCGTCGGTCAGAATTTTCAGCTCGTCAGCGGCGATCGTGAAGGCCGGCGTCAGGTAAATGATATTGCCGATCGGCCGGATGAATACGCCCTCCTCTAAGAAGCGCCCGCGTAAGCCATTTAGATCGTCGATGCCGTCGAGTTCGACCACGCCGATGGCGCCCTTTACACGCACGTTTTTCACTCGGGGTAGACCACGGCAAGGCCCGAGGCCGCGCTCCAGCCCGAGCGTAATTTCGGCAATCTGTCGCATGCGAGGCTCTTTCTCGAACAGATCGAGAGACGCATTGGCAGCCGCACATGCCAGCGCATTCGCCATGTAAGTCGGCCCGTGCATCAATGCCTTGGTTTGATCGTCCGCCCAAAATGCATCGAATACCTTGCTTGATGCGATCGTTGCTGCGAGTGGAAGCGTACCGCCGGTTAGCGCCTTGGACAGCGTGATGATGTCGGGAACGACCTTTGCTTGCTCGCATGCAAATAATGACCCAGTGCGGCCAAATCCGGTGAAGATTTCATCGAATATAACAAGGACGCGGTATTTGTCGGCGAGCGCGCGCAGACACCGAAGTACAGGCACATCGTGAAACATCATCCCTCCGGCGCCCTGCACCAATGGCTCGATAATGATACCGGCGATCGCATCATTGGCTTCCGCGAGCGCTTTTTCTAGCGCTGCTACTGTTGCGTCGCTATCCGGCAGATCCAAGATGTGATGTTTCGGCAGCAAACCCGCAAGCGTAGCGTGCATGCCCGCTTCCGGATCGCTCAACGCCATGGCGCCCATTGTATCGCCGTGATAGCCGCCCTTAAATGCAATCAATTGGCTTTTCTGGCGTAGCCCACGGTTGATCCAATACTGCATCGCCATTTTGATCGCGACTTCGACAGCTACTGATCCGGAGTCCGAAAAGAACACCCGATTCAGATCTCCTGGCATCAGCGCGGTGAGCCGTCGCGCAAGCCGAAACGCCTGTTCATGCGCGAGCCCGCCAAACATAACGTGTGGCATTGACGCCAGTTGCGCTTCGACTGCCTGTCTTATGTGAGGATGGTTGTAGCCATGGCATGCCGTCCACCAGCTGGCGATGCCGTCGATCAATTCGCGCCCATCGGCCAGCATAATCCGAGTGCCTTGGGTGCGTACGACCGGCAACGGAGGCGGCACCGTTTTCATCTGGACGTAGGGCAGCCAGACATGCTCTAGGCCCGCGCTATACCAGCCCGGCGTCATACTTTTACTGGCTTGGCCCGCCATTTGACGCGTCCCTGCTCTGTTCGTGCTAAGCATCTGGCATGCTACCTGGCAAGGTCACTATGCACTCGCTTAACGCCTTCGCCCATGACAAGCTTAACGAACTCAAACGCCGGCACTTATATAGAGCGTTGAACGAAACGTTGCGCGAAGATGGCATCTGGATCGAGCGTGGCGGTCGCCAGCTGTTGTCGTTTTCCTGCAACGACTACCTCAACCTGACCCTGCACCCAGACATAAAGCGCGCGGCGATTGCAGCGATCGAGAAATACGGTGCGGGCTCCGGCGCCTCCCGGTTGGTCACCGGAAATCATCCTCTTTATGCGCAACTGGAAGCGCGCCTAGCGCAGTTCAAGCGAACTGAAGGCGCTTGCGTGTTCGGTTCCGGCTATCTCGCTAACACGGGCATTATCCCGGTACTCGTCGGGCGCGACGGACTGGTTCTGCTTGATGAGCTCTCGCATGCCTGCATTTATGCCGGCGCGCAGTTATCTCACGGCACAGTAATGGCTTTCCGTCACAATGACGTCGCGCATGCGCGCGAACTTTTGGCGGCGCATCGCGGCCTTCACGATCACGCAATGATCGTGACGGACGGCGTATTTTCCATGGACGGTGATCTGGCGCCACTCGCCGAGTTGCTGATGATCGCCGAGGAACACGACGCCTGGCTGATGTCCGACGATGCTCACGGCATCGGCGTGCTCGGTGGCGGCCATGGGTCGAGTTTCGTCGGAAACTCATACATTCCGATCCCACTGCAGATGGGCACGCTGTCGAAGGCGATAGGTTCATATGGCGGTTATCTCTGTGCGTCAGGACCGATCATCGAACTGATGCGCAATCGCGCGCGCACCTTGATTTATTCAACTGGCTTGCCACCGGCATGCGTGGCAGCCGCCATTGCGGCGCTGGACTTTATTGAGCGAAACCCGGACTATGCGGCGCAGCCAATCCAAAAGGCGAAAGATTTCACGAAGCGCGCCGAACTTCCGGAAGCGCAAAGTCCGATCGTGCCTGTCTTGATAGGCGATGAAGAGACTGCGTTAGCCGCATCACGCTTACTGGAAAACGAAGGCTATCTGGCGGTAGCAATCCGTCCACCCACTGTGCCCCCTGGTACGGCGCGCCTTCGTCTGACATTTACGGCCCAGCATCCTGACGACCAAATAGAGCGGCTAGCCGATGTTGTGCGCGAAAAAATACTGGCGTGAACCGTGGCCTCCTATTTCGTCACCTCAACCGGCACCGATATCGGCAAAACGTTTGTGACTGCAGCGCTCGTTCGTTACCTACGCGAATCCAACCAGCCAGTCGAAGCACTGAAACCGATCGTCAGCGGCTATGACTCCTCGGTTGCCCAAACCAGCGACCCGGCAGTTCTGTTGGCGGCACTCGAACGACAGGTAACCGCCCAAGAGGTAGAGCGCATTGCACCATGGCGTTTTCGCGCTCCGGTAGCGCCAGACCTTGCCGCCGCGCGCGAAGGGCGCAGCATTGACTTCGACAAACTGGTTGAATTCAGTCGCACAAAAATTAATGCCGCGAAAGGGCTTCTATTTATTGAGGGCGTCGGCGGCATCATGGTGCCTCTCGATCACCGACACACCGTGCTCGACTGGATGACGGCGCTTAACATTCCGCTACTGCTTATCGTCGGCGGCTATCTGGGCACCATCAGCCACACGCTCACTGCGCTTGACGTTTTGACGCAGCGAAAGCTGATGATCGCAGCGATCATTGTGAGTGAAAGCGAGCGCGACACCGTCGAATTGGATGATACGGTGGCCAGCATCGAACGATTTGCTGCCGGCGTCGAGGTCATTGGGCTCCCGCGGCTGCCAGCCGGCATCAATCATCATCCCGCAATCGCCCGTATCGCGGCCTTGCTGTGAATCTAGCAAGGCCCTCGGACAGGATCCTATCGACGGTCAGCCCCTGAAAGTCAGTGCGGTCTCGATCATGCCTTCCAGATTGACCACGCCATGCAGGAACATAGTTAAAATGGTTGAACCCGTCGTCCAACGTATCCATCCGAACAAAACACCAAAGACGAATACCTGGGTGACGAGAAACCAGTCGTATTGGACGTGAATGAGCGCAAAAATAGCGGCGGTTAGGACGATAACCGGCCAAGCATGACGTGGCGACCTCAGCCACCCCCGAAAGAGAAAACCGCGAAAGAGAGTTTCTTCACCGATCGGAATCAGAACGATGATGGCGACCAAGAGCAACGGCAGCAGGTTCGCGCTTTTGGCAGCCTGGTAGATGTCGGTCTGAAACCGGTCGACGATGTGACGACCTGCGAGCCAACTCACGATGTCGCCCGCAACGATCAAAACAGCCAGCACAGCAACAGCAATCACCAATTCGCTGCGCCGTGGCAGCTTATAGCCAAGATATTCTGCTGCACTTCCTTTGTAACTCGCCGCCAGCGCCAGCACTGCCACCTGCACCGGGGCCGATACAAAAATGAACAATACGATGGCAGAGCCCTCCTGACTTAACGTACCGACCTGGGTGAGGTTGAGGCCGTACCATCTGCTCAACGCCGCAATGCCGGAGAGCTGACCGGCGAGAAGGGCGATCGCTCCTATCGCAAACGTGGCAACGACGCCAAACGGTTTCGCGTCGCCGATCATGGCAGCTCCTTTAGCCATCGGCCAAGTCTTGCGCGTTCATCGTCGGTCATTTCGGTCTGATTACCGAGCGGCATGGCCTTGGTCTGGACCGTCTGCGCAAAAATTAGGGCGCCATACTTTTTGAGGTCCGCAGCCGTTTCGAGGGTGACGTTTTTTGGCGCTTCCCGGAAACTTTCATGCGTGGGCTTTGCCGCGTGGCACATCACGCAATGTTTGCGCACAATCCCCAGCGCTTCGGTGTCGGAAACGCTGCCGGCATAGGCATAATTTGCGGTGGCGAGAAACATAGTCACCGCCACCGCGTATGATGTCATGCGGCTACTGAGGCACCAGAATGGACGAGCCGGTGGTGTCGCGGTTTTCCATTTCCTTGTGGGCCTTTGCCGCGTCCTTGAGCGAATATTTCTGGTTGATCGGGATTCTCACCGCACCGGAACTGACAACCTTGAACAGATCAGCCGCGGCTGCGAGCAGATCGGCGCGCTTTGCAACGTAGTGATTGAGAGTGGGCCGCGTTGCAAAAAGTGAACCCTTGGTCTGCAGGATATTGATATTGAAGGCCTCAATCTGCCCCGACGCGCTTCCAAAGCTTACGAAATAGCCGAACGGACGAAGGCAATCGAGCGAGGCCGGGAAGGTCGTCTTGCCGATGCCGTCATATACTACGTCGCAGAGCTTGCCGCTGGTGATCTCCTTCACCTTCACGACAAAATCTTCATCTCGATAAAGAATGGTGTGGTGACAGCCATTCTTTTTGGCGAGTTCGGCCTTGTCTTTGGAGCCGACGGTGCCGATCACAGTCGCGCCAAGATGGTTCGCCCACTGACAGGCAATGAGGCCGACACCGCCCGCCGCCGCATGGATCAGACACACGGTGCCTTTCTCGACCTTGTATGTGCGGTTTAACAGATACTGCACAGTCATGCCCTTGAGCATCATGCCGGCAGCTTGATCATAGGAAATATTGTCGGGCAGCTTCACGGCCCGATCAGCGGGCACCAGCCGCTCGGCCGCATAACCGCCCAGTGGACCGACAAAGGCGACACGATCCCCGACCTTCACGTCGGTTACGCCTGGGCCGACTGCCATCACTTCACCCGCACTTTCGTTGCCGGCTATGAACGGCAGTCCGACCGGGGATGGATACATCCCCGTCCGGAAATATGCATCGATGAAATTGACACCGCAGGCGTGCTGCTTGATCTTGATCTGGCCTTGGCCGGGTGCGGCGATCTGTACGTCCTCGTAGGCCAGAGTTTCGGGACCGCCGGTTTTGTGAACGCGCACTGCCGCGACCATGTTTCACTCCTTGATAACGCTATTGCTTGTTATACAGGATGGAATTTCGGCCGCGATAATAGGCGGCCGAACGCCGAGCGCAAGGCGGATCAGCGTGCACCGGACGCGCAGGTTCGTACCATTGACATAGGAGGCGCCGGAAAATCTTTACTGTCGGCTGTCGTCGGTCGCCGTCGGAAAAGCCCGATAAATCTGGGCATTCTGCACATCTGCAATCTTGCCACGTCGGCTGCCGTCGATCAGAATCGGCAACCGATTTGGGGGTTTTTTTGGGGTAACAAGTGGGAAGACTGATTGGGAAATTAAAGGCGCTGACGGTCGCGCGTGTGAAGGAGCCGGGCCGCTATGGGGATGGTGGCGGCCTTTACCTCCAAGTCACGAACTCAGGCGCCCGCAGCTGGATATTCCGCTACTCGACCGAGGATCGTGATCCGGAGAGCGGTCAACCTGTCCGAGACGAGACAGGCAAGGTCTGCGGCAGATCACGCGAGATGGGACTTGGCTCGTTTTTTGTTGTTAGCCTAGAGCAAGCCCGTGAACTTGCCGGTGAGTGCCGAAAGCTTCGACGGCAAGGCATAGACCCGATCGAAGCCCGTTAAGCCACGAAGACGCAAGCCGCGCTCAATGCAGCGAAGTCAATTTCGTTCGCTAAATGCGCCCAAGATTTCATCAAGGCGCATCGCCCAGCTTGGAGCAACGAAAAGCACGCC
>DATFXJ010000213.1:0-10159 GCA_035315965.1 Pseudolabrys sp.
TAAGCCAGTGAAGCCCGGTTGTATGAAATGCCCTGATGCGTATTAGGACTGCTGCCAATTGAACAGCTCCAAACGGGCGACGGCCGTCGAGGCCACAAAATTTGTTAACGACGACAAACATTTGACGGCCCTGCCCGTTAAGGCCTGCGGGTAAACGTCGTCGAATCCTTAAGACCGCCATGCTAAAGGCCGGCCCGCGAATGCCGGATGTGAAGTTGTTTTTTGGGACACTATGGATGCGAGCGTGACAACGCAGAGGCAAGGGCCCAACGCGCGGGCGGAGGCGCTGGTCGCCTCCTACGAGCGCGCCGGCTACGTCCGTGTTGCGCCTGCGTTGCTGCAACCAGCGGAGCCTTTTCTCGACCTCTCAGGCGAGGACATCCGCCGGCGAATGTATCTGACTACCGCGCCGAATGGCGATGAGTTCTGCCTCCGCCCCGATCTCACCATTCCGGTATCGCGCGACTATCTTGCTTCAAGCTCGGCGGGAAATCCGGCCGGCTATTGTTATCTCGGTCCGGTTTTCCGCCATCGCACCGATGGTCCGGCAGAATTTTCGCAAGCCGGCATCGAATCTTTCGGACGTGCCGACAAAACGGCGGCCGACGCCGAGATGCTTTCGCTTGGTCTCGAAGCGACCACCCACTACGGTCTCGCTTCGCCAGACATCCAGATTGGCGACGTCGCGCTGTTCGCAGGCCTCATTGCCGGGCTCGATCTGCCGCCGGCGTGGAAGCGGCGGCTGGTCAAAGATTTCAACCGCAAGACCAATCTGGCGCAGGATCTCGATCGCCTCGTGTTGGGCGGCAACAATACGCGCCCTGAGTATCAGGGTGTGTTGGCTGCTCTTGCGGGCTCCGATCCAAAGGGTGCACATGCGCTCGTCACCGATCTATTGTCGATCGCGGGCATCAATGCAGTCGGTGGGCGTTCGATAGGAGAAATCGCCGGCCGTTTCCTCGAACAGTCCGCGCTCGGCGCCAGCGCCAAACTGCCGCGGGATATGCGGGGCCTCATCGAGCGCTTTCTGACGATTCGGGGCAATCCGGACGAGGCTGCCGCTGATCTGCGAGCGCTGGCACGCGATTCGAAAATGATGCCGGCCCTCACCCCCGCTCTCGACCAGTTCGAAAGCCGCACCGGATTTCTGGAAGCACGCGGCGTCGATGTGAAGCGCGTGCGCTTCTCTACTGCGTTCGGCCGTGGCTTCGACTACTATACTGGCCTGGTTTTTGAATTGACTGATCCGAAGCGCACCGGCGACCCTCTGGTGGCAGGCGGCCGCTACGATGAGTTGCTTACGCGACTTGGCGCGCCCGAACCGATTGCCGCGGTCGGGTTTGCGGTCTGGATCGACAGAATTGCTGTTTATGGAGGCGCGTCATGAGCGCGCCCTTGATCATTGCCGTTCCAGCCAAGGGCCGCCTGCAGGAAAGTGCCGAGGCCTTTTTCGCGCGGGCCGGGCTGACACTGATCAAACCTCGCGGGGCACGCGATTATCGGGGTGCGATCGCGGGCCTCGACGATGTTGAAGTCGCTTATTTGTCGGCGTCCGAGATCACCAATCAGCTAGCGGCGGGCGCCGTCCATCTCGGAGTCACCGGCGAGGATCTCGTTCGCGAGATGATCCCTGACGCGGACAAGCGCGTGGTGCTTATCGAGGGACTTGGCTTCGGTTTCGCCAATGTCGTTGTCGCGGTGCCGCAGGCCTGGATCGACGTGCGTACAATGGCCGATGTCGACGACGTCGCAACTGCCTTCCGCCATCACCATGACCGCAAGATGCGGGTGGCGACCAAATACATCAATCTGACGCGTGACTTCTTCTCCTCGCACGGCGTCATCGACTATCGCATTGTCGAAAGCTCGGGTGCGACCGAAGGTGCGCCCGCGGCCGGCACGGCGGAAATGATCGTCGACATCACCACGAGCGGCGCGACGCTCGCTGCCAACGGGCTGAAGGTCGTGGAGGACGGCACCATCTTGCGTTCCCAGGCAAGCCTGGTGGCAGCGCGCAGCGCTGCCTGGGCCAAGAACGAACGTGATCTTGCTCGTGTGATTCTCGACAGGATGGCGGCGCAGGCCCGCGCCAGAGCATTTCGCGAGGTCCGCGCACGTTTTTCGGCTGGCACCGATATGTTGGTCGAAAATGCCAAACAAAAATTTTCTGTCCAGGTTCCGTTCGGGGGGCCCACCTCGTCTGGCATGTTGATCCTGCATTGCCCACCGGATCGGGTATACGCCCTGACCA
The DNA here is from genome assembly GCA_035315965.1 of Pseudolabrys sp. Taxonomy (GTDB): domain Bacteria; phylum Pseudomonadota; class Alphaproteobacteria; order Rhizobiales; family Xanthobacteraceae; genus Pseudolabrys. The sequence continues at coordinate 2,252 of DATFXJ010000213.1, forward strand.
GCTTCCTGCGCGAGAGTGGCGCCGAATCGGTGGCGGTGGCCGACCTTGATTACGTATTCTCGCGCGACAACCCGCTCTACGCAAAGCTCGAAGCAGGCCTCACCGCATAGCTTTGCGTTAGTCGATCTTGATGTTGGCAGCCTTGATCATCGGCCACCATTTATTCACTTCGGCCTTTTGATGTGCGCCGAGCGCTTCCGGCGTCTGCATTTCATGCGGCGGAATGTCCAGGCCAGTTTCCTCTAACCGCTTGCGCACTGCCGGATCGGCGAGCGCGTCCCTAATCGCCGCATTGAGTTTGCCGATAATGTCTTTGGGTGTTCCTCTCGGCACCCAAATCCCCGACCACAGTTCGACATAAAATCCGGGAAGACCGGCTTCGTCGACGGTCGGAACATCGGGTGCGGCAGCGACGCGCTTCTCGGACGTAATTGCATAGGGGCGGATCTTGCCGGCTTTTACTTGCGCCATTGAGTTGGAGGCCTGATCGACAATTAGATCGATCTGGCCAGCCACGAGATCGAGCAATGCTGGGCCAGTGCCGCGATACGGGACGAATTGGAATTTCGCGCCAATTAGCTGGCCCAAATAAACACCCGAAAAATGCGATCCCGAACCGACGCCGGCTGTACCCGCCGTCGCCTTGCCATCATTCGATTTGATCCAGGCAATCAGCTCTTTCAGATTTTTTGCCGGAATATCGTTCTTGGTAACGATCATCATCGGATTACTTGCAATCATCGCAACGGGCTGGAGATCCTTCACCAGATCGAAATTCATTGGATATATCGCACCGTTGACCACGTGTGTTCCAAGGTGTCCGATGCTGAGGGTGTAGCCGTCTGGTGCAGCGTGCACAGCGCGGCCCACACCGATCGTGCCGCCTGCACCGGTGACATTCTCAACTACAATCGGCTGGCCTAGCGTCTGGCGCATGCGGTCGCCAAGAACACGCGCCAGTGCGTCGGTGGGCCCTCCGGCAGAGAATGGCACGATGATGGTGATGGATCGCGATGGATAGGTTTCAGCACCGGCTGTCGTGATGCTCGTCAGCGCCGTGGCAAGGGCAGCAACGATCAGCTTTTTCATTGATTCCTCCCAGTACGCACACACAGCGCTTTCTTTGCACGCCTTGGCAAAATCATCAGCTTATAACGATGCAAAATCAATCGGCTTATGCCGGTCGAGCGTGCGATGCACGGGCGGCAGCGGATATTTCAAGCCGCTGGCGCAGTTGAACAATACGACCTGATCGGTGCGCTTCACACGCCCATCCGATAGACTCTGCTTGTAAGCCGCATAAGTTGCCGCACCCTCCGGACATAGCAGGAAGCCTTCCTCGCGCGCCATTTCGTTGAGCGCGGCGCTGATCGTTTCGTCGGGCACCGCAATAGCGAAACCTTTGCTCTCTCGCACGGCGCGCAAAATTAGAAAGTCACCGATGGCCTGCGGCACGCGAATCCCTGAGGCGATCGTCTGCGCATTCTCCCAACGGGGCGCGTGTTTCTCCCCCGCCTCGAAAGCTTTTACAATAGGCGCGCAGCCGGCGGCCTGAACAGCGATCATCCTTGGACGCTTTTTGTCGATAAAGCCGATCGCTTCCAGCTCGGCGAAAGCCTTCCACATGCCGATCAATCCAGTGCCACCGCCGGTCGGATAAAAAATCGCGTCCGGCACCTGCCAGCCGAGCTGTTCGACGAGCTCAAGCCCCATAGTTTTCTTGCCTTCAATCCGATACGGCTCTTTTAAGGTCGATGTATCGAACCAGCCGACTTTCGCTTTTCCTTCGTCGACGATCTTTCCGCAGTCATCGATCAGGCCGTTTACGCGATAGACGGTGGCGCCTTGTAGCGCGATCTCGCTCACATTCACTTCCGGAGTGTCTTCCGGACAGAAAATCGTGGTCTTGATGCCGGCGCGTGAGGCGTAGGCGGCCAGCGCGGCGCCGGCGTTGCCGTTGGTCGGCATTGCCATGTGTTTGATGCCAAGCGCCTTGGCCATCGATACCGCCATTACCAGACCTCGCGCTTTGAATGAGCCCGTCGGCAGCCGGCTTTCGTCCTTGACCAGGATTTCGCCGCCGCCAAGCTTTGCGGAAAGGCGCGCCATCCGCACAATCGGCGTCATCATCTCGCCCAAGCTGACAATGTCCTCAGGCTTGCGGACCGGCAGCATTTCGCGATAGCGCCACAGATCGGGCGGACGCGCCGCCAGTGTTTCCTTTTTCAGCACCTTGCCGATGCCTTCGAGATTGTAGCGCACCAACAGTGGCTTGCCGGCGCGCGATAAATTATGGACCTGATCGGCCTCATGGCGCTCGCCGGTCATCGCGCACTCGAGATACGCGACAAAACTGGGAAGATTAGCCTTCAAATTGTCGTCGTGCCGCATAGTTCAGACCTGGTTTCCGCGCGAAATCATCAGCCGGCATCTCCGCGCGAGCGGCGCGCACGGAATACTACGAAATGCGAAAGCGAGAAGTTAACGGCGAAGCTGACCAGAATCGACGCCAGCTTTGCAGGCAGCACCGGAACGAAGTAGGAAAGCGCGAACAGCGTCGCGGTGCTCGAAATCATGCCGGCTATACCTGAGGCAGCGAAACTTGCATAGTCGCGCCAGCGCAGAACGCGTCCCGATTCCGGTCCGAACGTGATGAACGAATTCATCGCATAGGAAAACGTCACGGCTACAATCCAGGCCAGTACGTTGGCGGGAACCAGCGGCCAGTGCAGATAGGTAGCGGTAGTCCAGAAAACACAGAAATCGACGGCCGTATTGACGACGCCAACCAGTGCGAAACTGGTCGCCTTGAGTGCAATGGCGCGCTCATGCCAGGCCCCCGCGAGACGGTCGAGGATGTTTTGGAGAGGCGCCGGGATCATCGTCAGCTTTCGATTAGCACAGCAACTCATGTCCCCGGTAGGCCGGGCGCGACAGCATCGTTCCGGTGCGGTATAGATCGCCGAGACCAGTGCAGCGGGTTGACCAAAGATGGCGGTGAAACCGACCAAACCAGCCTCACGCGCGCGAGCTTCGTCGTCCGCACCGACTTTGTCGATCGTCGTGCCTTTGTTCAACGAGGCTAAAGGCCTACCTGGCCTGCACGGGCGGATTGCTGAAGTTGCGCGTTACCTGCAGGCCAAGCGCGGGCTAAGCCTTGAGGTTGTATACATCGACGACGGCAGCAGCGACCGCACCAGCGACGTCGCCAGATCCTTGCCCGCCATATCACTCGACATTCAGGTCATCACGTTGTCGCGAAATTTCGGCAAGGAAGCCGCGCTGCTTGCCGGCCTTGATCACGCGCGTCCCGGAGCGGTGTTGTTCATGGACGGCGACGGGCAGCATCCAACAGATTTGATCGACACGCTGGTCGCGCGCTGGCTCGATGATGGCTATGACGTCGTCTACACGGCGAAGGCGCATCGCGAGAACGAATCGTGGCTCCGGCGGACGAGCGTTCGCTCATTCTACGCGCTACTTAACTGGGGGGCACTCCACAAAATTCCAGAGGATGCCGGCGATTTCCGATTGTTGTCGGCGCGCGCCGCAGCAGCATTGCGCCAGATGCCGGAACGCAATCGTTTCTTCAAGGGCCTATCGAGCTGGATCGGGTTTCGCCAAGTCCGTGTCGACTATAAACCAGCGCTGCGCGAGCATGGCACCACCAGCTGGAATGCACGGAGGCTGATCGGGCTGTCGATCGAAGGGCTCACCTCGTTTTCAGTGGCGCCCCTGCGCGTCGCTAGTCTCCTTGGTGTCCTGCTGGCGCTCACAGCCCTCTTTTTCGGCAGCTGGATCGTGCTGGAAACGTTGCTGTATGGCAAAGATGTGCCTGGCTATCCTTCGTTGGTGGTCAGCGTCATGGTCATCGGCGGCGTGCAGCTCATGCTGATCGGCGTGCTGGGCGAATACATTGGTAAGCTGCTTTCCGAGATCAAAGGCCGGCCGGTCTATTTCGTCGCCGAACACAGCCTTAAACGCGCGAGCGAATCCGCCAAGGCCTCGCCGATGACCTCACGCGCAGCCGAATAAGCCAAGGCCCATGCAGACGGCCTACCGCCGCATCTGGCTGTGCGCCGACGACTATGGAATTTCGCCGGGCGTCAACGCTGGCATCCGCGAACTGATCGCGCGCGGACGTATCAATGCCACTTCGATCATGGTTGCGGCACCTCTTTTCAACCGCCGCGAAGCCGCTGCGCTGGACAGTCTCAATTCAGGAGAAAAACGTGCCGCTCTTGGCCTGCACGTGACACTCTCGGCTCCGTTCAAGCCGCTAAGCACGAATTTCGCTCCGCTGCGCGAGGGTCGGTTCTTGCCACACAGCAATATGTTGCGGGCGGCAACCGCAAGACGATTGCTATCGGAACTGCTGAGGATCGAGATCGCCACGCAGCTCCGCAGCTTTATTGACGTGTTCGGCCGTCCACCCAATTTCCTCGATGGCCACCAGCACGTGCATTTATTTCCGCAGATCCGCGACGTCTTTCTTAGAATCGCCGCGCAGGGGGCCCCTAATGCTTGGGTAAGACAGTGCGGCGGTGCGCGACACGGCCGGCGTTGGCACGATCACAAAGCCCTGACTCTCGACATTCTTAGCATTGGCTTTCGCCGCAAGGCGAAAAGGCTGGGGATCGCAGCTAATCCGGCATTTGCTGGGACTTATAACTTCAGTTCCAGAGCAGATTTCGCCAAAATTTTCCCGCGGTTTCTCTCCGGCCTTCCGGACGGTGGCCTCATTATGTGTCATCCGGGCTTCGTCGATGCCGAGTTAAAGGCGATCGATTCCCTTACGACGCTGCGTGAGCACGAATTTGCCTTTTTTAATTCCGATAGTTTTCTGAAGGTCATGGCCGACCACGGCGTGGTTCTTGCACGCCCCACTAGCGAAATTGTTCGCATGGACTAAATAACACTGCCGACGCTCACGGGAGGATGCCATGACCCCACAGGAACGCCAGTTGGTTGAGGAACTATTTGATCGGCTCGCGCGGCTTGAAACTGCTCCACGCGACGCGGAAGCGGAGCGAGCGATTGCCAACGGCACGGCGCGCGCCCCGCACGCAATCTATCCACTCGTGCAGACGGTGCTTGTGCAGGACGAAGCACTCAAGCGGGCGGACGCTCGCATCCGCGAACTCACCGGTGACGACGCCGCTGAGTCCGGAGCCGGCGGATTTCTCGACAGCATGCGTCAGGCACTCACGGGTCGCGCAACCTCTGTGCCCAGCGTCCGCCCAGGCGCATCGGCAAGCCCTGATCCGCGGTGGAACAGCGGAGGTGCCTTTGCTGCGGCAGCGCCGTCGCCGGGTGGCTCGTTTCTGGGGACGGCTGCAGCGTCTGCCGCTGGAGTGATCGGCGGGGCGCTGCTTCTCAATTCGATCAGTTCGATGTTCGGCCACCATGGCGCAAGCGCGTTTGCGGCGGTGCCACCGGCCGGGTCGCCATGGGATAACAGCGCCGCCGGCAGCGATCTCGCGCGCGAGGCCGGTTTCAATGACGTTGGGAGCGGCGTGCGCGGCAATTCGGAGCCCGCCGCGCTGTTCGGTAGCGACGACACTGAGGACTCGTCCGATTTCGCAGACGATCTCGGTGAGGAAGCAGACGGCGACTTCGACGGCGGTGACAGCGCCTGAGGGCGACTACAACACTAAGACCTGTGTACCGACCTTCATCCGCTCGTACAGGTCTATGACATGCGCATTGCGCATGCGGATGCAGTCGGACGAGACGCTTTTGCCGATTGACCACGGCTCGTTCGGGCCCCGGCAATGGCGCAACCGGCAACACTAGCCACGTCGACGCGATGTCTGCCTACTTTGGACGGCGGATCGCGATAAAGCAGATCAGCGCGAGCGACGCGCAGCCAGCCGTAAGCGCCAATGCTGCCGGATCAGATGTATGTTCGACCGCAAACGCCATTATCAAAGGCGCGGCCGATTGCATGAGCAGGAACGGCCCGGCGAGCCGACCCATCAGGCGCCCGTAGCCGGAGGCACCGAATAACGCCAGCGGCACTGCGCCGCGCGTAATTGTCACCAGGCCGTTGGCGCCACCGAACATCAGGGCGAAGGCTGCCACAGTTCCTGTTGATACGCCCAGTAGCGCCAGCACGCCAAAGGCGCACAGCAGTGCACTGAGCGCGAAACGTACGACCCATAGAGGGTGCAGATTGCGGCCGAAGGTAAATTCTATGAGCCGCGCGCCAACCTGCGCCGGACCAAATAATGCGCCAATCCAAACGACCGTCCCGGCGTCGATACCGGCGCGCGCAAAAATTGCGAGCAGGTGAGCCGAAAGGCCGGAAGGAACGAAAGCATACGATGCGAATGCTGAAGCCACCAGTATGAATGGCCAGCCGTGGGGTGGCAGTATTTTGGTCGGCTCTTTCCGGCCGTTTTGGACCATTACCTCCACTTCGAAGCGACTACGCGGCAAGGCCAAGGCATGAAGCGGGGCGGCTATACCGACAAGTAGTCCAGCGTAGACGAAATATGTACCGGTCCAGCCGACATGCTCGATCAGCATATGCGTAGCCGGCCAGCTCACGGTCGAGGCTAAGCCGCCGGCGAGGGTAATCGCTGTAATCGGGCGGCGCGCGCCAAATCCGAATATGCGGCCGAGTGTTGCAAAGGCGGAATCATACAAGTTTGCCGCCATGGCCACGCCAAGCACCATCCAGACACCGTAATAGGCAATTGGAGCGCTGGCGTACACGATCATGGAAAGCCCAAGTGCTCCCATCAGTGAGCCGAACGTCATGACAATGTGCCCACCGTATCTGTCAATCGAGCGGCCGACATAAGGGACAACCAGTCCGGCAACCAAAAGGCCAACCGAGAATCCGCCCATGGTGAAGGAGATCGACCAGCCGCGCTCAGCCGCAATCAGCGGTACAATCAGAACTGGTGTGTAAAAGATCGTACCCCATGACAGAATTTGCGTGACGCCCAGCACCGGCACAGCGCGCCAAGGACCGTAAATGAAATTGTGCAGATCGATCATCCGGCCCATACCCACTGCGATGCGTGGGCCTGACCCGCGCATCCATGATGAGCGGCAATGAATAGTGGCTTACGTAAACTCGCGCAGTGACATCATCGATTGCCGAGCCAAAGTCGGCAATAAAAGAGATCACTATCTTGGTGGCGGCGGCGCTGTTTTCGGCTTGGGTTTTGCGGCCACCCGCGCTGCGCCCTCCGCGCCGCAACGAACATAGACCGCTGTGCCGTAACGGCCCTGCACTTCGGACTCCATCCAGCGCAGGATCAATATACGACCATCGAAGACGACCACTTCACGATCTTGCGCACCGCCGGGCTCACTGTCGGCCGGTCCAATGAAGGTTTTTCCGCCGACACCTCTCAAGCGCAACTCGGTTGGCTGCGCCTGGTCAGCAAGATGCATCATGACGCCGCCACTCGGACCAAGCGTGATCACGTAAGGCTGCTTGCACTGGCCTCTGGCGTTCGCCTCGGTGCGCGCGCGATCTTCTTCTTTGTGATAGGCCGCAAAGCCCCAGCGTCCGACAATATCCTGCGGCGGAAAGGCCGGCGGACCCGCCGGACCCACTGCCGGCGCGGCCGGCTGGCTAAGTTGCGGCCCTGTCGTGCAGCCGGAAAGGCCGAGCGTGAAAAGTCCCAAGACCATGGCGCTCAAAAGTGAGGGGCGATTTGCGTTGCTCATTCCGGCTCCTTGCAAAGCAGGCGTACGACTTTGGAGGGCAATGGCGAACAGCGCAAGCGGGCACCTGCTGGCGAGTAGCTTCCGAGTTTGATGTTCCTCACCTTGACACCCAGCCGCAGAGACAATATTTCCCAGACAGCAGTTGGCACTCTTTTCTGGTGAGTGCTAGAGGGCTGAAAAATCGACACTTTCCGTGCCACGAAACGCGCGGCCAGCGCC
>DATFXJ010000214.1:0-12753 GCA_035315965.1 Pseudolabrys sp.
GAATGTTCGCCACTTCGTAGCAGAGGTGATGGACGCCGCCGTCAGGATTGCGCTCAAGGAATTTTCCAATAGGCGAGTCTGGACCCAGCGGTTCAAGAAGCTCGATCTTTGTGTTGGGCAGCGTGACGAAAACCGTAGAAACGCCGTGGTCGGGCTGCCTCACCTTGTCCGAAACGTTGGCACCCAGAGTATCCCGATAGACCTTGGACGCCTTGGCGATGTCTCGCACGGCGATAGCGACGTGATTAAGACGGCCGATCATGAATATCCTCTTCTGAGTGCATTCAGGCGCATGATAGGTTCGATTGGGCTGGTCGTCATTCGGGGACGGCCCCAAGGGCCTGACCCCCTAATCCTAGAAATAGATTCGGTGCGTGTATCTGGATTCGGCCCGCTCTTTCGCGAGCGCCCCGAAATGGTGTTCGATCATACTGTCAAGACATGCACATGGCACATTGGCTTCTTGCCCCAGCGCTCGGCAACCGCGGCACGGACAGCGCGGCGCAGCGCTTCGGCGACGGCATCGGGGTCGCGCCTGCGGCCCCGCGGCAAGGACTCGAAGGTTTCGATTAGCGCGTCGCGCACAGCCTCGTACATAGGGCCACCCTCGCGGTCGCGCTCCGGAATACCGATCAGATCAAGCGATGGATCTTCGACCATTTCGCCTCTGTTGGTGATGGCGACGGCCACGGAAACGGCACCCGCGAAGCTCAGCCGTCGGCGATCGGAAACGGTGCGCGCCTCGGCTTCCACCAAAAGCGCACCATCTTTGTATATCCGGCCGGCCGGCACCTCATCGATAACGCGTACCTGAGGCGACAACTGCACCAGGTCGCCATTACGGCACTGCGCAACCTCGCGAACGCCACAACGTCGCGCGAGCGCGGCATGCTCATGCAGGTGAAGCGCCTCACCATGAACTGGAATAACAACCTTTGGTCGGACCCAGCCAATCAGCTCTTCAAGCTCGGCGCGACGTGGATGGCCCGAAACGTGGACGAGATGCGTGCGATCCGTGATTACCTCGACGCCTTGTTCGGTCAGCAGATTGATGACGCGCCCGACTGCTTTTTCATTTCCCGGAATGGTGCGAGCAGAATAGATCACCCGGTCGCCCGGTGAAAACGTCACTTCGGGGTGCTGCCCTTCGGCAATGCGCGAAAGCGCGGCGCGTGGCTCCCCTTGGCTGCCGGTGCAGAGGGCGACGACCTTGTTCGGCGGCAGATAGCCATAAGCATCGACGGACTGGAAATCCTGCACGCCCTCAAGGTAGCCGGTTTCCCTGGCGATTTGCACAATGCGTTCCATGGCACGCCCAATCACAACTAGCTCGCGGCCAGCGGCCCGCGCGGCATCAGCAACAGTCCGAAGACGCCCAACGTTTGAGGCAAATGTCGTTACCGCTACCCGCCCATGTGCGGTGTTTACGAGTTCGGCGATCGTCCTGGCGACGTCGGCTTCTGAGGGCGAGCGCCCCTCCCGCGGCGCGTTGGTGGAATCCCCCACAAGCGCAAGGCAACCCTCCTCGCCCAATGCCCGCAATTTTTTCTCCTCGGTGGGATCACGCAAAACCGGGGTCGGATCGATTTTCCAGTCACCAGTATGCAGCACATTGCCGCCGGAGGTGCGGATTATCAGCGCGTTCGATTCTGGAATGGAATGCGCCATGGTGACCATTTCGATGTCAAACGGTCCCACATTGAAGCGGCTACCGAGCGCCACGATATTCACCGGGATTTTCGGCGAGCCCGCTTCGCCCGCGCATTTAGCTTCCAGCAGCGCGGCGGTGAATGGGGTGGCGTAGACCGGCACCTTCAGTTGCGGCCACAGGTCAAGCAACGCGCCGAAATGATCCTCATGCGCGTGGGTTAGCACCAGGCCAGCTAAATTCTTGCGCTCTTCCACCAGATAGCGAATGTCCGGCAGGATCAGGTCGACACCAGGCAGTTGCTCCTCTGCCGCGAAGGACACGCCGAGATCGACTGCAAGCCAAGTGCGATGGCGAACATCGCCGACGCCATAGATCGACAGATTCATGCCGATCTCACCGACCCCGCCCAGCGGCGCGAACACCAGTTCCTGTGCCGCAGCGATGCTCAAAGTCCACCAAAGCCGAAGACTTCGCCGGCGGTAATTGCCGTGACGCTGCCGCTCTGCTCAAGCAGCAGGCAGCCCGCGTCATCGAGACCATCAAAGCGACCAGTAAGCTCGCGTTCTTGTAACCGCACGTGAAGGGTTTGTCCGAGGCCGGCCGCCCGCTTGAGCCAATCTGTCCTGATGGCGGCAAAGCCTCGGCCGCAATTCCATTGCGCAAGACGCTGCTGCATCGCGACCAAGAGCGCAGCTAACAACCTGTCGGGGGCAACCATCGCGCCTGCCTTGGCAAGGCTTGTCGCAACATAACTCGTGTCGTCCGGGTGCGTGACGCAATTGACGCCGAATCCGATGACGACCGCGAAGCGAGGTTCACTTTCGCCCTCGATCAAAATGCCGGCGACCTTAGCCTGCGCTACGAGCAGATCGTTCGGCCATTTGACATTCAACGCCGGGGCCAGCTGCGGCGCACAGACAGAAATGGCATCGTGCAATGCCAGGGCGGCCACGAATGATAGTTGTGGCGCCTGAGCCGGTGGCGACGGCTCGCTCAACAAGAGGGTGGCGTAGAGATTGCCCGGCGGTGACACCCATTGACTGCCACGACGTCCGCGGCCGGCGCTCTGACTCTGCGCCGTGATCCACAACGGTCCGCACTCGCCGGCGCGCGCGCGCGTCAGCGCCTCGGCGTTGGTCGAGCCGAGCGTGTCGTAGGCTATATGCCGGACCCCCGCCAGGCCCGTGGCTTCGCGGTTCATTCCGTTTTCGCGTCAAAATAAGGATTTCGCAGCCACCGTCGCTGCACCAAGAAACGGCGCGGGATAAACGAAGAAGAGGATATTGATGAGCCCCGACACGCCCAGCACCAATCGCAACAGCACTGGCATGCGCTGGAAACCTTTCACAGGTTCGTCGAAATACATGATCTTGACAATCGCAAGATAGTAGTAGGCACCCACCACACTGCTCAGCACGCCGATGACAGCAAGCGTAAAGAGCCCAGCTTTGATGGCGGCAAGAAATACATAGAATTTTGCGAAGAAGCCGGCGAGCGGCGGAATGCCGGCTAGCGAGAACAAAAGCACGCCTAGGAAGAATGCCATGGTCTGATGTGTTCTGGCGAGTCCGGCGAGATCGCCGATGTCCTCCACGAGCTTGCCGTCGCGCCGCATGGCGAGGATAACGGAGAAGGTTCCAAGCGTCATCGCCACATAGATGCTCATGTAGACCAGGACACCCTGCACGCCCTCGGGCGTTCCAGCGGCAAGACCCACTAGCGCGTAGCCCATATGTCCGATCGACGAATAAGCCATCAGCCGCTTGATATTGCGCTGACCGATTGCGGCAAAAGCGCCAAGCGCCATCGAGGCGATCGAAACAAACACAACGATCTGCTGCCATTCGTGGGTAATTCCGGGAAATGCCACGACGGTCGCGCGCGCGAAGATGGCGATGCCGGCGACCTTGGGCGCGGCGGCGAAAAAGGCAGTGACGGGAGTCGGCGCGCCTTCATAAACGTCCGGAGTCCACATATGGAATGGCACTGCGGAAATCTTGAAGCAAAACCCGACGAACAGAAACACCAGCCCGAAAATAAGGCCGACGCTGGCGCCGCTTTGCGACGCCTTGGCAATGCCACTAAAATTCACGGTCCCGGTGAAGCCGTAGATCAGCGAAGCGCCATAGAGCAGCATTCCGGACGAAAGCGCGCCCAGCACGAAATATTTAAGGCCCGCCTCAGTTGATCTTACATTCTCGCGATTGGATGCCGCGATCACGTAGAGCGGCAGGCTCATCAGCTCCAGGCCCAGGTAGAGGGCGATCAAATCGGACGCTGAAATCAGCATTAGCATGCCAAGAGTCGCGAGCAAGAACAGCGCGCCGTACTCAAATTTTTGCTGCCCTTCGAGCGTGAGATAGTCGAGTGAAAGCACGAGCGCGCCGCCAGATCCGACCAGCGTCAGCATTTTGAGAAACCGCGCATAGTCATCGACCAGGAAGCTGCCTCCAAACATGGGCTGCGTGCCATGCGGCAGCCAGAGCAAGGCGGCGCCGGCCAGCACGAGCACGAGCACGCACCAGCCGTTAATCATTGCTGCGCTGCGCTCACCGATCATTACACCGGCCATCAGCATCAGCATGGCACCGCAAGCCAGAACGAGTTCCGGCAACAGTGGCATCAGGTCCTGCAGGGCGAGCAATTGGTTCATCGCGTCGCGCTCCGGTCGCGCTCGGGCGCTGCCAACTTTGCGGATGCCAATCCCGAACGCGCCGAAGACTCGGGCCCGGAATCCAGAAACGATTCTGAAACGTGCATCTGGATTCTGAACTCGCGAGCTGCGCCCGTACCCCGGAATGCCGGGGATTGATCCTCCGCGGCCGTCCTGGCTGGGGCGATGGCGTGACTGTAGTTTTCAAGGAGCTGGGCGATGGAAGCCGCAGACAGGTCAAGCACTGGCTTGGGCACAAAGCCGAAGAGGATTGTGAGCGCAACCAGCGGCGCGAAGATAACGCACTCGCGCCAGCCGATGTCGCGAATGCCTTCAAGCGAGGGCTTCACTTTGCCGAAAATCATCTTTCGGTAGAGCCAAAGCGCATAGGCTACGGACAGGATGACGCCGAGGGTAGCAAGCGTCGCAACCGGGATATTGACCTTAAAGGTGCCGATTAGCGAAAGGAATTCGCCTATGAATCCGGACGTCCCAGGCAGGCCTACATTGGCCAGCGTGAACACCATGAAGACGAAAGCATAAAGTGGCATCCGGTTGACCAGCCCACCATAGGCGGCGATCTCGCGCGTATGCATGCGGTCGTACACCACGCCGACGCAGAGGAACAACGCAGCCGAAACGATGCCGTGGGAGATCATCTGGAAAATGCCACCCGCAACACCCTGTGCGGTCGCTGCGAAGACGCCCATGGTAACAAAGCCCATGTGGGCGACGGAAGAATAGGCAATCAACTTCTTCACGTCTTCCTGCATCAGCGCCACCAGCGACGTGTAGATGATGGCGACCACAGAGAGCGCAAAAATCAGTGGCGCAAATTCGTGGCTGGCAGCCGGGAACATTGGAAGCGAGAACCGCAGAAAACCATAGCCACCCATCTTCAGCAGGATAGCGGCAAGGATGACAGAGCCCGCAGTCGGCGCCTCAACGTGCGCGTCTGGCAGCCAAGTGTGGACTGGCCACATTGGCAATTTCACCGCGAACGAAGCGAGAAACGCAAACCACGCCCATTTCTGCAAGCCGAGTGGAAAGCCGTGACGCAGCAGCACCCCTATGTCCGTGGTGCCAGCTTCCCAGTACATTGCCATAATGGCGAGCAGCATCAGCACCGAGCCGAGGAGCGTATAGAGGAAGAACTTGAAGCTGGCATAGACGCGACGCGCGCCACCCCAGACACCGATGATCAGGAACATCGGGATCAGGCCACCTTCGAAGAACAAATAGAACAGCACCAGATCGAGGGCCGAGAAGGTGCCAACCATCAGGGTTTCCAGCACCAGGAAGGCAATCATGTATTCCTTCACGCGCGTCTGGACTGCGGTCCAGCTTGCAAGGATGCAAATTGGCATCAACCCGGTCGTGAGGATGACGAAGGGCAGTGAAATGCCGTCGACACCCATGTGATATGAGGCAATACCGAGCCAGTTGTGCTTTTCCACGAACTGGAATTCGGGCGACCCGGCGTCAAAGCGCCAGACCATCACTAGGGAAATGGCAAACGTCACCAGCGTAGCCCACAGCGCCACCCAGCGCGCAGTGCCGCGCGCCAATCGCTCGTTTCCGTGCACAAGCAATACGACCAGCAATGCGCCGAGCAGTGGCAGGAGAGTAACGACGGAGAGGATCGGCCAATTCATCTAATGTGTCCCCGTCGCGAACATGAACCAGGTGATGAAGGCTGCGGCGCCGATCAGCATCGCGAAGGCATAGTGATAGAGATAACCGGTCTGCAGACGCACCACATTGCGGGTGACGTCGAGCACGCGCGCGGATACGCCGTCCGGACCAAATCCGTCGATCAACCAACCGTCACCACTCTTCCACAGCAGACGGCCGAGTCGTTTGGTGGGCTCAACGAAGACAAGGTCGTAAAACTCGTCGAAATACCACTTGTTGAGCAAGAAGCGATAAAGCCAATCATGCCGGCGCGCGAGCTCAACCGGAATGTCCGGACGGCGGAGGTAGAAGTGCCAGGCGATCAAAAAACCAATCAGCATCATCACGGTCGGAAGGATGCCGACATATAACGGCACACGGTGCATATCTTCGAGCACATGATTGGATTTCGCGAAGGCGAGCGACTCGCGAAAAAAACTCTCGACGCCGTGGCCGGCAAAAATTTCCTTGAATGGCAGGCCAGCGAGCACCGAGCCAGCCGCGAGGAAGCCAAGCGGGATCAGCATCACCATTGGGCTTTCATGCGCGTCTCGCCAATGCCTGCGGTCATGCGGCTCGCCGTGGAAGGTCTTGAAGATCAGCCGCCACGAATAGAAGGATGTGAGCATTGCTGCGGCGACCGTGCAGATGAAGGCGTAGAGTGACATCGGATTCTTACCGACGAAGGCGGCCTCGATGATGGCGTCCTTGGAGAAATAACCGGCTGTTAGCGGGAAGCCCGTGAGCGCAAGCGTGCCGATGAGCATGACGACGTAAGTGTAGGGGATGCGATCCTTCAGCCCGCCCATGTGTCGGATGTCCTGCTCGTGATGCATCGCGCGGATTACCGAGCCCGAGCCGAGGAACAGGAGCGCTTTGAAAAACGCATGGGTAAACAGGTGGAACATGCCGACCGAATAGGCCCCCACTCCCATGGCGACGAACATGTAACCGAGCTGAGAACAAGTAGAATAGGCGACGATGCGCTTGATGTCGTTCTGCACGAGGCCGATGGTGGCCGCAAAAAATGCGGTGGTGGCGCCAATCAACGTCACAAATGTCTGCGCATGCGGTGCGAGCTCGAACAACGGCGATAGCCGTGCGACCATGAACACCCCAGCGGTCACCATGGTGGCAGCATGGATCAGGGCCGAGACTGGGGTTGGGCCCTCCATGGCATCGGGAAGCCACGTGTGCAGCAGGAATTGCGCCGACTTGCCCATCGCCCCCATGAAGAGGAACAGGCAAGTGATTGTGACCGCATCGACTTGCCAGCTAAAGAAATTGATCGTCTTTCCGGTGAGCGAAGGCGCCTGCGCAAACACGGTATCCAAATCGATCGCACCGGTCAGCATGAACACGGCGAAGATACCGAGCGCGAAACCGAAATCGCCGACGCGATTGACGATGAAGGCCTTGATCGCGGCGGCGTTGGCTTCCGCTTTGTGATACCAGAAGCCGATTAGGAGGTAGCTTGCTAGGCCGACGCCTTCCCAGCCAAAGAAAAGCTGGCCCAGATTATCTGCGGTCACCAGCATCAGCATGGCGAAGGTGAACATCGACAGGTAGGCGAAGAAACGCGGCCGGTACGGATCCTCCTGCATGTATCCGATCGAATAGAGATGGACGAAGCCCGAGATCGTATTGACGACTACGAGCATCACCGCTGTGAGCGTATCGATGCGCAACGACCACTCGACCTTGAGCTCGCCAGCGGTCATCCAGGTGAAAACCGGAACACGCATATCGTGATGGGCGAATCCGACATCGACAAAGGCGATCCACGACAGGATCATGGAGATCATCAGAAGGGTCGTGGTTATCAACTCAGCCGTCCGTGAGCCCACTGCGGCAGGCTCGTACCCTTCTTCCTCACGATGGGAAGGCTGAACGACGGCACCGCCACGAACCGCTAGTCCACCGTGATGTGGGCCGTGGTTAGTTGCCGCCTCCTCCGCGCCAGACGACGGACCTTTGCCCGGAAACCGCGCGCGCGCGCCGGCGAGCGTAATGAGGCCGGCCAGGATCGCGCCGAGCAAGGGCAGAAAGACGATGGCTTGATACATTCCGCTTTCAACCCTTCAGCAGATTGATGTCCTCAACCGCAATTGAGCCGCGATTTCGGTAGAAGACGACGAGGATTGCAAGGCCGATTGCGGCCTCTGCTGCTGCGACCGTCAAAACAAGCAGCGCATAGATCTGTCCGACGATATCGCCGAGATGCGTTGAAAAGGCGACTAGGTTGATGTTGACCGCGAGCAGGATCAGCTCAATCGACATCAAGATGATGATTACATTCTTACGGTTGAGGAATATACCGAATATCCCGAGCGTAAACAGGATTGCGCCGACCGTAAGATAGTGGCCCAGACCAATAGTCACGGATTGCCCCCTAATCCCTGTCCCGGCCGCACTTTAACGATTTCAATCGAAGCCCGCGGTGCGCGCGCAACTTGGGCGGCAATATCCTGACGGCGAACGCGCACGCGATGGTGCAGCGTGAGCACGATGGCGCCGACCATGGCAACCAGCAGAATGATTCCAGCCGCCTCAAAGAAATAGACGTAGCGCGTATAAAGGACGAGGCCGATGGCTTCGGTGTTCGGGATTTTCGTCGGGATCGGTGCGGTGATGGCCTGCGGTACACCAGGTCCAATCGCCCATGCGCCGACGACCAACACTAGCTCGGCGAGGAAGATGCCGCCGATCAGCATACCGATTGGAAGAAATTGCAACACTCCCTGCTTAAGCTCGGAGAAATCGACATCGAGCATCATCACCACAAACAGGAACAGCACCGCGACCGCACCGACGTAGACTACGATCAGGATCATTGCGAGGAATTCGGCTCCCATCATCACGAAAAGGCCAGCAGCGTTGACGAACGCCAGGATGAGATAGAGAACCGAATGGACCGGATTGCGCGCGGCAATGACCATGACGGCGCTACCCACACACATGCCTGCAAAAAGATAGAAGAACGCCGCGACGATCATCGAGCTTACCTGTACGGTGCGTCGAGCGCGATGTTCTTGGCGATCTCGCGCTCCCAGCGGTCGCCGTTCGCGAGGAGACGCTCCTTGTCGTAATAAAGCTCCTCGCGCGTCTCAGTCGCGAATTCGAAATTCGGTCCTTCGACGATGGCATCAACCGGGCAGGCTTCCTGACATAGCCCGCAGTAGATGCACTTCACCATGTCGATGTCGTAACGTGTCGTACGGCGCGTGCCATCATTGCGGCGAGGCCCGGCTTCGATCGTGATCGCCTGGGCGGGGCAGATCGCTTCGCAGAGTTTGCACGCGATGCAGCGCTCCTCGCCGTTCGGATAGCGGCGCAGAGCATGCTCGCCGCGAAAGCGCGGCGAAATCGGCCCCTTCTCGAACGGATAATTGAGCGTCGCCTTCGGCTTGAAGAAGTAGCGCATGGCCAGCGCGAAGCCGGTCACGAATTCCATTAAGAACAAACGTTTAGCCGCCCGATCGAGCCTCATCGCATCCTCATTTCACCGCGCCTGCCGTCAATGCGCCGTATTGGATGACGGCGGCGACGATCGCCACCATGGCGAGAGACAGGGGAAGGAACACCTTCCAGCCGAGCCGCATGAGTTGATCGTAGCGATAGCGTGGAACCATGGCCTTGGCCATCGCGAACAGAAAGAACATGAACAGCGCCTTGAGCGTGAACCAAATCACGCCCGGCATCCAGGTGAAAGGCGCGAACGGCACCGGCGACAGCCATCCGCCCAGAAACATGATCGTGGTCATGGCGCACATGGTTCCAATCGCCACGTATTCGCCAAGCATGAACATCATGTAAGGCGTCGAGCCGTACTCGACCATGAAGCCCGCGACCAATTCCGATTCTGCTTCGACCAGATCGAACGGCGGACGGTTTGTCTCGGCAAGCGCCGAGATGAAGAAGACCACAAACACCGGGAACAGCGGCAACCAATACCAGCTGAACAAGCCGTATTTTCCGTCCTGCGCTGCGACAATTGCCGAAAGATTCAACGATCCGGCACAGAGCAGCACGGTAATGATGACGAAGCCGATTGAGACTTCGTACGACACCATTTGCGCCGCCGAGCGCAGTGCGGCGAGAAAGGGGTACTTCGAATTCGAAGCCCAACCCGCCATGATCACGCCATAAACCATAAGCGAAGAGATCGCGAAAATATAGAGCACACCCACATTGATATCGGCGATCACCCAGTTTGCATTGACCGGGATGACTGCCCAGGCAGCGAGTGCCAGCACACAGGTCACCAGGGGCGCCAGCAAGAACACACCCTTGTTGGCACCGGCCGGTATCACCGGCTCCTTAACGACGAATTTCAGCAAATCTGCGAAGGATTGCAGTAAGCCCCAGGGCCCAACGACGTTCGGCCCACGCCTTATCTGCACCGCCGCCCAGATCTTGCGGTCCGCAAGAAGAATGTAGGCGACTGCAACAAGCAGAATCACCAGCAACAGCGCCGACTGCGCCACGATGACGATGAGCGGCCAAAGGTACATCCAAAAAAAACCCATCTCCTACTCCGCAGCCGTCTTGGCCGCCGCGTGGGCCAGAGCTGAACATTCAGCCATGATCGCGGAGGCGCGCGCGATGGGATTGGTGAAGTAGAAATCGGTTACCGGCGAGCGCAGCGGCAGCTTCTCGTAGTTACCGCCAAGTTTTGCGAGCTTTCTGATATCGCCGGCATCACCCTCGGTAATTTGATCCGCGTGCATCAGATGCGGATGGGCGGCGAACATCGCCTGCCGTAGCTGGGCAAGCGAGTCGTACGGAAGCTTGTGCCCGAGCGCGTCAGAAAGGGCGCGGAAGATAGCCCAGTCCTCTCGCGCTTCGCCAGGGGCAAACGCGGCTCGGTTGGTCATCTGCACGCGGCCTTCTGTGTTGACGTAGATCGCCGACTTTTCTGGATAGGCAGCGCCGGGCAAAATCACGTCGGCGCGACGTGCACCCCGATCACCATGCGTCCCTATGTAGACAACGTACGGGCCAGCCGATACCTCGACCTCGTCGGCTCCGAGGAGGAATAAGACATCAACTCCGCCTGCCGCCATCTGCGCCGCGTCGAGCCCCCGCGCGCCTGGCACGAGACCGAGGTCCAGCGCGGCGACGCGCGAGGCCGCGCTATGCAGGACCGAGAAACCATTCCAACCATCCTTCAGTGCGCCAAGCTCGACGGCCGCCTTCGCCGCGAGCGAAGCGATCGTGGCGCCGTCCTTGCGCGCAAAAGCGCCGGCGCCGATCAGAATGAGCGGCCGCTCTGACGCCTTCAGCACCTCAGCAAACTTGCTCTGGCCAAGTTCGGCGAGAGTTTCGGCGCCGCCGCCGAGATATTCGTAGGTGTAAGTAAGATCCGCCTTTTCGCCGATCAGGCCGATTGGAAAATTTCCGGCGTGCCAGCGCTTGCGGATGCGCGCGTTGAGGACCGCCGCCTCGCGCCGGGGGTTGGCAGCAATGATTAACAGGGCACCGGCCCGCTCGATACCGGCGATCGTGGCATTGAAGAGATAAGAGGCACGGCCCCATTTCGGATTCAGAACCGAGCCGTCCTGACGCGCGTCGACATTGGCGCTGCCCAGTCGCGTCATCAGATCCTTGAGGGCGAACATTTCTTCAGTGCCGGCAAGATCGCCGACAATGGCACCGATACGCTTGCCGTTGGCGGCTTTTACCTTGGCGGCAATGACCGAGAAGGCTTCTCTCCAGGATGCCGTCTGCAGACGGCCGTTCACACGCACATAAGACTGGTCCAGCCGCTGTGTGCGCAGTCCATCGACCACGTGGCGTGTCTTGTCGGAAATCCATTCCTCGTTCACGTCGTCGTTTGCACGCGGCAGAATGCGCATCACTTCACGGCCGCGCGTGTCGATGCGGATTGCGGAGCCGACCGCATCCATCACGTCGATCGACTGTGTCTTGTTCAACTCCCACGGCCGCGCCGCGAAGGCATAAGGTTTGGAGGTAAGCGCCCCGACCGGGCAAAGATCGACCACATTGCTTTGCAGCTCGGAGGTCATCGCATGTTCAAGGTAGGTAGTGATCTCCATGTCCTCGCCCCGGCCGATAGCGCCGAGCTCCGGAACACCGGCGACCTCAGTCGAAAAACGGATGCAGCGCGTGCAATGGATGCAGCGCGTCATGATCGTCTTGACCAGTGGACCGATATATTTGTCCTCAACCGCGCGCTTGTTCTCCTGATAGCGGCTCGCATCCACGCCATAGGCCATGGCTTGGTCCTGCAGATCGCATTCTCCTCCCTGATCGCAAATCGGGCAGTCGAGCGGATGGTTGATCAGGAGGAACTCCATGACGCCTTCGCGCGCTTTTTTCACCATTGGTGACTTAGTATTGAGGATTTTCGGTGAGCCATCCTTGTTCGGCTGTAGATCCTTTACTCCCATGGCGCAGGATGCCTGCGGCTTGGGAATGCCGACAACCTCGATCAAGCACATCCGGCAATTTCCCGCGATCGAAAGACGCTCGTGGAAGCAGAAGCGCGGGATTTCTGCGCCTGCGGCTTCGCACGCCTGAAGCAGCGTGTACTCCGGCGGAACTTCGATTTCTTTGCCATCAACAATGATCTTGATCATGCCGCGTGCTCACTTGGCCGATCATGACGGGCTGTCTTCCAGAATTTCGCGTCCGCGATCTCCCTCCAGCCGAACGCGTGATCACTCGGTCCGTACGCAATCAGATGGTCGAGCCGCGCGACGCCTTCTATCATTTCGGGACGGTGACCGGCAGGAATCCACCATAAGACCAG
>DATFXJ010000215.1:0-8313 GCA_035315965.1 Pseudolabrys sp.
ACTATCGGCGAATGCTATACCGCACCGCCTTTGCGTCAATTTCGTTAATGGCGCGCGTTCTAAAAGGAAATTTCCGCGAACACCTTCTGCACGCATTTTGGCGCAACGCAACAGACACAGTAGCCCCCGCACGGATATGGGTGGTCAAATGCTGTGCCGCCTGTCAGAAGTGTCCTGCCGGAACTCCCTTTAAATGTTGCAAACCCCGCTTTCCTCAATCGAAACTAGGTCCTCCTGGGCCGTCGCGACGATGGCGCTCGTCACTATGCTGATGGCTTTCGGCGCCGCATGGATCGCAGTCGTAGCGCTCAAGGATATTGCCGCCGAAGTTGACGGGGTGCGCTCGATTCCGGCGCTCGCCAGTGCGCTAGCCTGGCTTGGTTCTGGTGTCGGCGGCATCTTGATGGGCTGGATCGCCGACAAGGTCGGCACCAGGTGGACAGTGATCTGCGGCTCACTGACGATCGGGCTTGGTCTCATGCTTTCGACGTTCGGTCCGCCCGGGGATCGGTCACGGACTGTTTATCGGACTGATCGGCCTCGGTGGCATCAATGCGCCAATGTACATCTATGTTAGCCGCTGGTTCGACCGCCGGCGAGGCTCGGCCTTGGCGCTGATTTCCAGCGGCAGCTACCTTGCCGGCGCGATGTGGCCGCGGCTGGCGCCAGACGATGCTTTGGTACGCCATCGCGGAAATTGTCGTAATCGTTCCGCTAGCGGTGATTTATTTCCGTGCGCCACCGGAAGTTATTCATCCGGCCGCGGCGATCGCGGGTAATGGCAAATCGGCGGGAGTGCTTGGATGGCCGCCCAATCTGGTGTTCGCAATGATGTGCGGCGCCGCAGTGCTGTGCTGTATTCCGATGGCGATGCCGCAGGGTCATTTGGTTGCCTTTTGCAGCGACGTCAACATCAGCCGCTCGATTGGCGCAATGATGCTGTCGGTATTGCTCGGCACGGCTTTTTTGAGCCGACAAATTTGGGGCGCTATCTCGGATCACATCGGCGGCCTTGCCACCATACTGATCGGCTCGGCATGGCAAGTACTGTCGATGGCCGCATTTCTCATCACGCAGAACGAGGCCGGGCTCTTCACAATCGCCGCCGCTTTCGGTTTTGGCTTTTCCGGAATCATCCCAGCTTATGTACTGGCATTGCGCGAATTGTTTCCAGCGTCCGACGCGTCGTGGCGAATCCCGACATTGCTACTGTTCAGCGGCGGCGGCATGGCGCTCGGAGGCTGGCTCGCTGGCATGCTCTATGACTACTTTGGCTTTTACCCGCCTGCCTTCACGGCCGGTATTGGCGCTAATATTCTCAATCTGCTGGTGATTGGAGCGCTTGTTGGGCGACAGCGCCTACGATTGGCATATTGATAGTACATAGGCCTCGGATGACGGTTCGACGGCACGCCAGAAGCGTTTTTTTGGCTAGTGTCAGGCAAGCAAAGCTGGATCGCCGTCGCCGACAATATACCTAGACCACAAACAACCCCGGCGGATGCCTACCTATGCCTTCGGTACCATTTTGAACATGGCATCACCATAGGTCTTGCGAGCATCAGCGAGCAGCGGCTGAACGGCTGCAACGAAGGCTTCGTGTTCCTTCGGCGTCAGCACATTGATTTCACAGCCTTCTGCCTGGATTGCCTTGTAGGACTTGTCGTGTTCTTCGACCGCGAGCTTGCGTTGATAGGCGACCGCTTCAGTGACGGCCAATTGCATTGCACGCCTGAGGCTATCCGGCCAACTCTCGAACGACGGACGATGCAAAAAAATCGGTCGCGAAATGTAAAAGTGATTGCTGAGCGTGTGGAACTTGTGAAACTTGTGCACGCCGTAGGTGACGGTATTGGCAAGCGGATTTTCCTGCGCGTCCAGTCTGCCAGCCTTGATCATGGCAATCGCTTCGGTGAGATCCATACGCAGCGCCACTGCGCCAAGCAATTCGAAAGTACGTCTGTGTATCTCGCTTGGCAGCACGCGGATTTTTACGCCGGTCATGTCGGCAGGCCAATGGATCGGCCGCAAGCGGTTTGAGATGTGCCGGAAGCCATTCTCGAACCAGCCGAGAATACGATAGTTGATGCGTTCCTGTGTCTTTTGCACGAGGAAATCTCCGAGCGCGCCGTCCATCGCTGCTCGTGCCTGCGCGTCGCTGGAAAACAAAAACGGCAGATCGACAAAACCCAATTCCGGGACCCGATCGGTCAGGTAACTCGAGGACTGGTAGCCAAGCGTGATTTCGCTATTTTCTACCAGTGCAAGGATGTCCTCGGCCTTGTGCCCGAGATCCATGATGTTGAAGATGTATTCAATCTCGACGTCGTTGCCGAACTGCGCCCTGATTTTGTCGCCGATGAACTTCAATGACTTGCTGAAACCGGTGCTCGGCGGGCCATAGCCGCCCATGCAAATACGGAGTGGTTTGCTCATTTTCTCTCGCTTGTTGCGGCATCCTCTATACTGACGCTTTGCGATCTGGCCAAGCAGAAGCGGTGTGATAGAGTCCCGTCTGCACTTGCAGAGGATTGTGCCGATGACCAGACTCGCCAGCGTTCCCAAAAGTTCACGGGATGAAATTTCACCGGCTGAATGGCGGGCGCGCGTGGACCTTGCGGCCGTCTATCGCCTGACCGCGCATTACGGTTGGGACGACGTAATTTACAACCACTCTTCAATGCGGGTTCCTGGCGAGCCACGCAACTTGCTGATGAAGAAGCACGACCTGCTCTACACCGAGGTCGCCGCTTCCAACCTGGTGAAGGTCTCGATGGACAGGGATCTGGACGAGAAATCCGGCGTCAACCGGCCTGGCTTCACGCTGCATGGAGGCGTCTTGAGCGCACGACCGGATGTGAACTGTGCCATGCATGTCCATACCAACGTCGGCATGGCGATCGCCGGACTCAAGAGCGGGCTGCGCATGGTGTCACAGCAGGCAATCCGCTTTTATAAAGGCATCGGCTATCACGCCTATGAAGGCATCACCGAGGATTTTGATGAGCGTGAACGTCTCAACCGTGATCTTGGACAGAACCGCGCTATGATCTTGCACAACCACGGCCTTCTCACCGTGGGGAAAAGCGCGCGTGAAGCCTTCGTGCTGATGAAGCATCTGATCGACGCCGCCGATATCCAGCTCAAGCTGGAGGCAACCGGCCAAGAGCTCATCGAGATTCCGGCGGCGGTTTGCGCCAAGACCGCCGATCAATTCGAGCATCACGATGCCGGCCGCGGAAGCCACGACTGGGCCGCATACCTGCGCATGCTCGACCAAATTGACACAAGCTACCGAAACTAGACGCCAGCATCATGGTCTTCACTAACCGCATGCAGGAAAGACTTGCGCGCGGCGAGGTGGCGCTGTGCATGGCGACGCGGCTTGCACGTACCGCCGAGATCGCAATGATCGCGGAGTCTTGCGGCTTTGATGCCTTCTATGTCGATATGGAGCACTGCACGATTTCGCTCGACGACGCGGCACAAATTTGCCTTGCAGCCTTACCGGTCGGCATTACGCCGCTCGTGCGCATTGCCGGTCATCGGTTCGAGGATGCGACACGGCTGCTCGACATGGGTGCGCTCGGCATTATCTGCCCGAATGTCAGTTCGCGCGCGCAGGCGGAAGCATTCGCCCGCGCCTGCCGTTTTTCCCCGTTGGGCGAGCGTTCAGTCGCCGGCCCCGGCCCGCTGCAAGGCTATCGCGCCACGCCGCTTGCCGAGGTGAACAAAGATGGCAATACCGCAACGGTACTGATCGCCATGCTGGAGACGCCGGAAGGTGTCGCCAATGCCGATGCGATAGCCGCCATACCTGGCATCGACGTGCTGCTGATCGGTTCCAACGATCTTTGCACCGCCATGGGCATCCCCGGCGAATTGAAGAATGCGAAGCTGCGCGCGGCATACGAAAGCACGGCGAAGGCTTGCAAGGCCCGCGGCAAATGCCTTGGCGTCGGTGGAATTCGCGCGGATGTCGAACAGGTGGCCGAGTTGGTCAAACTCGGTGCCCGCTTCGTGATCGCGGGCTCAGATTTGCAGTACCTGACGAAATCTGCCAGTTACGATGTCGCAACGCTGCGAAAGGCAGTGGGCTAATCAGCGCGCGTTCCGCCGTCCCTCACCGGGACCCCATTGCCAGAAATCCCGCCCCTCTTCACGCATGAATCGTGCCAGCACCATCATGTGAACTTCGGACGCGCCGTCGACCAGCCGCGCCGCGCGCGCATAACGATAGATCCATTGCGCGATCGAATCGTGTGAATAGCCGCGTGCCCCCTGCAGTTGAATCGCCACATCGGCAGCCATGTTCAGCGCGTCGGCAACCTGCACCTTGGCCATCGAGACTTCCTTGCGCGCTCGGCCACCTTGGTCGAGCATCCAGGCCGCGTGCATGGTGAGTAGCCTGCCGATCTGTACTTGTTGTGCCACCTCGCCGAGCTTGATTTGCACGCTTTCGCGGTCGCCGAGCTTGATGCCAAAGCCCTCACGTTCCGCAACGTAAGCCTGCGCAACTTCCATGCAGCGCTTGGCGAAGCCCAGCCAGCGCATGCAGTGCGTCAGGCGTGCCGGACCGAGCCGGATTTGGGTGATCTTGAGTCCGTCGCCTTCACCCAACAGTATGTTCTCCCGCGGGATTTCCAGTCCGTCGAATTCGAGTTCGCAATGGCCGCCATGTTCGTGCGGCCCCATAATCGGGATACGGCGGAGCAAACGCCAGCCGGGCTGGTCCTTGTGAAAAAGGAACGCGGTCAAACCGCGCCGCTTGTCGTCGCTGGTGCGGGCAATCAGGATGAAATGCGTGGCGCCGTCGGCACCAGTGGCAAACCATTTGCGCCCCTTGACGATGTAGCGGTCGCCTTTTTTCTCGGCACGGGTTCGAATCATCGAGGGATCGGAGCCGCCGCCCGGCGCGGGCTCAGTCATCGTGAAACTTGAGCGAACCTTTCCCTCAACGATGGTCTTCAGCCATTTCTCTTTCTGCTCTTGCGTGCCAACCAGCTTGAGCAGATTCATATTGCCGTCATCGGGCGCCATGCAGTTCAAGGCGAGCGGCCCGAAGATCGAGCGAGCGGCTTCTTCGTAGATCGCGGCCCAGGCGACGATCGGCAGGTCCATCCCGCCGTACTCCTTCGGCGACTGCGGCGCCCATAACCCGGCTTTCTTCGCTTTCTCGCGCACTTTGGCGAGCCTTGCCTCCGGAATGTTCTCATGCTCGGAGAAATTTTGCGGATCGGCTTCCAGCGGCAGCACGTGCTCTTCCACGAAAGCGCGAACACGCAGGCGGAGGTCATCGATTTCGGGCGCAAGTGTGAAGTCCATCGTTACCCCTTGATCTGCACCACCTGTCCGCCATCGACGACAATGGTTGCACCGGTAATATAGCTTCCGGCATCGGATGTGAGCAGCAGCAGCGCGCCGTCGAGATCGCCGGGGTTGCCGAAGCGGCCCATCGGAATCTCACGTTTGATGGCAACGCCTGCGTCGCTGGTGAGATATTCGTCGTTCATCTCAGTAACGAACCAGCCAGGCGCAATGGCATTGACGCGCACGCCCTTGAAGGCGAGCTCGACTGCAAGCGCCTTTGTGGTTTGTACGACACCGGCCTTGGCCGCGGCGTAGGCAACGGCTCCTTTGGAGACTGCGAGTCCGAGCACCGATGCGATATTGACGATTGCGCCCTGCTTGTTCGCCGCCAAGATGCGCCGTGCGGCCTCCTGTGCCCAAAAAAACACGGCATCAAGATTGGTGGACAGGATCTTCCGCCACTCCTCCGGCGGCATTTCGACCGCTCGACCGCCATGGGCGATGCCGGCGTTGTTGACGAGGATCGTCACAGTGCCGAAGGCTTTCTCGGCGGCATCGAAGGTGCGTGCCATGGCCGCGCGGTCGGTAACGTCCGCCTCGACAGCAAAAGCGCGGCCTCCCTTATCTTCGATCTCGCTTTTCAGCGCTTTGAGCCGCTCGGCCCGCCGTGCCACCAATACAACAGCGGCGCCATTGTCCGCGAGTGCTCGAGCGAATTGCGTGCCCAGCCCACTCGAAGCGCCGGTCACTAGCGCCACGCGGCCTCTCAGGCTGAACAATTCCGCTGCTTTCATACGGGAGCCGTTATACACGGGCTCCGCGACGATATGGAATAGATGACAAAAAACCCGTACTTATCTCGCGAGCATTAGAATGGGCGGGCGGCGTGCAGCGAATTTGGCAGGCGGCGATCAATAGCTGGAATGGGTTGGTTGCGGTGACGCGGTCGGAAGCTGCATTTCGCCAGGAGCTCGCTCTTCTGGCGGCCGGCGTTCCTCTCGCCTTCCTCCTGACCGGCGACACAAGCAAGCGCTTCGCCCTGATCGGCGTGATCGTCTTCATCCTGATTGTCGAGCTGCTCAATACCGCGATTGAAAAGTTGAGCGATCGAATCACCGCCGACAATGATCCGACCATCAAACGCGTCAAGGACATGGGCTCTGCAGCGGTCGGGTTGTCGCTGCTCGCGGCGGGCGCCGTATGGCTCTGGATCCTAGTCGAGCGTTTCTGGCCCTAGTTTAATGCCCGTAGAGTGCGTGAGGCAATGCAGTGGCAAGACCCGGCACGAACCATAGCACGATAAGTGCGAACAGCTGGATCAACACAAACGGAATGATGCCGACATAAATATGTCGCGTGGTGATCTGCGGCGGAGCGACGCCGCGCAAAAAGAAAAGCGTCGGCCCGAGCGGCGGGTGCATGTACGAGGTCTGCAAATTCACGGCCATCATGATGCCAAGCCAGACCGGGTCGACGCCCGACATAGTCAGCAGCGTGGGCGCCACAATCGGCACCACGACGAAGATGATCTCGAAGGCATCCATGACGAAGCCAAGCAAGAACATCGCAACCATGACTGCCAGTACCGCGCCGCCCGCACCGCCAGGCAGATTGGACAGGGCTCGATGCACCATCTCATCGCCGCCGAGCGCGCGGAACACCAGACTGAACATGGTGGCGCCGATCAGGATCAGGAAAATCATGCTGACAATCTGCGCCGTCTTTTCACAGACGGGCTTGAGGAGGGTGGGGAACGACGCCTTGCGCGCAGCGAGCAAGGTAGCGCCTACAGCGCCGATTGACGCCGCTTCCGTTGGAGTGGCAATCCCGCCGAGGATCGAGCCGAGAACAGCCGCAATTAGAGCAAGTGGAGCAACCAGCACTTCCGCGAGGCGGCGAACTAACGCGCTGCCGCGCACCGCTTTTAGATCGGCCGGCAGCGCGGGTGACGCTTTCGGCCATAGAAACGCGACCGCGATCAGGAAAAGTAGATAAAGCGCAACCAGAGCGACGCCAGGCGCCAGCGCGCCGGCGAAGAGATCGCTGACCGTGAGCGACCGCGGAGCGAAAATACCTTTCGAGAGTTGTGCGGACTGATAGGCATTCCCGAGCTGATCGCCAAGCAGCACCAACACGGTAGCCGGTGGGAAAATCTGCGCCAGCGTCGCCGTGGCGGCGACAGTGCCAGCGGCGAGCCGCGGGTCGTAGCCGAAGCGCAGCATCGCGGGCAGCATAATCAGGCCCATTGTCACCGTGGTAGCGCCGACCACGCCTTTGGCGGCGGCGAGCAACGTGCCGACGATGACAGCCGAAATGCCCAATCCACCCCGCAGACTGCCGAATAGGCGCCCCATTGTTTCGAGCAAGTCCTCAGCGATGCCGGAGCGCTCGAGCATTACGCCCATGAAAATAAACAGCGGAATTGCCAGCAGAACTTCATTAGTCATGACACCAAAGATGCGCTGTGGCAGCGCACCGAGGATAGCAAAGCTCATGACTCCTAAAGCTTCGCCAAGCACCGCGAATATCAGCGACACCCCAGCAAGCGTCAGCGCGACCGGATAGCCGGCCATCAGCGTGCCGACGACGGCTATGACCATCAGGATCACCAGAACCTCAGCGGGCTGCATTTCGATCTCGTTGCAACAAATTCGGTCGGCCTCTCTCTCCCCATCGGGGAAAGGGTCGTGGTGAGGGGATAAGTGACTCTCGATCGGCACCCGCCTCGCTTGGTTCGCCGATCTCTCCCCCAAGGGGAGAGATGAAGAAAAGAGTGTTCATCGGCCGCTCCTCAACACAGCCGCGGCACGAACCGCCTGGGCGATGCCTTGCAGCGCCATCAGTAGCGCGAAGAGCGGGATAAGGGTTTTGAGCACGAAGACGATCGGCAGGCCGCTCGCCTCCTGCGAGTGCTCGAGGACTGTCCAGGAGCGCGCAGCATAGGGTACCGATAACCAAATCAGAACGATCATAAACGGCAGTAGCAGCAGTAACGCACCGATG
>DATFXJ010000216.1:0-4366 GCA_035315965.1 Pseudolabrys sp.
CGGTAGACCCGCAGGTCGCCCCGCAGCTCCTTGTGGGCAATGAGAGTCCCGCGCCGGTCAGAAGGTACCAGCGTCAGGATGGGATCGCTCTCGTTGGCCGCCTCATCGGCAAAATAAAGGCGGGTGTAGATCTGCCGGAGCATCCCGCGCGAGAAGATGCAGAACACGATATGCGGCGCCTGCAGCTTGCCATTCGGGCCCGGTACGGGGCCCGGTTTGATCGTGTCAAAGCTGAAAGCGCCGTTCTTATCGGTTGCCGAGCGACCAAATCCCATAAATTTCGTGTTCGGTCGCGTGCGGCGGTCGCGCGGATGGGCGTAACGGCCCTGCGCGTCCGCCTGCCACACTTCCAGCATGGCGTCATTGATCGGCATGCCGTCGCCGTCGAGCACCTGACCCTCAATGCGAATCTTCGTGCCAGAAGCATCGGAGGTCACCAAATTGGCTCCAGCAGTTTCCTTCCAATCATAAACATCGCTTGGCGTCCAGTCACAGCGGCTGTGCGGCGCAAGACCGTAAGCAAAGAACGGACCGACCGTTTGTGAGGGAGTGATCTCAGACATCAGTGTTTATCCGCATCCCGGGGCGTGGCCTCGCGACCGCGCAGCACGATATCAAAGCGGAAGCAAAGCGCCCAATCGGGAATGGTGTTCTCGAGATCGAACTTCGAGACCATTCGCTGACGTGCCTTCTCGTCAGTCACCGAATTGAAGATCGGGTCAAACGGAAACAGATAATCGCCCGGAAAATACATCTGCGTCACAAGGCGTGACAGGAATGAGTGACCAAATACGGAGAAGTGGATGTGGTTTGGCCGCCACGCGTTGTGGTGATTACCCCATGGATATGCGCCAGGCTTCACCGTGACAAAGCGGTAGTAGCCTTTCTTGTCGGTGATAATCCGCCCTGCCCCCGTGAAGTTCGGATCGAGTGGCGCCGGATGCTGGTCGACGTTGTGCACATAACGGCCGCAGGCATTGGCTTGCCAAATTTCCACCAGCGTGTTGGGAACTGGCCGCTTGTCCTCATCGAGAACATGGCCATGTACAATGATGCGCTCACCCAATGGCTCACCGTTGTGCTGCTTCGTTAGATCAGCGTCGCTTTCCTGCACCGCGTCGTGGCCGTAGACCGGCCCGGTCAACTCGGACAGCGTATGCGGCACAACGACCAACGGCTTCGATGGAGAGCGTTTGACCGTGCTGCGGTAATCAGGCGTGAGATGCTTTGGAAAAGCACTCAAACTCCCTTTTGGAAAGACCAGCGTCATTCTTGTGTCCTCATTGTGGGTGCCTTCAGCTAATTCGTTCGATTGCAAGTGAAACGCCTTGACCAACACCAACGCACATGGTGGCAAGACCAAGCTTGCCGCTGTTTTCCTCAAGCCCATGTGCTACCGTCAGCGCCAGGCGCGCGCCCGACATGCCAAGCGGATGACCGAGCGCGATCGCGCCGCCATGCGGATTAACGTGCTCGGCATCGTCGGCAAGCCCCAGCTGCCGCAGGCAGGCTAACGATTGCGAGGCAAAGGCTTCGTTGATCTCGATCAAATTATAATCGCCAATTTTATGCCGGAGGCGCGCCATCAGCTTCCGTGTGGCCGGTACCGGGCCGATGCCCATGATCCGCGGCGGCACCGCGGCCGAAGCCATACCGAGAACCCGAGCACGGGCCTTGAGCCCATGAGCCTTCACCGCCGCTTCCGACGCTAAAATGATGGCGGCAGCACCGTCATTGACACCGGAGGCATTGCCCGCCGTCACCGTGCCGGGATTGCGGAATGGGGTCTTGAGCTTGGCAAGCTGCTCAAGCGTCGTATCAGGCCGCGGATGCTCGTCCTTATCGAACTTCGTCGGGCCTGTCTTGCCGTCCAGCACCTCGACCGCGACGATCTCCTCGGCAAAATATCCCGATGCAATGGCCTTGCCGGCGCGCTGTTGGGAACGCAGCGCAAAGGCATCCTGATCGGTGCGGGTGATCTGGAATTCCTCGGCCACGTTCTCGCCGGTTTCCGGCATGGAGTCGATGCCATACTGCTGTTTCATCAGCGGGTTGACGAAACGCCAGCCGATGGTCGTGTCATAGATTTCGGCGGTGCGCGAGAAAGCTTCCTGCGCTTTGCCTTGTACTAAGGGGGCACGTGTCATTGATTCGACGCCCCCAGCAATGGCAAATTCCATCTCTCCGGCGCGGATCGCACGTGCGGCGGTGCCGACCGCTTCCATTCCCGAGGCGCAGAGCCGATTGAGCGTCACGCCCGGCACGCTTGTAGGAAGTCCGGCAAGCAAGACCGCCATACGCGCGACGTTGCGGTTATCCTCGCCCGCTTGGTTGGCGCAGCCGTAATAGACTTCGTCAAGCTTTTCCCAATCGATCTTGGGATTGCGGGTTATCAGCGCCCTGATCGGTATCGCCGCGAGATCGTCGGTTCGCACCTTTGCCAGCGCGCCGCCATAACGGCCGATCGGCGTCCGTACTGCGTCGCAAAGAAACACTTCGCGCGCCATTACGCGGCCTCCGCGTGCGCCTGATTGGTGCGTGCATGAAGGTCGCGCAGGACTTCTAGTTCACGTGGTGTCGGCGGCGGTGTCTCAGCAACCTTGGATGCAAATTTAATCGGCCAGCCGGAATTCTCCTTGATTTGTTCGCGGGTAACGCCTGGATGAATGGAAACGACAGTCATTTCTTTTGTTTCCGGATCTGGCTCGAACAAGGCTAAATCGGTGATGAGCTTACTCGGACCTTTGGTCGTAAGCCCGAGCTTGGCGCGGCTGTCTCCACCCGACACATGGCCGATCGAGGTTACAAAATCGAGCTTATCGACAAAGCTGCGTTTGCCTTGCGTCATGATGATAAAAATCTCGCCGCAAGAGGTTGCAATTTCCGGCGCGCCGCCGCCGCCTGGCAACCGTACTTTCGGCTTGTCGTAAGGCCCGACAACGGTGGTGTTCAGATTGGCGTACTTGTCGATTTGCGCGCCGCCCAGAAAGCCAATCTTGATGCGGCCGCCTTGCAACCAGTAGCGGAACATTTCCGGCACTGACACCGTGGTGAGTGCAGTCTCGCACAATTCGCCGTCACCGATCGACAACGGCAAAATGTTCGGTTTGGTGACGAGGGTACCGGATTCGTAGATTAGCGTAATGTGGGGTGCGTGTGTCAGTCGCGCGAGGTTGCAAGCCGCAGATGGCTGGCCGATTCCGACAAAGCAGACATCATCGTTTTTCAGCTCGCGTGCCGCGGCGACTGTCATCATCTCATTGGGTTTGTAATCAGCCATGACGTTCACTCCGCCGCAATGCGATGCTTGCGCGCATATATGGCAAAAGCCTCCGGGCCTTTCGCCAGCACGTTTTCTTTCATCCAGGCAAGGAAAGAATCGCGCTCTCGCGAGATTGCATCCCATTCCTTGTAAAAGTTGTTGTTGCGCGGATAGTAGCCTTGCGCATAGGACGGAAAGGCGCCGCCCGGAACCTCGACCACGTAACCAACGGTCCAGTGCGGCAGCACCACCGCATTAAGGCTGCGCTTGGGAAGCTGGTCGACTATTTCCTCGACCGTCACCACCGAGCGCTTGGAAGCAAGCACTGCTTCCTTCTGAACCCCGAGCACGCCTTCGATCATAACGTTGCCGGCTTTGTCGGCGCGCTGGGCATGGATCACAGCCACATCGGGCCGGTGCGCGGGCACCGCAGCAAGCTCTTCGCCTGTAAACGGGCACTTCACACGTTTAATATTTGCATTCACTTTCGGCAGATCGCCGCCGATATAGCCACGAAAGATAGCGCAGGGCAGACCGGCCGCGCCCGCCTCATAGGCATTGGCCATGGCCGCATGGGAGTGCTCTTCCAGCTCGAGTTTGTGCGGCCAGCCGTTCTCGATGGCATCCCTTAAGCGATGCAGCGAGCCGACGCCAGGATTGCCGCCCCACGAAAAAACTAGCTTGGCGACGCAGCCCATGCCGATGAGCTGGTCGTAAATGAGGTCCGGAGTCATCCGGATAAGTGTCAATCGTTTGCGGCCCTGACGGATGATCTCATGGCCGGCCGCGTGAGGAATGAGATGAGTAAAGCCCTCCAGAGCCACTGTGTCGCTGTCTCGGACGGCTGATTTAATCGCTTCAGCGAGTGAGGAAATACGCGCCATACGGACAGGTCCCGGTTGGGCTGCCGTATTTACGGCTGCCTATCGGCAGGGTCAAATGGCGATCGCATCATATGTTGGGACTCCAACGGATCGCCTTCGATGCTGGGCAAGCAGCCGATTTTCACGATTCACGCCGAGCTCGAGGCCATCACCAATCTCGGGCGCACACCTTATGGCGAGCGACGTGTGATCGGCATTCTCGGCGGCACAGTACGCGGGC
>DATFXJ010000217.1:0-13145 GCA_035315965.1 Pseudolabrys sp.
TCTCTTGCGATCAGCGCAAGTCACATCCAGGTTCGACAGCTCGCATTTCCTTGATGCCGTCACGGGAAGCGGCGTCCATCACAAACAATTAACGAAAAGAAATGACCAGTTCTAAATGGCGTGGGTCGGACGATGTATGCAGGCGAGCGAACCCTAGGCTGCTTTGCGCGCAGTTGCCGTGAGCGACAGCAACATGCGCTGCGCTATAGATTCCGCTAGCGGTGCATTCCGCCGCATTTCAAGCGAAGCTTCTGCCAATTGCTCCATCGCATGCACCATGCGCGTCGGCGTCCAGGCGCGCAGCGCGTCGCTAACGTGACGCTCACGGGTGAAATGCACGGGCGGCGCGGCGCGCTTCATGGCGGACTGAATTGAATCTCCGCTTTCAATCGCCAGCTTCATCTTGTGCAAATTAGCCAGCTGTCTGATTGCCGCCGACACGATTGCTGCCGGAGACAAGCCGCTCGCACGCGCCTTGCTGAATTCAGTGTCGGCCTCGGCCATTCTTCCGGTAAAAACGGCATCGACCAATCCATCAAGTACTATCTGCGAGGCATCCGCTACGACCGCCATTACATCAGCAAGTCCGATGCTTTTTTGACCTAGCGCATAAAGTGCGAGTTTGCGGACCTCGTTGCGGGATGCCAGTCGGTCTGCTCCCAGCAAGGAGATTAGCGCGTCTCGCGCGTCGGGGGAGATCGTAAGGTTGCTTGCACGCATTTCCTCGTCGATCAGCAAACCGAGCGCGCGTTCATTATCGAGATAGCAGGGCAGCGCGGCAGCGACTTTCGCCTTCTCGCAAACCGCGCGCAGCGGTGAGCTCTTGCTGAGATTGCCAGCTTCGATGATCACGCGGCATTCGCTGGAAGGCGCGGTGATAACGGTTTCGACCGCGGACGCGATGTTACGCGACCCCGCCTTGACCAGGACGGCGCGTCGGCCGCCAAATAGCGGCACTGTGTTCACCTCTTCTGCGAGACGCGTCGGATTGCCCGACAGTTCATCGCCTTCGATGCGCGCCAATGCGAACGGATCACTCGGGTCATCAACAGACGCGTGCACCAGCGCGTCCACGCGCTCGCGCACGAGGCCAGTATCGGGTCCGAACACCAGGACGATGGGCTGAGCAGGGTCCGGCTTTGCAATAAATCGATCGACTTCTGAGGATTTAATGGCCGTCATGACCCCGCAGCAAACTCACGTACCTGCCACGAAATATGAGGCGAGCCGAGAGCGAATATTTTCAGCAATTTCTTTGGCTGCGCGGTTTTCGGCATCGCGCAAACCGCGCTCGCCCGCGAATCGCTGCTGTTGACCCGGGATATTGTACGAGACGCGTGCGAACGTTTGGCCTTTAACAACAACCCTTCCCGTTGCCAACTCTGTCAGCGTGTAGGTGCCGTCGATTCCATAGTTATTGATATCCGGGCGTGCAGTATTGATGTCGACAATCACCTGAGTCTGGGTTGCAGTAAGTTTCACATCGAGTCGATGTGTTGGCGAGAACCCACCGTTGCCACCGGTGAGATCGTAGATTAGTTCGTTGCGTACGCCCACGCTGACGCGAGCGAGACGGCTACCGCCCGGAGCATCGATTGGCGCCACGTCGACCGCGCTCAGTTGACTGGCGACACCAACGCCACCCGTAGGCGTTGTTCGCTCGGCATAGAGTGGTTGAAAGCAGCCGGCGGTGAGACCGGCGAGCGCCAACGCACCGAGGAATCTAGCTCCGCGCATAGGGTCAGATGACGACATTGACGATCCTTTGCGGGACGACAATGACCTTTTTCGGGCTTCTCCCGTCCAACACCTTTTTTACCGCATCAAGGGCAAGAACGGCAGCCTCTATATCGGATTTTCCTGCATCGCGGGCCACGGTCACGTCGGCGCGTTTCTTGCCGTTAATCTGGACGGGCAGGGTAATCTTGCTTTCCACCAGCAGTTCGGCTTCGACCTGCGGCCAGCTCTCGGTGGCGACCAGGCTCTTATGCCCCAGCGTCGCCCAGCATTCCTCGGCAAGGTGGGGCATCATTGGATGGAAGAGCCGCACAAGGATGCCGCAGGCTTCACGCAGCGCCCAGCACAGGTCGCCTGCGGGGGCCCTTTCGATTTTGCCGATGGCGTCGCTGAGTGCGTTGGCAAATTCGTAGATGTGGGCAACGCAGCGGTTGAACCGCAGCTTGTCGATATCCTCGGATACGTGCGCCAGCGCGCGGTGAGCGGCCTTGCGCACCGTCACGGCTTGCTCGCTAAATGCGACAGGCCGTCTTGCCGGCGCGGCGGTTTCCGCGATTTCGCCGACGAGTCGCCACAGCCGCTGCACAAAACGCCACGCGCCCTGCACGCCTTCTTCGGTCCAGATCACGTCGCGGTCGGGGGGCGAATCGGAAAGCATAAACCAGCGCGCGGTATCGGCGCCATAAGCGGCGATGATGTCGTCGGGATCGACTGTGTTTTTCTTCGATTTGGACATTTTCTCGATCGAGCCGATCTCGAGCGGTTCGCCTGTCGACGCGAGCATTGCCCTGCGGTCGTCGCCTGTGCCTTCAATTCTAACGTTGGCCGGTTCGACCCAGTCACCGTTTTTGGCCTGATAGGTCTCGTGCACCACCATGCCTTGCGTAAAAAGCCCGGCGAACGGTTCGTCCATATCAATGTGTCTGGTCTTCCGCATGGCACGAGTGAAGAAGCGTGAATAAAGCAGATGCAAGATCGCATGTTCGATGCCGCCGATGTATTGATCGACTGGCAGCCATTCGTCCACGATCTTGCGGTCCGTCGGTGCTGTTTTAATCCACGGATCGGTAAACCGTGCGAAGTACCAGGATGAATCAACGAACGTATCCATCGTATCTGTTTCGCGCCGGGCCGGACCAGAGCATTTCGGACATTTGACCTTTTTCCACGTCGGGTGGCGATCAAGCGGATTTCCTGGTTTGTCGAAGCTCACATCTTCTGGCAATGTCACCGGCAGATCCTCTTCCGGAACCGGCAACGCGCCGCACGTCTCGCAATGAATGATTGGAATTGGGCAGCCCCAATAACGCTGACGCGAAATTCCCCAGTCGCGCAGGCGGTAGTTGACGTGCCGTTGCGCTACGGGGCTATTGCCTCGAATATCCTTT
The DNA here is from genome assembly GCA_035315965.1 of Pseudolabrys sp. Classification (GTDB taxonomy): domain Bacteria; phylum Pseudomonadota; class Alphaproteobacteria; order Rhizobiales; family Xanthobacteraceae; genus Pseudolabrys. Next base: position 3,126 of record DATFXJ010000217.1, read on the forward strand.
TCAAGTCGCCTGGCGACTTCTTCCTCGGCCTCCTTGATGGTCATTCCATCGAGGAACCGCGAATTGATCATGCGGCCATCGCCGTCATAAGCGACGTCGGTGATGACGAAGGTCTTGGGATCTTGACCGGGCGGACAGACCACCGGCGTATTGCCGAGACCATATTTGTTGACGAAGTCAAGGTCCCGTTGGTCGTGGGCAGGGCAACCGAAGATTGCGCCGGTGCCATAGTCCATCACAATGAAGTTTGCGACATAGACCGGAAGTTTCCAAGTTGCGTCGAATGGGTGTACCGCCCTAATGCCGGTATCGAAGCCGAGCTTTTCGGCGGTGTCTATATCCGCCTGAGCAGTGCCCATGTGGTGGCACTGCTCGATAAAGGCTGCGAGCCTTGAATTTTTCGCTGCGGCCGCTTGTGCCAAGGGATGGTCGGGTGACAGAGCCATGAACTTGGCTCCGAACAAAGTGTCGGAACGCGTGGTGAAGATCTCCAGCTCATTTTCTTTGTTCGGAGTTGTTGCCGGATCGAGAGCAAAACGCAGCAGGAGTCCTTCCGAACGCCCGATCCAGTTCTTCTGCATCAGTCGAACTTTGTCTGGCCAGCGCTTGAGCCTGTCGAGCGCCTCCAGCAGGTCTTCCGAATAGTCGCTGATCTTGAAGAACCATTGCGTCAATTCGCGTTGCTCGACGACCGCGCCGGAGCGCCAGCCTCGACCATCGATGACCTGTTCATTGGCAAGCACGGTTTGATCGACCGGATCCCAATTCACTTTCGACTGCTTGCGTTCGACCAATCCCGCTTTGAGAAAGTCGAGAAACATCTTCTGTTGATGCTTGTAATATGCCGGGTCGCAGGTCGCGATCTCGCGTGCCCAATCGAGGGAAAGCCCCATCGACTGAAGCTGTCTCTTCATGGCGACGATGTTGTCGTAGGTCCAGGTCTGCGGATGGACTTTTCGGTCAATGGCGGCGTTCTCGGCTGGCATGCCAAAGGCGTCCCAACCCATCGGATGAAGTACGGCGTTGCCCGTAGCGCGTTTGAACCGCGCCACAACGTCGCCCATGGTGTAATTGCGCACGTGGCCCATATGGACGCGCCCGGAGGGGTAGGGGAACATCTCGAGCACGTAATATTTCGGCCGGGTGTCGTCGTTTCTGGTCTCGAAGATTTTGCGATCAGCCCAAACTTTCTGCCAGCGGGCCTCGGCCTCGCGGGCGTTGTAGCGTTCGTTTTTGCTCGAACCGGCGGTCATTTGTGCGTCGTGCTACGGCGCGCGGAACTGACACGAAACAGGTCGAAGGGTCAACCGGAGAAGGGCAATTCGCTTGGATAACCAAAAGGAACCGGCCCGCGGCTCGCCCGATTAGTCTCTCGAAAAGGGATGTACGGTAGATCAAAGTCACAAGGACATTTGCGGCTCCGATGGAGGGCATGTCGGCACAGTCGACTGCACGAAAGACGCAGACAAGATCGTCCTTACCAAAAGCAACCCTAAATCCGGCCATCACATCCTTCCGCTCAATTGGGTCGAAAAGGTTGACGAAAAAGTCCGCCCCAAAAAGTCTGCCAAGGACGCCATAGCGCAATGGCAGACGGCGGCCCAGCGACGATTGCAAGACGCTCAACGGTTGTTCATCAGCAAGGCGGTTCGTTAGAAGGACCGCGTATTTGAAATGATGGACCGTGCGACGTCGGCCACCATCGCTGGCAGGACATTGTACAGCAGCGCCCAGCCTTTCATTTGAAGTCGGTGGAATCGTGCGATATAGGCGGCGCATGGCCGCTGCCCCTTCCACGAGTCTCGAGCACGTTCGAGCCGAGATCGCCCGAGCCTGCCACGATGCCCAGCGCAATCCAGCGGACGTGACGCTGATTGCGGTGTCGAAAACCTTTGGCGCAGATGCGATCGAGCCTGTGATCGATATGGGTCAGCATGTGTTCGGTGAAAATCGAGTGCAGGAGGCAAAAGCAAAGTGGCCTTCATTGCTTTTGAAACACGGAAGTATGGAGTTGCATCTGATCGGCCCCCTGCAGTCGAACAAAGCGAAGGAGGCGGTCGCGCTGTTCGATGCTATCCATTCCGTCGATCGAGCCAGCTTGTGCGAGGCGCTAGGGAAGGAAATCAGTAAACAGCGACGTCAACCCGTGTTGTTCGTCGAAATCAATACTGGCGCAGAGTCGCAAAAAGCCGGCGTGATCCCGCAAGACGCTGACGCTTTCCTCGAGACCTGTCGCGATAAATTCGGGTTGAAAATTTCCGGACTCATGTGCATTCCCCCGGTTGACGAAGCACCAGGCCCTCACTTCGCGCTGACCGCCAAGATCGCGAAACGCAATGGCTTGAAGCTTTTGTCGATGGGTATGAGTGCCGATTTTGCCACGGCAATTGCTCTTGGCGCGACCCATGTTCGTGTCGGGAGTGCGATATTCGGTGGGCGGGCGAAGTAGCGGCCGCTGGCGAACCCGTTACTCAACTGCGATCCTGGTGCGCGGGCCCAGACGAGAAAGAATTCTGCGAAGCGCATTAATTTCCATTGCGACGCAACCGGCGGTCGGCGCAAATCCTCGCCTTGCGGCATGAATAAACACTGCGCTGCCGCGTCCTGCAATGCGGGGACGCGTATTGTGATCAATCTCGATAATGAAATCGTAAAGGTCGTCCTTGCGCGCCAGCCGGTCTACATTCGTGCCGGCGGGCACCTTAATCGGTCGATTATACCGGCGATCGGCAGGGTCTTCACACCAGCCGTCAGCCGGCGTTATTCGTTGCACCGGCAATGAGGTAACCGGGCGCGGATGCCTGTCGGCGCGCCACCAAAGCTGCCTTAGCCGAAAAATGCCGCGCGGCGTACCGCCATCGCCTTCGCGCTTGTTAGCCTTGATCCCGCCGCGCCCAAGTGCGACAGGAAATGCAAGCATTCCTGCTATGAGCCAACCGCGGCTTGAATCGCCTGGCTTGCGGCGTACTGTGATCCGGGACAAGGACCGTTTCTGCATTGGTGCGATTAGGTTGGACTAAATAGCAATTCCTGCTTGCTCTTTTATCGCTGAGTGTTCTACTTCGCGACAAGGACCGCGCTGAAAGGGCCTTGGGACGATGGCCAATAAGCGGACAATTCTGATCGTCGACGATGACGCTGAACTTCGTGAGGCGTTGGTCGAGCAATTGGCGCTACACGAAGAGTTCGAAGCTATTGCAGTCGATAGCGGAACCAAAGGAGTGCAGGCAGCGAAAAATGGTCAAATCGACCTTGTGATCATGGACGTCGGACTCCCGGACGTCGACGGCCGCGAGGCAGTGCGCATCTTGCGCAAAAATGGATTCAAGGCTCCGGTCATCATGCTGACCGGACACGATACCGATTCCGACACGATTCTCGGTCTCGAATCCGGTGCGAATGATTATATTACCAAGCCATTCCGATTTGCGGTGTTGCTGGCGCGCATCCGGGCGCAACTTCGGCAGCACGAGGCCAGTGAAGATGCTGTATTCATTATTGGGCCCTATACGTTCAGACCAAGTTCGAAACTGCTGCTCAGCCCAAAGGGCAGCAAGGTACGGCTTACGGAGAAGGAAACGGCCATTCTTCGTTATCTTTACCGGGCCGGACAGAAACCGGTCTCGCGCGAGACTTTGTTACAGGAAGTATGGGGTTACAATTCAGGCGTAACCACCCATACGCTTGAAACGCACATTTACCGTTTACGTCAAAAAGTCGAAAAGGATGTTGCCGCCCCAGCTATCTTGGTGACTGAAGCCGGCGGCTATAAACTTGTGCCGTGATTTACGGACACATCAATTCATCATTTCGGGATGCGCTGAAGACGCGAACCCGCAATCCAGAAATAGCTTCTGTTCGTGCAGCTGGGTTCCGGGTTCGCCGCTTCGCGGCGCCCCGGAAATGACCAGGGATAGACGGCATGAGCCTCGAAGAAGATATCGCCTTTTTCGAGCGGGTGCCGCCTTTGGCGGCGCTCGGCAAGCAAGCCTTGCGCATTTTGGCGATTGGCGCCGAAACGCGTCATTTGCATAGCGGAGATGTGCTCTTCTACGCCGGCGAACTGGCCGACGGTGGATATATCGTGCAGGAGGGCTCGCTGCTGCTGGAGCGAGGCACGCTTGCGGAGGGAAACGAAATCACCGTGGGTCGCGGCACGCTGGTCGGTGAGTTGGCTTTGCTCACCAATACGGTGTGCCAAGCAACGGCGATCGCGAAGGAGCCGACGGTCGTTGTGCGCATATCACGTAACTTGTTTCGGAAGATGCTAGAGGGATATCCCGCCGCGGCGGAAACGTTACGCGACATCATGACCGAACGTTTGCAGGCGTGGTCGAAAGAACTCGCCAGCGTGAAAGGCGCTCTGGAGCCAGGAGAAAGGCAATAGCGGTCGCAGAACTCAAAGTTCGATCATCGCCGTCACCGGCACGTGGTCTGAGGGGCGCTTTGCTCCGCGGTAATCTTTGGCGACCTTGATTTCCGATACGTGCGCAGCGAGCGCGTCGGTGGTCCAGACATGATCAAGCCTGCGACCACGATCAGCGTTGCGCCAATTATCCATCGCACGGTAGCTCCACCACGTGTAGAGCTTCTCCGGCTCGGGCGTGTGCACGCGCATGCAATCAATCCAACCACCCGATTTCTGCGCGGCAATGAGTTTCTCGCATTCCACTGGCGTGTGGGAAACCACCTTGATCATCTGCTTGTGACTCCACACGTCATGCTCAAGCGGTGCGACGTTGAGATCACCCACGAGGATAGCGTGGGTAGATTTTTCCGGCTGTAATCCGTCGTACGCCCCCATCTCATCGAGGAAGCTGAGTTTGTGCCGGAATTTCGGATTTATCTCGGGATCAGGTTCGTCACCGCCGGCGGGCACATAAAAGTTATGTAGGGTGACCTGTTCTTTCAGCTTCGCGCGCTCTCCCAAAGTCACGGAAATGTGCCGACAATCGACCTTGCCGCAAAAATTTTGGATATCGACCCGCTCAAACGGCACGCGCGAGAGCACTGCGACACCATGATAGCTTTTCTGTCCGTTAAGCGCCACGTGCTCGTAGCCGAGGCGATTGAAGCGTTTCATCGGAAAGGCATTGTCAGGGCATTTGGTCTCTTGCAGGCAAAGCACGTCCGGTCGCGCACTCTTCAAAAACCTTGCGACCAGATCCATGCGCAGGCGGATCGAATTGATGTTCCAGGTCGTGATTTTAAGGGACATGGGCCGTAACTTAGGGGTCAGACCGCAAAGTTTCCATTCGTCATGGCCGGGCTTGAGGGTGTCATCCACGTCTCAATTTCTTGCAGCGCTGCAATAACATGGCTATCCAGTACAAGACTTGTCACTGGGGGCCGAAGGCCGGACACGAGTGCCGGGCCATGACCGACGTGGTTCGCAACGATACCCGACGCTAATTGTGATAGTTCGTATAGTCGATCTTGAATAATGCAGGGTCAGGGCGCTTGCTGGTGTTGAGATTGTACACCGCGACTGTGGTGTCATAGCCTTGCGGGTCAGTTACGGTCCATTGCTTGAGCTGCATGTCTTTGGCGCTGAACAGGATCATCAACCGGCTGGTGCCGACAAGACCGCTCCTTTCCTCGACCACTACAGTGATGAATACATTGTCGGCATAGACAGCGATCAGGTGTGTGTCCTTCGCCAGATCGACGCGATCGGCCAACAGGAAACGCAGCGGGGTCTGCGATAGCGGATAGACGTCCTGGGTCGCCAGCCGGCGGTCGCGCACCACCACCGATGAGCCGTCTGCGATCAGTTCTATAGGGCTCGGGTCGTCATACTCAAATCGCACCCGGCCCGGCTTGGCGATAAAAAAATCGCCCTGGGTTCGGCTGCCGTCCGGACCAATCTGGATGAAATTTCCGGTCAGCGTTTGCACGCCGGAGAGATAGCCATTGACGCGGTCGACGATCGCGCGCTGTTCCGAGGTCAGTGTACCCGGAGCGCTGGGCTTGCCGAGGAGAGCGGCGAAGGGATTGAAGATCGGATTAGGCGTTTCAGGTGCTGGCGCGACTTGGCCGCGATTCGGAACCGGAGGTTTGGCGACCGGCGCAGCAACCGAGCCGCTGGCGTTTGGCTGCGCTTGCGGTGGGGTTGGACGCGCTGCTGGAAGAGGAATTACCTGGGAGGCTGCCGGGACGGCAAGGCAGGCAAACAACGTTACAAAAGCCAATTTGTAACCGGTTCGCCTCATGTATTGAGCCGCCATCACCTTCTCCAACTCTCGTCCCCGCGGTATCCCGATAATTCCTATATGGGCCGGCTGTGGCGATTTCGCGGCCCAACCCTAGAGCCTAAATCCGGCTTAAAGCCGAACCTGGCGATTCTCAATAGCGGTCGTCGACGGGATTTTCGGGAATCAGGATTTCGCGCTTACCTGCATGGTTGGCCTGCCCGACGATGCCTTCTTCTTCCATGCGCTCCATAATGGTGGCGGCGCGGTTGTACCCGATTTGAAGGCGGCGCTGGATGTAAGAGGTTGACGCCTTGCGGTCGCGCTTCACGATAGCGACAGCCTGCTGGTAGAGGTCGCCGCCTTCCGCGAGCCCCATCCCGGTCGCGTCGAACACAGCATTTCCGTCCTCATCCTCGTCGTCGCCGGCGGTCACTTCTTCGAGGTACTCTGGCACGCCTTGCAACTTCAGGTGCCGCACGACCTTTTCAACCTCGTCATCCGATACGAACGGTCCGTGCACGCGGCTGATACGCCCGCCGCCGGCCATAAGAAGCATATCGCCCTGGCCGAGCAGCTGTTCCGCGCCTTGCTCGCCTAGGATGGTGCGGCTGTCGATTTTCGAAGTGACTTGGAATGAGACGCGGGTCGGGAAGTTCGCTTTGATGGTGCCTGTGATCACGTCAACCGACGGACGCTGAGTCGCCAGAATGACATGAACGCCGGCTGCGCGCGCCATCTGCGCTAGGCGCTGGATGGCGCCTTCGATATCCTTGCCGGCGACCATCATCAGGTCGGCCATCTCGTCGACAATCACCACCAGATAGGGCAAGGGTTCGAGGTCAAGCTGTTCCTTTTCGTAAATCGCCTCTCCGGTTTCTTTGTCGTAACCGATATGAACGGTGCGGGTGAGTGTCTCGCCCTTTGTCCTGGCTTCGGCGACACGTGCGTTGTAGCCGTCGATGTTGCGCACGCCAAGCTTCGACATTTTCTTGTAGCGGCCTTCCATCTCACGCACGGCCCACTTGAGCGCAACCACTGCCGTCTTGGGGTTGGTGACCACCGGCGTAAGCAGATGCGGGATTCCGTCATAGACCGACAGTTCTAGCATTTTGGGATCGACCATAATCATTCGGCACTGGTCGGGGCGCAGGCGATAGACCAGTGACAGAATCATTGTGTTGATCGCGACCGATTTGCCCGACCCGGTGGTGCCGGCAATCAGCAGATGGGGCATGCGCGACAAGTCGACGATAACCGATTCACCGCCGATTGTTTTTCCAAGGCAGAGCGGAAGCTTCGCTGCGCTCTCGTTGTAGTCCATGCCGGTAAGCAACTCGCGCAAATAGACTTTCTCGCGCGTCGGATTAGGCAATTCTATGCCGATTGCGTTGCGGCCTGAGACCACTGCAACGCGTGCCGACACTGCGCTCATAGAGCGCGCGATGTCGTCGGCAAGCCCGATCACGCGGGAGGATTTTATGCCAGGCGCCGGCTCAAGTTCGTAGAGCGTGACGACCGGGCCGGGATGCGCATTGATAATTTCGCCACGTACCCCGAAATCCTGCAACACGCTTTCGAGCGCAGTAGCGTTGCCTTCGATGATGTCGCGCGACAACGTGGTGCGTTCGCTCGCGCGAGGGGCTGCCAAGAGATTGAGTGAGGGCAGGACATAGCCGCTGCCGGAGCGACGCGCTGGCGCTCGCGCAGCGGCGCGCTTGCGCGGTACCGGTGCCTCATCGTCGTCCTCAATTTCGTTTTCGTGTTCGGAATAACCACGCCCATCGAAATGCGGTTCGGGACGCAGACCGTTCGCCACAGGCATCGGCACACGCGCGTGCGCTTCACCGCGCATCATGCGACCAATGCGTGCCTTCCAGCTTAAAAGCCCGTGTACAATCATGCCGAGCCAGGCGGAAGCGCGATCCTCATCGGGTTTGTCGCCTTGGATCTCATCGTCTTCTTCGGTTTCGCGTGTAACCGATTTTTTTGGACGACCGCGTGCGCGAGCGGCCAGCACCAATGTCACTGCGGTCGCGAAACCAAAGGCTATGCACAAGACAGAACGTGCCAGCCCTGCTGGCGGGACACCGAACACGATCGCTGGTAAGCGTAAAACCGCATCACCGGCAACGCCGCCCAGTCCGGTCGGAAGTGGCCAGGAGTCGATATGCGGCAGCGTTGAGGCAAAGGCGGCTGCGAGGAATATGGCTAGGATCCACAGCAAGTTGCGCCATTTTTCGCCGGACGGCCTATGCGAAAGCAGTCGCCAGCCGAGCAGTGCCCCGGGTACCAGAAGCACAATGGCGGCAAGGCCGAGCAACTGCATCGCGAGGTCAGAGAAAATTGCGCCGGGAAAACCCAGCAAGTTACGAATCGGCTTTTGTGTGGCGTGGCTAAGCGATGGATCCTGGACGGACCATGAAGCTAGCGCTATGGCGCCGAGCAGCGCCAGTGCGATTAGGAAGAGACCAGCGAACTCGCTCAGGCGCCGCCGGATGATCTCTCGCACATGCTCGGCAATGAAAGCGATGATGTCGAGGCTGCGATCTGCTGGTCGCATCCGGTTACATCCTCAACCAAGCACGGCGACGAGGCGATGCAGTACCTCCGCCGTGGCCACTTTGTCTTGCACCATGGCGATGCGGATATAATCCGCGCCGGGATTGCTGCCGTCGCTCTGTTCGCGTGCGAGATAACGTCCTGGCACAACACGGACTCCCGCCTCTGCCCACAGCCTTTTTGTTACGATTTCGCTCCCGCCTTGTTTCGACACATCCAACCACAGAAAAAATCCCCCGGCAGGACGCTCATAACCGTACCGGCCACCAATAATCTGATCTGCGAGGTCGAATTTTTCTGAATAGAGCTTGCGGTTCTCTCTCACATGCGTCTCGTCGCCATAGGCGGCTATCGCCACGTATTGCGCGGGTGTTGGTACCTGCGGCGCTGCAACGTTTCGCAATTCAAGATATGGGCTGAGAAATCGCCGATCGCCGGCTGCGAAACCAACTCGCAGCCCGGGCAAACTGGAACGCTTGGACAGCGAGTGAAACACGGCCACATTGGCGAAATCGGGCCCGGAAGCTTCCAGCATGCCGGGAGGCGCATCCGCGCTATAGATCTCGCAGTAGCACTCGTCGGCGAACACCAGAAAGCCGAACCGGCGCGCCAGCTTCACCAGCCTGCCGAGATAATTGCAATCGGCGACCGCACCTTGCGGGTTCGAAGGCGAAGCGATGTAGCAGGCGACTGTGCGTGCCATCAACGCGTCATCGAGAGTATCGAGATCAGGTAGGAAACTGCTCTTGCGGGTCGCCGGCAGATAGACCGGTTCGCAGTCGGCCGCGAGCGCACCGGCGGCATACGCGGCATAAAACGGATTTGGGATAAGCACCGCCGGCTTGCCAGTGCGGCGTGTGACCCAGCGTCTGGCGGCGATGGCGGCGAGGAACAGGCCTTCGCGTGTGCCACTGAGCACCAGGACTTCGCTTTCCGGATCGAGCGAGCGGGTGAGCTTGTAGCGTCGGCTGAGCCAGTCTGCGACGGCGCGGCGGAATGGCTCGATGCCCTTATTGGCCGGGTAGCGGCCGAAGTCAGCGAGATGCGCGCTAAGAGTCGGTCCGACGAAAGACGGAATTGGATGTTGCGGCTCACCGACCGACACATTGATGGGCGGCTTGCCCGGCTCGATACCGGCAATCAGCTCGGCCAGTCTCACGAATGGCGACCTGGAATCGACCACCGGAGCAGTAGGAAAAGTAGGCTCGCGCTGGACGGTCATCTTGGACATGCGGTTACGAAGCGGGATGGTCCCGCCGCACAGGGG
>DATFXJ010000218.1:0-3738 GCA_035315965.1 Pseudolabrys sp.
CGCCTGCAAGAACGAGCACGAGGTTCCTTGGGGCATCAACCGCCGGCGTGTCGTCACGCTCAATGACGGCAAGCCAGGCGAGCGGTCGATCTCCATGGCCTGCATGCACTGCACCGACGCGCCCTGCGCGGCGGTTTGCCCGGTGAACTGCTTCTACACCACTGCGGACGCCGTGGTGTTGCACTCCAAAGATCTGTGCATCGGCTGCGGCTATTGCTTCTACGCTTGCCCGTTTGGCGCTCCGCAATATCCGAAAGTTGGCAACTTCGGTTCGCGCGGCAAGATGGACAAATGCACATTCTGCGCCGGCGGCCCGGAAGCCGATTTTAGCAAGGAGGAGTTCGAGAAATACGGCTCCAACCGGCTGGCCGAAGGCAAGCTGCCGCTGTGCGCCGAGATGTGCTCGACCAAATCGCTGCTCGCCGGGGACGGCGACGTCATCGCCCAGATTTACAAGGAGCGTGTATCGAAACGCGGTTACGGCTCCGGCGCGTGGGGTTGGCAGACGGCCTACCGCGAATCAATCGCGACCTGATCGGTAACGACGGCGCACGGGGGCAGTCCGCGCGCCGTCAGTCGGCAACAAGAAACTTGGGATAAGGGAGAGGATGCGATGGCGAAGCTAATTCATTGGGGCCGCTTCATCGCCGGCGCCCTCGCGTTGGCGTTGTTCGTAGCGATGGCTGTGCCTGCATCTGCGCAGCAAGGCGTACCCGTGAATCCCACCGCTTCGGCGGTAAAGGAACAGCAATTGCTTAAGGAGATGAGCAGGATTCAGGGTCGTGGCACTATCCCTGATGTGAAGTCATATGTGCTCGTGCAGCCAGCGGGACGTGAGTGGCGTCAATTCCACGAAGTTACGCTGCGCTGGATAGGCGCCATCGCCGTACTCGGAATGCTAGCCCTCCTCGTCATCTTCTATCTTTTGCGCGGAATGGTGAAGATCGTGAGCGGCCGATCGGGTAGGAAAATCGAACGCTTTAACGGCTTCGAACGCTTCGTGCATTGGATGACGGCGACCTGCTTCATCGTCCTGGCGCTCTCCGGCCTCAACATCACCTTTGGCAAGCCGTTGCTGTTGCCGCTTATGGGGCCTGAGGCCTTCACGACCTGGTCAGAATTGGCGAAGTACGCGCATAACTATCTGAGCTTCCCCTTCACCATTGGAGTAGTGCTGATCTTTCTCATGTGGATCGGCGGTAATATCCCCAACAGCGTCGATGTCGAATGGGTCAAGCGCGGCGGCGGCATCGTCGGAAACGACCATCCGCCGGCCTACCGGTTCAACGCGGGCCAGAAGATGATCTATTGGATCGTGGTGATCGGTGGCGGCGCCTCGGCGGTGACCGGGTATCTGTTGCTATTCCCATTCTATGCGACGGGTATCGAAGGAATGCAGCTCGCCCAGATCGTACACGCGGTCGTCGCTATGTTGTTTATCGCCGCCATGCTCGCCCACATCTACATCGGCACTATCGGCATGGAAGGTGCCTTCGAGGCGATGGGCGATGGCACGGTGGACGTCAATTGGGCGAAAGAGCATCATCGGTTATGGCTGGAAGAAGAAATGCGGCGCAGCCCACCGGGTGCGCGCGCGCAGCCTGCCGAGTAGTTGCGCTGATACGCGCCTATAGCAAAACGCCCGGCTTCAACGCCGGGCGTTTTGCTATAAGGGGCCATGCGCATTATCGGTCTCGCCGGTTGGAGCGGTTCTGGCAAAACAACGTTGATCACCAAGCTGATTCCGCGCCTGATCGCGCGCGGGATCAAAGTGTCGACGCTCAAGCATGCCCACCACGGTTTCGATCTCGACCAGCCCGGTAAGGACTCGTTCTTCCATCGTGCTGCCGGCGCGACTGAAGTTGTAATTTCGTCGGCCAAACGCTGGGCCATCCTGCATGAGTTGCGCGAAGAGCCCGAATGGAACTTGCGCGGCCTAGTCGCCAAGATGTCTCCGGTCGACCTAGTGCTGGTCGAGGGCTTCAAACGGGATGTCTTCCCGAAACTGGAAATTCATCGCGCAGCCAATCTCAAGCCGTTAATTCATCCTCATGATCCGCATATTGTCGCGATCGCTTCAGATATCGCCTTGCCGCAAGCGAAAATCCCCATCATTGACCTCAATGATATTGAGGCGATCGCCGACTTGTTGCTCGATCGCGCCGTACCGGTCAGCGCTGCTGAAGCTACCGCAGCTGCAAGGGGGCGGTGATGGCACAGCTCACCGATGACTGCTTCGCCTTTTCGGGCCCGCTTTTGCGGCTCGATGATATGGAGCGGCTTATCGCGGAGCGGATTACGCCAGTTGCCGAATCCGAGTATGTGCCGTTGCATGGTTCGCGTGGCCGCGTCGTCGCGCATGATATTAGAGCGCCAGTCGACCTGCCGCCTTTCGACAATTCGGCCGTCGATGGCTACGCCGTGCGGCACGCCGATTTGCAGCTCGATGGCGATACCACGCTCGCTGTATCAGGTCGCCTTACCGCTGGCGCGCGCTCGCGGCTCACGCTCAAACCGGGACAAGCTATTCGTATTTTTACCGGCGCGGCAATGCCCAAAGGCGCCGATACCGTTTTTATGCAGGAAGACGTAACTGTCAAAGGCGAACAAGTGATCCTGCCAAAAGGACTCAAGGTCGGCGCCAATCGCCGTCTCGCAGGCGAGGACGTAGCCTCAGGCGCCGTCGTGTTCCCGGCCGGAACGGTGCTGGAGGCACAACAGATCGGTCTTGCCGCTGCACTCGGGCTGACCGAGATCGCCGTGCGGCGGCGGCTCAAAGTCGCGGTCTTTTCGACTGGCGACGAAGTCGTGGAGCCAGGCTCGATTCGCGACGGCGCTGCGATTTATGATTCCAATCGCTTTCTGCTCACCGAACTGCTGGAGCGGCTCGGCGCGACTGTTACCGATCTCGGTATCCTCGTCGACGATCCTGAAAAACTATCACTTAAGTTGCGTGAAGCAGCAGTCGGGCATGATCTCATCGTGACTTCAGGCGGGGTATCAACCGGCGAGGCCGACTATGTTCGCAGCGCCGTCGAACGCATCGGCAAACTTGTATTTTGGCGTGTCGCTATTAAGCCGGGTCGACCAGTCGCACTTGGGGTGATCCCGGCGGCGTCCGGACACAGTGCGGCACTTGTAGGATTGCCGGGCAATCCAGTCGCGGTTTTTGTCACATTTGTGCGCGTCGTGAAGCCTTTATTGCGGAGGCTTTCCGGTGCCCGGCCGGACCGGGTGGTGCCGCTGCCAGTGCGCGTGGCCTTCGCATACAAGAAAAAGAAGGACCGCCGCGAATATGTGCGCGTGGCGCTCAAGCGTGCCGCCGACGGAGAAATAGAGGCGGTCAAGCACCCGCAGGATGGCGCGGGTATCCTTACATCGTTGACGGAAACCGATGGATTGCTCGAACTCCTGGAGGACGTGACAACGATCGAGCCCGGCGCTCGCGTGGGCTTCCTGTCCTACGCAGCACTGCTTGGATGACAGCTTACGCGCCGAGGCGCACAGCGCTCGTCGTAAAGGCCTTATCCACTGGCTCCTGGATGCCGTTGAGCACTACGCCACCGATCACGGCGATCACGAGAGCTGTTATGCAAGCCAAAATGAATGTCTTCATTGAATTGGTTCCTCCCCCGACCTGCAATTGACACTACAACAAAAATGAGACTGGGGCGATACCGGTCAAGAATTGGCCGCGTGAAATCTTATGTATGTTGCAGCGCGATGCGCTCAGCTTGA
>DATFXJ010000219.1:0-2864 GCA_035315965.1 Pseudolabrys sp.
TCAGCGGGGCCTTTTTGTGTCGCGGTTCTGCGCCCCTTTGCGTTATAATGTGAGTCGGCGTTCCCCATCACTGCCCCTCGAAACTGCACAGGAACGCTAAGGCCCCGGGTTGAGCGCCGGGGCCTTCCTCTGCCGTCGTCCATCAACACGGCGCCGACCATTTCGGGGGCGCCGGCGCGGGCGAGCATCGACGGCCGCATCTCAAGGCCGAGCGCCTTGGTAGTCTTGAGGTCGATCACACATCGGCCCGCGCATCATAACTCGCCATCAGGTGGTCTACCGTTTCGGTCCACTCCTTCCAGGGTCCCGCGAGATAGCTGTAGCTGTTCATCACGAACCCCGGCCCGGCGTAGAACTTCTCGTATTGCAGATGGCGTCCCGCGAAATCGGAGCCCAGCAAATCCCAAGCTAGCTTGAACAGCTTCATGCGCTCTTGCGCCGATTGCCCCGGCACTGACCAATAAGTTTCGAATGCGTCGCGCGTCGAGACATTATTCAGGACCGACACGTCAGCAGGCATCTGGAACACGCCGGCGCCCATGAGCTCCCGCACCGTGTCGCAGATTTCCGAGTAGTGATTGGTGCACCAGTGCAGCGCCGCGTAGACGTAGCGACGATTGACGGTGTGATAGCCTGCCGCTTGTTCCTCGCCGCAATTGATCTGGCCCATGATCAACCCCTCGAGGGTCGCCTGCATCGCAGCAAGCCGCCCGAGAGTGAACTGCACCGCCGGGATGTGAAGGGCGTTGTTTGTCTCCGCGAGCTTGCTTGCGATGCCGACGATCAGGTTGAGCTTCTCCAGGAAGCGCACATTGGCCTGGTGGTTGGCCATCGCGTGGCCTGGGGTGCGCATGTAGATAGCGCGCGTCATCTCGACGTTGTTGTGGCAGAATACGCGCTCCCACGGCACCTTCACGTTCTCGAACAAGACGGCGCTGTCGGTTTCATCAAAGCGTACTGCCAGCGGATTGTCGAACTCGCTCACCGCATAGCGTTCATAGGGCTTGCGCGACCAAATGCTTGCGCCGGGCGCATTGAGCGGCACAACACAAGTAATCGATTCTTTCTCCTGCCCGGCGGCGACGGGGTGCAGGTTGCCGCACCACGTCTCATGGCAGAATACCGAGGCGGTGCCCAGCATCTTTAGGCCGTTGATGGTCACTCCGCTATCGTCTTCATCGATCACGCGTAGCGTTGGCGGCGTGTGTCGCTGGTTATCCGCCGGACCGACCGGACGCCAGCCCTGTGGATTGGTGACGGTGTGGGAGGCGAAGACGTCGTTTCGGCGCATATGCTGGTAGTAATTACGGATGTTGCTGCCGAAGCCCTGCCGGATACTGTCGAACATCGCAGGAGTCATCACCAGCCCGCTCACATAACTCGGGAAGTTATCGGGCGAACGACCGAGCAGGCCGTGCGTCCATGAGGCAATTCGACGGTGGGTCTCGAACCGTCGGTGCAGATCCGCGCGCGTCCGCGGCAGCAGGAAATAGGCCGAGAAGGTTTCTCCATCCTCCTCGAACGTCATGAGGTCGCGATTCTCGGGATCGCGCTTGCGGTCGTAGATCATGGCGAAGGATCGCGCCGCATTGCGGAACGCTGGATGGGCGGTGACATCTTCCACCACCTCACCACCGATATAGACGCGCCGGCCGTCGCGGATACTGTCGAGATACTCCTTGCTGGTCATCAACATTGACGCCTCCCAGCCAATTAGGCGGCGGCGAGTGGCCACGCGACCGTCGCACCGCCCAGGAGCGCGATGAACTCGCGCCTTTTCATTCGATCACCTCGTCGGCGGCCACTTGTAGCGTAAGCGGCACCTTTAAGCCGAGTGACTTTGCGGTTCTCAGATTGATGACCAGCTCGAACTTGGTTGGCTGCAAGACCGGCAACTCGGCCGGCCTTTCACCCTTCAGGAGCCCGCCCGCGTAAACTCCGATATGACGATATGTAACGCGAGAATCGATTCCGTAGCTGATTAGCCCGCCGGCCACAGGAAATTCGCGGAAATGATACATCGTCGGCAACAAATGGTGAGCGGCCAACGCCACCAGCTTTTCGCGCCGTGTGTCAAAAAACGGTCCGGCGACGACCGTGAGCGCGGCAATCCGCTGCCGTGCAAGAGTATCGAAGGCTAGGTCGATCTCCGCATCCGTGCTGGCTCGCAATTCTTGAACCTGCAAATCGAGCGCGGAAGCCGCCTCGCGCAGATCGCGTAACTGGCCTTCATAGGGCGGGAAGTTCGGGTCCAAAAGAGCGCCGATAGTAGAGACGCTCGGCATCAGCTCGCGCAACAACTCGAGCCGCTTGGGTTCCAAAGTGGCGGTCAAGATACTTATGCCCGTGGCGTTTCCGCCCGGCCGTCTGTAGCTCTCTACGAGCCCTAGCTTGACGGGATCGCCGCCAATGATGAATGCGATCGGGATGGTCGAAGTCGCCGCCTTGGCAGCCAGCGCCGCCGATTCGCCGCCCGTGGAAACAAGAACGGTCACCGGCTTTTGTACGAGGTCTGAGGCAAGTGCCGGGAGTCGATCTTGGTGACCGAGTGCCCAGCGGTATTCAATTGTCACGTTGTGCCCCTCGAAGAAGCCGGCTTCGCCTAGGCCTCGTCGGAATGCCTCCTCCAGATGCGCGGTATCCTCAGGGGACCTAGCGCTGAGATATCCGATCACCGGCATGGGCTGCTGCTGCGCGCGCGCCGCAAGCGGCCGCGCAACCGCCGCCCCGCCGAGAAGAGCGAGAACCTCACGTCGTCTCAATTGATCGAATTGCATTCCGTCCCCTCCCAGCCAAGGCCGGATTGCAGGATAAATCGAACTGGCAATGGTCACTCACGCGGCATCTGGTCGCGCCACGTTTCT
>DATFXJ010000220.1:0-19083 GCA_035315965.1 Pseudolabrys sp.
GCGGCGAGCGCGCCAAGCGTTATCGCGCCGAGCACCGCCAGTGCGACTATCATCGCGTGGTCGACCGCGAGCACATTGCCAAATAAGAGCGCGGTCGCCTGTGTCGCAAACGATGTGTAATAGTGCAGAAACAACAGGCCGAAGCCGAGCGCCAGGGCCAAAATCACGCCGATTGCGACATCGCGGTTGCTGATGCGCTCACCCAGGGCTCCCATCGCAATGCCGGCCGCCAGCGTGAACGCGAGCAGACCCCAAAGCGGCGCAAGACCGATCAAACCGGCGCCGGTCGCGCCTGCAAAACCGATATGTGACAGCGCATGACCCGCGAAGGTCTGGCCGCGCATCACTAAAAAATAGCCCACAATGCCTGACACGATCGCAACCATGCCGGCGGCGGCGAACGCATTGGTCATGAATTCATAAGCGAACATTTCAGTGATGATGGTCCCCATAGCTGTGGCCATGATCGTGATCATGCATATGATCCACCCGTTCCACGTCGCGGCCGCGCGACATCACGAAAATATGGCCGTCCGCACGGACGACCTGGATTTCGGCACCATACAATCGTGACAGCACCGGTGCGTTTACCACTTCGTCGACGGTGCCGAGCACTGCCTGCCGATTCCCCAGATAAAGCACACGGTCAAGCGTGCCGAGCAGCTGGTTGAGTTCGTGCGCACTGAACAAAACGGTGATCTTGCGCTCACGGCACACCTTGCGCACAACATCGATCGCGATTTCCTGATGACGTGCATCGAGACTGATCAACGGCTCGTCGAGCAACAACAGTCTCGGAGCGCCGATCAGGGCCTGAGCCAGTAAAAGCCTTTGGCGCTCGCCGCCGGACATGTCGGACAGTGGCCGCTCCGCAAGGTCGCGAACCCCGACGGCATCGAGGGTTGCCTCAATTGCATCGCCATCACGTCGTCTTAGCAAAGGCAGACCCCAGCGCTCGCCGTAGAGCGAGCTGGCGATAAAGTCGCGCCCGCGCACGCGCAGGTCAGGCAGGACCGTGCGGAGCTGCGGAAGGTAACCGATTTCCGAATTTCCACGCTCGGGCGTTCCCCCGAGAACTTTCAAGCTGCCGCCGTCAGGCGAGAGCAATCCCAGGATGGCGCGCATCAACGTGGTCTTGCCGGCGCCATTGGGGCCCAACACACCAACGAATTCGCCTTCCTCGATTTTGAAGCTCACGTCAGAGAGTACGGTGCGCCCGCCGACACGAAGCGTGGTGTGATCAACTGTGATGATGCTCACGAGTTCGGCCCGCTCAGCGCCTTGTCAAGTGTGTCCAGTTCACCAAGAAGCCAGTCCTGGAATGAGGTGTTTGCGGGCATCGTTTCGGTGACACCCACCACGGGGACCTTGGACTTGCTGGCAGTGTCACGTAACCGTTCGGTCAGTTTCTCCGATACCTGGCTGTTGTAGATCAAAACCCGTACCTTGCGTTCTTTCAGGTCGCGCTCGAAGGCGGCGACGTCGCGTGCGCTCGGCTCGGTGCCGTTCATCATGGCAAGCTGAAAGCGCTGATTGCGCATGGTAAGTCCGAGAGCGTCGGCCATTGGCCCGAATATTGGCTCCGTAGCGGTCACAGCAGTACCGGCATGTTTCGTCTTCAGTTGTGCAACGCGTTGCGTGATAACCGCAAGCGACGCAAGCGTCACTTTAAGCCGGGCTGCGTAGTCGGACGCGTGCGTACCGTCCACTTTGCTCAGCGCCTCAGCGATCGCAGTTGCGACTACCGGCATGGTCGCAGGGTCGTACCAAAAGTGTGGATTATCTCCGGGCTTGCGTCTGGTGAGTTGGGCGACGTTGATCACAGTGCGGGGTGAGCGCGGTGTTGCATCCAGCAGCTTCTCCATCCAGGGGTCGTAGCTTGCACCGTTCAGGATGACGATTTGTGCACCGGCGATCTGGCGTACGGTAGCGGGCGTCGTTTCGAACAGATGCGGGTCCTGGTCCGGATTGGTCATGATGCTAGCGACCGTGATCCGGTCTCCAGCGATCTGGCGGGCGATGTCACCGTAGAAGTTCTCCGCCGCCACTACCGCGATTTTGTCCTCAGCGGCAAAGGCGGCAGTGCCCTGGCCAAGAATAAGAACAAGTGCGAGCCCTGCAGCGACGGCTTTCATCAAGGAAACCCTTTATTTCCAAGCACTTCCAAGACACTGAGAAGCCACAGTGTAACATTATAACATTTCATACCGCGACTTGGTGCAAGGGCTCAATGTCAGGCGGGGCCTTCGTCACGCGGCAAATGAGCCAGAGACGTCGATCGCTATCGGAGGAATTTCCTAAAACTAAAGTTTTCAAAATAATTTATACCGGCAATCGGCCTTTGCAGGTATTTTACGCGCCGAAGCGGCTATTGCGCTTGAATGTTGCCCTCTTTGACAACGCGCGCCCACTTGGCGATTTCAGTTTTTACATATTCACCAAACTCGGCCGTTGTCATCGTCACGGGTGCTGCGCCTTCGCGATCAAACTGCGCCTGCAATTCGGGTGATTTCAGCGCTGCCTGGCTCGCAGCGTACAATTTTTCAACAAGCGGCACCGGCAAGCCGGCGGGAGCGGCCAAGCCCCACCAGTTGTCCGCCACATAGCCAGGGACGCCCGCCTCCGCGATTGTCGGCACATCGGGAAGTACCGAACTGCGCTTGGCGCCGCCGGTGCCCAGCGCCTTGAGTTGTCCCGACTTGATAAACGGCGTGGTCTGGATGAGCGACGAGAACATAATTTTCACATGCCCACTGATCACGTCCTGCATGGCTGGTCCGCCACCCTTGTATGGTACATGCACGATATCGACGCCCGCGGTGAGCTTAAACAGCTCTCCGCCCAAATGCTGAAAGCTGCCGACGCCCGCCGACGCGTAGTTGAGCTCACCGGGCTTCTGCCTTGCGAGTGCCACCAATTCCTTGACCGAGTTGACCGGCAGTGTCGGATTGATCGCGAGCACATTCGGCCCGGTCGCAAAGATGGAAATCGGCGTAAATGATTTGATTGGGTCGTAGTTGAGCTTATGCAGCGCCGGATTGACTGCGTAGGCGATCGATATGATGCAGAGAGTATATCCGTCCGGTGTTGCGGTTGCGCAGGCCTCCGTGCCGATAACGCCACCCGCACCGCCGCGGTTATCAACAAACACCTGCTGGCCAAGTTGCGCGCTCAATTGCAACGCGACCAGCCGCCCGACCACATCATTGCTTCCGCCGGGCGGGAAGGGAACGATCAAGCGTACTGGGCGGTTTGGGTAGTCATCGGCAAATGCGACCGGCATGAGGGTCGAGAGCAGCGTCGCGGCCATGATTAACCGAGACAACAATGTCGGCATGATGCCTCCCGGATATCGAGATTTATTCAGTGCCAATAGGGTGGATAGTCCGTGTTCTTCTGCTCGGCATCGAGGCGGCGCAGCATCGCCGGCCATTCGAGAATACCGTAAGGCCTCCGCGTTCCCGGCTGATACATGTGCGCCGTGTGCGCCAGCACGTTTTCGCCAGGCATAGTCAGCTCGGTGCGCGCGGCCATCGCATCCACTTGCGACCGGCACGACAGTTCGAGGTGATACATTGTGTTGAATGCCTGCTGAACGGTCGCGCCGCAGGTGAGCAAGCCGTGGTTGCGCATGATCATCGCATCGTGCAGGCCGAGGTCGCGCACGAGCTGCTCGCGCTCGTCTAGCGCGACTGCCGGGCCTTCGTAATCGTGATAAGCGATGTGGCCGACGAATCGGATCGCGGTTTGTGACAGGGGTAACAGGCCGCATTTCATGGCGGCGACCGCCATTCCGGCGCGGGTATGTGTGTGTAGTACACAAGCCACGTCCGGGCGAGCTTTATGAATCGCGCCGTGAATCACGTATCCCGATTTATTGATGTCGTAATCGGTATCGGGCTTCCAGATGATCTCGCCGTCGACATGGATCTTCACCAGGCTTGAGGCGGTGATCTCCTTGTAGAGCAGGCCATAGAGATTAAGCAGGACAACGTCTTTTTCCTCCGGAACACGTGCGGTGATGTGGTTATAGATAAGATCGGTCATGCCATAGATATCGACCAGACGATAACAAGCAGCGAGATCGAGGCGCGCTTGCCATTCCTCCGGCGAAACCCGGTTCTTGATCGACGGAAAATCGGTCGAATAGTTCATGGCGTTTCCGTTGCTCCGGTATTCCGGAAACATAGCCTTGGGTGGGGCAAGCGGCCAAGGGCGGAGCGGATGGAGGTCGGTGCGAATCCCGCTTGACCCACCTTCCCGAGCTTCCGCCAAAATGCCCCCTAGAATCTGCTAGCGTCCGCCCTCGGTCCAGGGGAGCGCCGATGGTGCTCGTAATTGCAGGCTCGTTCCTGGCTACGCTGACAGGATTACCTCGTCTAGCGCGTCGCCGACGGGTTCTGGCGTGGTTCATCATCATCCTTGCGATGGCAGCAGCACTATTTCCGTTAGTCGACGGTCCGCTCACCGGCAACGAGTCACGCTATCTTCCAGCAGGAGCGTTTTCCGAAGACGCCCACGGCAAGGATCCGATCGTACTCGCGAGCGCGGCGCCGACGAACCTCTTCTCGCTCGTTCTCGCAGTCGGCGCTTGGTCGATGGCGGTGGCTGTGTTGAGGCGTTGCGAACGAGGTTCATTGGCAAGCCTGGAGAATAGATATTTTGTCACTCGGCTGTTATCTCGAGGGCGAATAATGCAGCTGATCTCGTCTTCTGAGGGGGTTCGCTTTTTGTAGTGCTGGCCGAGATTGCCTATATCACCTCCAAACGGAGCCCCCAGTTTATGCCCAGCCCTGACACGTCCTCTAAAATTCCCGTCACGGTCCTTACCGGCTATCTCGGCGCCGGGAAAACCACACTGCTCAATCGCATCCTGTCAGAACCGCACGGCAAGAAATTCGCAGTGATCGTAAACGAGTTCGGCGAAATCGGGATCGATAATGACATCGTGGTGAACGCCGACGAGGAAGTATTCGAGATGAACAATGGATGCATCTGCTGCACCGTGCGCGGTGACCTGGTGCGCATCATCGAGGGACTGATGCGGCGGAAGGGCAAATTCGACGCCATCATCATCGAGACCACCGGCTTGGCGGATCCGGCGCCGGTCGCACAGACCTTCTTCATCGACGAGGCAGTGGGCTCGAAGACAAAATTGGATGCCGTCGTCACCATTGCCGACGCCAAATGGCTGGCGGACCGCCTCAAGGATGCGCCGGAGGCCAAGAACCAGATTGCCTTCGCAGATGTCATCCTGATCAACAAGACCGATCTGGTGGCTCCGGAGGAGTTGGGCAAACTGGAAGCTCGCATTCGTGCGCTGAATCCTTACGCGCGGCTGCACTGTACCGAGCGCGCCAAGATCGACATCGACGAAGTGCTCGGGCGCAACGCCTTCGATCTCGACCGTATTCTTGAAATCGAGCCATCTTTTCTGGACGCCGACCAGCACCATCCTGACCACGATCATGACTACGAGCATGGTCACGATCACGACCATCATCACGGCAATGGGCTCAAGCACTACCACGACGAGGAAATGCAGTCTGTTTCACTGAGAACCGACAGGCCACTCAATCCCGACAAGTTCTTTCCCTGGATTCAAGATCTCGTCGCCAGGGACGGTCCCAATATTTTGCGCTGTAAGGGTATCCTGTCGTTCAAGGACGATCCTGAGCGCTTCGTATTTCAGGGCGTGCACATGATCCTCGATGGCGATCACCAGCGGCCGTGGCACGCAGAAGACAAGCGCGATAGCCGCATCATCTTCATCGGCCGCAATCTGCCCGAAGACAGGATCCGACAGGGCTTTGAAAGCTGCATCGCGTGAGCTTTTAGTGCCGGCGCCCGATCGGCCTCATGCTGAGGGGCGCACAGCTCGAAGCATGGAGTCGCCCTCATCCTTCGTGACGGCGCTGCGCGCCGCCGCAGGATGAGGGCGGAGAGTGCGATGAGCGACGCGCAAGCACCAATTCCTTCGCTGGCTGACCGGGTCCGCCTAGTCAACGCGGCCGCGACCATCGTCAGCGTGTACTTCATTGGGACAACCCCGGTATTCGTGCTTGGCGAGGAAGCACTTCTGTTCGCCGGTGATGCCGCACGTCGCATCGGGATTCATGCGGGCGCTATTTTGGCCAGCGCATCCGATGGAACGCGCATCGTCACGGGAGGTGACGATGGTAGGCTCATCGAAATTACCGCTGGCGACAAACATCGCGAGCTTGCGTCCGATGACAAGAAGCGCTGGATCGATCAGGTCGCACTTGGTTCCGACGGTGCGGTTGCGTGGTCGGCAGGCAAAACTGCGCATGTGCTCACGAGGAATGGCGACGAGCGGTGCTTTGAGTTGCCTTCTACGGTGGCCGGCCTGTGTTTTGCACCGAAAGGCTTTCGTCTGGCGATTGCGCACTACAATGGCGCGACCCTCTGGTTTCCGAACGCTGCCGGTGCGCAGCCCGAGCGTCTCGAATGGAAGGGCTCGCATCTTGGCGTCACAATCAGCCCGGATGGGAAATTCCTGGTCACCTGCATGCAGGAGCCGATGTTGCATGGTTGGCGGCTGGCGGACAGCAAGCACATGCGCATGTCGGGCTACTCGGCGCGGGTGCGCTCGCTAAGCTGGACCGCCGATGGCGAATTTCTCGCAACCTCAGGCGCCGAGCAGCTCATCCTTTGGCCGTTCGACGGCAGTGACGGTCCCATGGGACGGCAGCCAAAGATACTCGCGCGTGCCGAACCCCGTGTCATGGTCGTCAGCTGCCATCCGCGCCAACCGGTCGTAGCGGTTGGCTATGCCGATGGCGCAGTGAAACTTGTGCGCATCAACGATGATGCGCTGGTTCTGGTGCGGCAAGGCGACGGACAAGCTGTGAGTGCGCTCAGCTGGGATTATGCCGGTCAAATGCTCGCCTACGGCACCGAGTCAGGTGAGGCAGGGATCCTCACTCTGTGATCGTCTTAATGCGCCCTATCACGACTGACGCGTTGTCCCCGGGTCCATGAGGGCCGCCGGGCCCGCACAACTCTTCGCGCCGCACTTGCACGGCGCGCTGGAGCCACCGGCAAGCACCACGGGGCCTGCACCGGCGTTCCTCGGGGGTAGGTTCAGTGCATCAGCACGTTCCTGAATTGCCAGGGATCGCGCTTGTCGATGTCTTCCGGAAACAGACCGGGTCGGGCGGTGAGTGGCGTCCAATCGGTATAGGTGCCGATTACCGGCCCGAGATAAGGCATCTGAACCTCGAGGCAGCGGCGGAAGTCCATCTCATCAGTTTCGACGATACCCGCCTTCGGATTTTCCAGCGCCCACACCATGCCAGCAAGAATCGCCGAGGTGACCTGCAACCCGGTGGCGTTTTGATAGGGCGCGACTTCGCGCGTCTCATCGATCGAAAGCTGAGAGCCATACCAGTAGGCATTCTTCTTGTGCCCGTAGAGCAGCACGCCAAGCTCGTCGATACCGTCGGCGATCTCATGCTCATCGAGAATATGCACGTCTTCCTGCGGAGCCCCAGCGCGGCCGAACACCTCGTGCAGCGACAGCACAGCATCATTGCAGGGGTGATAGGCGTAGTGGCAGGTCGGCCGGTAGATAGTTTTGCGACTCCGGCGAAGCGTGAAGTAGTCGGCAATCGAGATCGATTCATTGTGGGTGACCAGGAAGGCAATTTGTGCCTGCGCCGTGGGTGTCCACGAGCGTACGCGCGTATTGGCGCCCGGTTGCAACAGATAGATTGCCGCGCCGCAACCCGATTTGTGCTTGCCAGCGTTCGGAGGCAGCCATTTTTCATGCGTACCCCAGCCGAGCTCCGCGGGCTGCAAGCCTTCGGACACGAAACCTTCAACCGACCAGGTGTTGACGAACACGTTCATCGGCTTCGGTTGCTTGGCGCGCTGGGTGTCCCGCTCGGCGATATGGATGCCTTTGATACCAGCCTTCCTGGCCAGCCGCGCCCATTCCTCGCGTGTTTTTGGTTCCTTGAATTTCAATCCGATGTCGCCGGCAATGTTGAGTAGCGCCTGCTTGACGAACCAAGAGACCATGCCGGGATTGGCGCCGCAGCAGGACACCGCGGTAGGGCCGCCCGGCCGTTTGCGGCGCGCAGCAAGAATTGTTTCGCGCAGCGCATAATTCGACCGCGCTTCCGGACCAAGCTTGGGATCAAAATAAAAGCCCTTCCAAGGCTCGACCACGGTGTCGATGTAGAGAGCGCCGATTTCCCGGCAGAGCTCCATGATGTCGAGCGACGAGGTATCGACCGACACATTGACGCAAAAACCCTGACCTCCGCCGGCTGTGAGCAGCGGCGTGAGCAGATGGCGGTAGTTATCCTTCGTAACCGCCTGATGAATGAAACGGATGCTGCGTTGGTCAAGCAGTTTGCGGTCTTTATCCTCGGGATCGATGACTACGAAGCGCTTCTTGTCGTAGGTAAAATGGCGCTCGATCAGGGGCAAAGTGCCCTTGCCGATCGAACCGAAGCCGATCATCACGATGGGCCCGTCGATGCGGGCATGCACTGGCCATTTAGGCATCGTCAAGGTCTCCAGGAAGGCTGGTCATATCCGTGGCCCGTCGCAAACGGAATAGATGCCGAGCGAAAGTGGCCCGGCGTCCACGACATTCTGCCAGAATCATGCGGCGTAGGCGGCGAGACCGGCTCGTGGTGCCGGGCGGTTGGGCGCGCGCAGCAGGCCGCGGGCACCTTTGAGTGCGCCCGGTACAAGCTCGACGGCGAGGAGGCGGTGACGCTCGAACGGACCGGGCATGCGCAAGGCCGCGGTCATTTCCGCCGAGAAGCCAAAGCAGTTGTAATAGGGCGCGTCGCCGACGAGAACGACCGCGCGGTAGCCCCGCCGACGGGCGGCAGCAAGCGCATGGCGCACGAGCGCGCTGCCGATGCCGCGGTTGCGGCAATCTTTAGCGACGGCCACCGGTCCGAGAAGCAAAGCGGTCGGGCCGGTGCCGCACACGATCTCCCAGAGTCGTGCGGTGCCAACGACCCGCCTGCCATCCATCGCGATGAACGCGAAGTCATCGGCCGGCCGCTGCCCGTCACGCAGGCGCTGCGAGCTTTTGCGCCAGCGGCGATCGCCGAAGGCTTGGTCGAGCAGCGCCTCGCGCGCCCCGGCGTCAGGAGGTCGTTCTTTTCTTATTGAGATCATCTCAGCCTGCTCCCGCCCTGACGCGCGGCCAAGGGCGCGCTGCATGGGCGCTGTTTGTGGGGATGAAGGGAGCCAGCCCAGGCGGCTCCCGCGATGTCAGATGTGATAGGTCTTCAGCGGCGAGAAGCCGTTGAACGCCACCGACGAGTAGGTCGCCGTGTAAGCGCCGGTGCCCTCAATCAGCACCTTGTCACCGATCTCCAGGCTGACCGGGAGCATGTAGGGCTCCTTCTCGTACAGGACGTCGGCGGAGTCGCAGGTCGGTCCCGCCAGCACGCAGGGTGCCAGGGCGTCGCCGTCCCGCGGGGTGCGGATTGGATAGCGAATCGACTCGTCCATGGTCTCGGCGAGACCGCCGAAACGGCCGATGTCGAGATAGACCCAACGGACGTCGTCTTCCTCGCTCTTATTGGATACAAGCACGACCTCAGCCTCAATGGTGCCGGCACTGCCGACCATGCCGCGGCCCGGCTCGATGATCGTCTCCGGGATGCGGTTGCCGAAATGCTTGCGCAACGCCTTGAAGATGGCCGTGCCGTAGGTTTTCACCGAAGGCACGTTCTTCAGGTACTTGGTCGGAAAGCCGCCGCCGAGGTTGACTGTGGTGAGATTGATGCCGCGCTCACCGCATTCCCGGAATACCGCTGCCGCAGACGCAAGCGCACGGTCCCAGGCATGCTGGTTGCGCTGCTGGGATCCGACATGGAACGACACACCAATAGGCTCGACACCCGCTTTCAGGGCGTACTCCAACACGTCGACGGCCATGGCTGGCTCGCAGCCGAACTTGCGGGAGAGGGGCCATTCTGCCCCGACGCAGTCGGTGAGGATGCGGCAGAACACGCGACTGCCGGGCGCGGCCCGGGCGATCTTCTCGACCTCGGCCTCGCAGTCGACCGCATAGAGGCGCACGCCAAGCGCGTACGCGCGGGCGATGTCGCGCTCCTTCTTGATGGTGTTGCCATAAGAGATGCGATCCGGCGTGGCGCCGGCCGCGAGCACCATCTCGATTTCGGGGATCGAAGCAGTATCGAAACAGGAGCCGATCTTGGCCAGGAGGGTCAGCACCTCGGGTGCCGGGTTCGCCTTCACGGCATAGAATACGCGTGTGTCCGGCAGTGCCTTGGCGAAGGCGTTGTAGTTATCGCGGACGACGTCGAGATCGACGACCAGGCATGGGCCTTCGTCGTTACGCTTGCGTAGAAACTCGCGAATGCGCTCAGTCATTGGCGCTATTCCCCACAGCTTAAGGGCTTTTCCGGCCCTTGTGTCGCGGCTTTGGAGCTTGTCGCCTACGCGCGATGGGGACGCGCCGACGTCTGCACTCTGCTGCCGCTCAGCTGCCTTGGATTGGATGGGGAGATCCCCGTCCGCACGGCCGGCAAAGATGAACAAGCCTCTTCGGTGACCCGCGCCGGTGGTGGAAACCGGCAGAGACCAAGGAAGCCCGATCGTCGTTGCTTTAAGCCGCGTCCCCTGCTGAGAGCAGAGTGCGCCGGTTTCGCCTCCGGCTGCCAGTCAGATTTCTTGGAGAGTTTGGCTCTTCTCTCCAGGCGGCTGGCCGGCCTCTTGTCCGGCTACCTACCGACCGACACACGGCCACAGGCACGTGCGAAATTGGGCACTACCGAAATAAGTAATTTTGGTGACACATGCAAGAGAATTAGTTCGAACGCGTCAAAAACTTTCTCAACCTTTTCTTTGATCGATCGCGATGTCGTCAACCGCGCGTGCTGAACGGCTCGATGCGGTGTGCGGTGCGGATGAACTGCGCCATGATGACAAAGCCACAGAGCACGAACACCACGTCGAGGACCCGCGCGCCGAGGCCGCCGAGGTCGAACAAGGTGGCGATGGCCCAGGAGCCGGCGAACGCGGCGCCGAACACCTCCGCGCCGATAAGGATGGCGGCGCTGACAACGGTAATGACGTTAAGCCAGATGATGCGGCGGCCTTGGGCCATGCGGGCTTCCCCTTGCGGAACGCAATGTCCCCGAATCCGGCTGCGAGATCAAGTCGATACGGCAGCTCGCAATTACCCGTCTTTCTCGCGTCGACGTGGCTGCAAAAGGTCAGCGCACTCGCCGCCGTAAGCGTCGTGACGCTCGTTCGAGCGCTCCTCGGAGGTGTCGCGATGGCAACAATGTGGCGAGTGGCTCTCGAGTGTCACAGGCAATGAGGACATCCTGAGGCTGAAGGGCCTCGCCAACGGCCCGCTCTCCGACTAGATGGACGGAATGACCCGTCCAGCATCCGCTTCCGACGTCTCTAACCCTCTGCTCGCCAAATGGACCGGCCCCTTCGAGCTTCCGCCGTTTTCAGCGATCGGGCCAGAACATTTCCGCCCCGCTTTTGACCGCGCCCTGGCCGACCACCGTGCCGAGATCGACACGATCGCCTCAAACCGGGCGATGCCTAGCTTCGATAACACCGTTGTGGCGTTGGAGAATAGCGGCCGCCGGCTTGAGCGCGTGAGCAATGTATTCTTCGTACTTGCGGGCGCCGACACTTCGGACGAAATCGAGGCGATAGAGCGTGACATTTCCCCACTGCTCGCGCGCCACAACAATGCGCTCTACCTCAATCCGGCGCTCTACTCCCGCATTTCCGACGTTTATCGCCGGCACCATGCGCTCGGTCTCGCTTCAGAGCAGGCGCGAGTGCTTGAGCGCTATCACACCCGTTTCGTTCGTGCCGGAGCTGCGCTGACGAAGCCTGCACAGGAACGCCTCGCAGCGATCAACGAACAGCTGGCAAGCCTAGGTACGCACTTCGGACAGAATGTGCTGGCCGACGAGAAGGCCTTCGCCATGGTGCTTGAGGAAAGTGATCTTGCCTCATTGCCGGATTTCGCGCGGGTGGCGGCCCGCGCCGCCGCTGACGAGCGCGGTCACGAGGGCAAATACGCCATTACGCTGACGCGTTCCTCGGTCGAGACGTTCCTGCAGTTTTCGTCTCGACGCGACCTGCGCGAAAAGGCATTCCAGGCCTGGATCAAGCGCGGCGAGAATGACGGCGCAACGGACAATCGGGCATTGGTTGCGAAAATGGTGGCGTTGCGGAGCGAGCGGGCGAAACTGCTCGGTTTTGCCACCTTCTCCGACTACCGGCTCGATGACCAGATGGCCAAAAACCCGGCAGCGGCGCGCGGGCTGCTTGACGAGGTCTGGGGCCGAGCACGCACCAAGGCCGCCGGCGAGCGCGAAGCGTTGCAGGCCCTGATCGCAGAGGAGGGCGGCAATTTCGCCCTGGCTCCGCACGACTGGCGCTACTATGCGGAGAAGCTTCGCAAGGCGAAGTTCGATCTGGATGAAGCCGAGATCAAGCCGTATTTCCAGCTGGAAAAGATGATCGAGGCCGCTTTTGAAATTGCGCGCCGCCTGTTCGGCCTCTCGTTCAAGCCAGTTAAAGTGCCGCTCTATCATCCCGACGCGCGCGCCTGGGAAGTGACGGATTCGCTGGGTCGCCACGTGGCGCTCTTTATCGGCGATTATTTCGCACGGAGTTCCAAGCACAGCGGCGCCTGGTCGACCTCATTGCGCGACCAGGAGAAGCTTTCCGGCAATATCCGACCGATCATTCTTAACGTCTGCAACTTCTGCAGGTCGTCGGGAGGCGAGCCAGCGCTCCTGTCCTTTGATGACGCGCGCACGCTGTTTCACGAGTTCGGCCACGCGCTGCACGGAATGCTGTCGAACGTGACCTATCCCTTGCTTGCGGGGACGGCGGTGCCCAGCGATTTCGTGGAACTACCTTCGCAGCTTTATGAGCATTGGTTGGAAGTACCCGAAATATTGCAGCAATACGCTCGCCATTACCGCACGGGCGAGCCGATGCCCAAACCGCTGCTCGACTGCCTGCTCAAGACGCGCACGTTCAACCAGGGCTTCGCGACAGTCGAATACACCGCCTGCGCTCTCCTTGATCTCGATCTGCATTCCCTGCCGGATACCGCCGGGCTCGACATCTCTGAGTTCGAACGCAGGGATCTTGAGCGCATCGCGATGCCGGCGGAGATCGTCATGCGTCATCGCTTGCCGCATTTTCAACATCTGTTCTCCGGCGCTGCCTATGCGGCCGGGTATTACTCCTACATGTGGTCGGAGGTGCTCGATGCCGACGCTTTTGCGGCGTTCGAGGAGACGGGCAATGCGTTCGATCCGACGACGGCGAAGCGTTTGCGCGACTACGTCTACAGTGCGGGAAATTTGCGGGAACCGGCCGAAGCCTACAGAGCCTTCCGCGGCCGGCTGCCGACGGTGGATGCGCTGTTGAAGAAGCGCGGGCTTGTGGACGTCGCGCCCGCATGATTCTCCATTCCGCCGGACACCGCCGAGGCGTGGTTGCCGCCCCGCACGCGGCCGCGGTCGAAGATGGTGGCACGATCCTCGGCGAGGGCGGCAACGCGATCGAGGCGATGCTTGCGATGGCCGCCAGCATTGCGGTGGTCTATCCCCATATGAACCACGCAGGGGGCGATGGCTTCTGGTTGATTCGTGAGCCCTCCGGCCGCGTGCGTGCGCTCATGGGAGCGGGACGCGCCGGCGCCAAAGCTACGCCGCGGTTTTATCGGGACGCGGGCTACGACGAGATCCCCGCGCGTGGGCCGCTCGCGGCGCTCACTGTCCCGGGCGCAGTCGGCGCGTGGATGCTTGCGAAGGAAGCAGCCATGGCGCAGGGCGGCAAGCTGCCGATTGAGATGTGGCTCGCGCCCGCCATCAAGCACGCGCGCAACGGCTACGCGGTCACTCGCAGCCAAGCCCGGCTGACGACAGAAAAACTGCCGGAGATGGACAAAGCGATCGGCTTCAAAAAAGCATTCCTGGTTGATGGCAAAGTTCCGGACGTCGGCGCCCGGCTCCAGCAAACTGAGTTTGCTGCAACTCTCGAGCATCTCGCACATGCCGGCCTTGACGATTTCTATCGCGGTGATGTCGGCCGCGAAATTGCCGGTGACCTCGAACGCATCGGCAGCCCCATAACGCGCGCTGATCTGGAAAATTATCGTGCAACCGTCGATGAGCCGCTCAGCGTCTTGACGAAGGCAGGCACACTCTACAATTCGCCGCCGCCGACGCAAGGATTGGCATCGCTAATGATTTTGGCGTTGTTCGAGCGCCTGGATGTCACGCAAGCGGAACGCTTCGAGCATATCCACGGTCTGGTCGAAGCGACCAAACGCGCCTTTTGCTTGCGCGATCGTGTAGTCACCGATCCGGACAAGATCACTGTCGATCTCCACCAATATCTGTCGCCTGCTTTCCTCGATGCCGAAGCGGCAAAGATCGCCGCGCGAAAAGCGGCGTGCTGGCCGGCGCCTAATGGCGAAGGGGACACAATCTGGATGGGTGCGGCGGACGCAAGCGGCCTTGTCGTTTCTTACATCCAGTCGCTCTACTGGGAGTTCGGCTCCGGCTGCGTGCTGCCGGCCACCGGCGTCCTGATGCAGAACCGCGGCGCCAGCTTCTCGCTCGACCCGAAGGCGCTCAACGCGCTCGCGCCCGCCCGCCGTCCATTCCACACACTCAATCCCGCCCTCGCCGTGCTCCAGGACGGGCGCGTCATCGCTTACGGCACGATGGGCGGCGACGGCCAACCGCAAAGTCAGGCGGCCGTGTTCACACGCTACGTCACATTTCACCAGCCGCTCGAGAAGGCGCTCGATGGGCCGCGCTGGCTGCTCGGACGCACATGGGGATCGACACACACCAATCTACGGATGGAGTCGCGCTTCGATGGCAATTTGATCGATCGCCTGCTATCGGCGGGCCACGATGTTGCAGTTCTCGATGAGGCGTATTCCGACACGATGGGTCATTGCGGCGCGGTCGTGCTGCATGCCAACAGGAGCCTCGAAGGTGGGCACGATCCCCGCGCCGACGGCGGAGCAGCAGGCATCTAGCGCCTCTACGGGCCCCCGGCTTTCGCGGGACGAGCGGATGCTCGTGCAGCAAAGTAAGACGTCACTTTTGCGCCGCAGTCCGTGTTATGGTGCGCGCGCATGATCGCTTCGGTTCGGATTCTAGTCGCAGTATTGACTTTGGTTTTGGCCGGCATCGCCAACGCGCATCCGCACGTCTGGGTGACGATGCACACCGACCTTGTCTATGCGCCGGACGGCCGCATCACAGGCATTCGTCATGCCTGGTCGTTCGACGACATGTTCTCGACCTTTGCCACACAAGGACTCGAGAGCAAAGAAAAAGGCAAGTTCACTAGAGAGGAGCTAGCGCCCCTCGCCAAAGTCAATGTTGAGTCGCTGAAGGAGTACGACTACTTCACCTATGCCACTGCGGACGGCGCGAAAGTAGAGCTAACCGATCCCGCGCCGGGCTATTGGCTCGATTACGCAGATCAAGTGCTTACGCTCAACTTCACCCTGCCATTCAAAACACCAGTGAAAGCGAAGGAGCTGAAGATCGAAATCTACGATCCGACCATCTTCGTGGATTTTTCGTTTGCCAAGCAAAATCCGGCCCAACTTGTCGGCGCGCCGAAATGCAAACTCAATGTGCAGCTACCGCGGGAAATGACTTTTGCCGAAGGCAAGAGGTTGAGCGAAATCCCGGCCGATCAAAAGAATACGACCATGGCCTGGGGCGCGCAGTTCTCGAACAAGCTCGTGGTGCACTGTCCTTGACGGCAACGCTGCAATCTCGTGTTGCGCAAAACATTTTGCTGGCTGTCTGCATTTTGCTAATTCTTGCGATGAGCGGTGCTGCCCTGGCGCAGCCGTTCGGCGTGACGCGCGGGGCAACATCCTACGACGTCGGGGGCTTTGCCGGATGGATCCTTGCCAAGCAGGCCGAGTTCTATCGCATGCTCTCGGGCCTGATCCGCGCCGCCAAGGCCGACGGCAGCGCCGCATACACGCTGCTCGGCATTTCGTTCCTTTACGGCGTTTTCCACGCGGCCGGGCCGGGTCACGGCAAGGCTGTGATCTCTTCCTACCTGGTCGCCAATGACGAGACCTGGCGGCGTGGCATCTTTTTGTCGTTCGCTTCGGCGATGCTTCAGGCATTCATGGCCATCGCGATCGTCGGCATCGCTGCCGCACTCCTGGGCGCTACTGCCAAGGCGATGGGTGATACCGTCCGCGTGATTGAAATGGTCAGCTATGCGTTGATCATGCTGATCGGCCTGCGCCTGTTTTGGGTCAAAGGCCGCGCTTTCCTGCGTCTGTTGCGGGGCGAAAAGCCTGCGCATCATGTGCACGATCATAATCACAATCACCATCATCACCACACACACGGGGGCGCTCATCATCATCAGAACCATGCACATTCCCATCATCACGAGCACGAAGACGAAGCTTCCGCCTGGGGTCATGCGCACGCGCCCGAGCCGCAGGAATTGACGGGTCGGCACTGGCTCAGGCGCGGCCTTGCCGCGATCGTGGCGGTTGGATTGCGGCCATGCTCGGGTGCGATCATCGTCCTTGTGTTCGCGCTGGCCCAGGGACTGTTCTGGGTCGGGGTAGCATCGACCTTCGTGATGGGCCTCGGTACCACGATAACGGTTGCGGCCATCGCGACGCTCGCTGTAGGCGCACGCGGGCTCGCTGGCCGGCTTGCGCTGGCAAAGCCGGGGGCGGGAATCCTTCTTATGCGCGGATTGGAAACGGCGGCGGCGCTCGTGATCGTGCTGTTCGGCGCCGCCTTGCTCACCGGCTACATGGTGAGCGAGCGATTGATGGGTTGATGATCGTTCCTACCCACTTGCGACTGGTTGTCGCTTGTGCGGGGATGAGCGGAATGTGAGCTAGGAAAAATCCTCTTCTCTTAACTCAATCGGCTGACCATGGGCGTGCGATCACACGCGCGGTCCCATGCATCACGGTACCGACGCAGCGTGCCTTGCGTCGCAACGCATTTGTCGGCGACCAGCTTCTCGAGCGTATTGAGCCAGTGCAAATAGTAGGTTTCGCCGGTGTCAGGATCGCCCGCGGCCTGTGCACGTTTGATCTCTGCTGCGAGCGCCGCCGCCCATTCCGGCCAGGTGAAGACGCCGCGCTCGTGCAGCGCCAGCGTCATGGCAAAGGCTTGCGCTTCCCAAGGCTCGCGGAACACCGGCCCATCGCCGTCACGCGGCACGCCCGGCACCGCTTGGATCGCGAGTTGTGCGGTGGTGCGGTTGGTATCGGTCATCGCTAGGCGGGCTCGAGATATGGCTCGAAGGCGTCAATCGACACCTTAAGTTTTGGATCGGCGTCCGCGCCCCACAATTCGCGCCCGTCGAACACTACGGTATAGAGCCACTGCGGATTGTCGCCGAGATTGATTGCGACCGAATCCGGGAACATGTGACAGCCGTGGCAGAGTTCGACCATGCCGAGCTTTCCGCGGGCGTAACGCGGCAGTCGCGTGTGCGTCTTGGGATGAATATTCAGGGTGCGCACGCGGTCGCCGATCTTGAATTTGGCCGGAGCTTGTTGCTGGCGGAAGAATGAGCCTCGCGTGAGGCCGTCCTGCACGACCGCAGGCGTGAGCTTTCGCTTCAGCGTCTTGCCGGGCTTGAGCGCATGTCCTGCTCTCAATTCCTCCGGGCTGGCGAGGCCGCGTTCGACCACGTTCATCTCCATCGCCAGCGCCCATTTTTGGTAATATGACGAAGTTAGATAGACCTGCGGTGGCAACCGTTCCCGCGCGAAGCGCTCGTGGTCAATGTGCCAGGCGCCCGCATAATCCATTGCGCGTTGCAGCGCCAGAATGCGGCCTTCCCAGGTTTCGTGGAAGGGCGGCTCATTCGGCTCGGACTCGACTTTGCCGAAACCATCCATGCCACCCATGTCATGGATCCCATCCATCAGCTGGTCGATCCAGGGTGCTTCGGCAACCCGGTACCGATCATTGAGTCGCGGGTGACAATTTCGGCGAGCTGCTGTTCGCTCCAGCCGTCCGTTCCGGCGGGCCGCATCGGCAGCACAAGGAATCGAGTTTCGGCGGTTGAATCCCAGACACGGATTTCAGTGTCTTTTGGCAACGAGACGCCGAAATCTTCAAGCACCCCACGCGGGTCCTTGACCGCACGCGAGCGGTAAGGCGCCGACTTGTACCATATCGGCGGCAGACCGAGCATTTCCCACGGATAGCATGAGCAAAGCGTGCACACGACCATGTTGTGTATCTTGGGTGTGTTCTCGACCGCGACCAGGTGATCGCCAATTCGACCGACGTGGCCCAAGGTTGCTACAGCCTTGGAAGCGTCCGCGAGCAAGCCCTGCTTGAATGCCGGATCACACCAGGCTTTGGCGACGACGGCGGCGCCGTTGCGCGGCCCGATCCGGGTCTCGTAGGCCTCGACGATGGCGTCCAGCGCCGCCGGATCGACATAACCCTTTTCAGTGAGCACGGTTTCCAGCGCACGCACACGCAGCTGGGTTTCCGAAAGTTCG
Source organism: Pseudolabrys sp. (assembly GCA_035315965.1). Taxonomy (GTDB): domain Bacteria; phylum Pseudomonadota; class Alphaproteobacteria; order Rhizobiales; family Xanthobacteraceae; genus Pseudolabrys. The sequence continues at coordinate 18,560 of DATFXJ010000220.1, forward strand.
GAATGATCGTGATCGTGGTGATGGTCGTGATCGTGTCCGGACATGTGCCCCACTATAAAGCAAAAGGCGTGCCTTTGTGCCATCATCGGCGCCATGACTTTTGCGATTATGACCGCCTTCGCTGACCGGATTGACCGCCTGACCTCAGGCGTAGGCCGTGCCGTGGCATGGCTGGTGCTGGTGGTCGTACTGCTGCAGTTCGCGCTGGTGGTCGCGCGCTACCTGTTCGGGCTCGGCTCGGTCTGGCTCACCGAGACAGTGATCTACGCCCACGCGGCACTGTTCATGCTGGCTGCAGCCTGGACGCTATTTGCCGGCGGCCATGTGCGCGTTGATTTCTTTTATGCGGAGGCCTCCTCACGCACGAAGGCAATGGTCGATCTCATCGGTGCGTTACTGCTGCTACTGCCGTTTATGATCGTTCTGATTTGGTTATCGGTACCCTATGCTGCGCGCTCCTGGACAGTCCTCGAGCACTCGCAGGAGGCGAGCGGCCTGCCGATCGTCTTCGTGCTCAAAACCCT